>CALXFK010000091.1 GCA_944387575.1 uncultured Clostridia bacterium
GAATGAACGTGCGGATGAACTCGGTCTGGAGGACACATCGTTTGTCACGCCGAACGGACTTGATGCAGACGGTCACCACACCACGGCGCGGGAACTCGCACGGCTCGCGGCGTATGCACTATCCAACGAGACATTCAGAAAGGTTGTATCGACCACACGCGCCACGGTCGCTGGGCGCAGCATGTACAACCATAACAAGTTGCTCACATTCTGCGACGATTGCACCGGGGTAAAGACGGGATATACGAAGAAGGCGGGGCGCTGCCTCGTGTCCTCGTTCAGTGACGGAACAAGCGAGATCGTCATCGTGACGCTGAATGCGCCGGACGACTGGCGCGATCACATGAAACTGCGTGACTGGGCATTTGAAAACTATGCCGCTCGCACTCTTATCGGCGACGGTGAGACGGCAGTCACAATAGGCGTAATGGGCGGAGATACTGCGCAGATGACGGCTGTTGCGGAAGCGAAGGTCGAGGTGCTGCTCAGCGAGCAGGAGGCTGAACGGGTGAACTGCGAGATACTGGCGCCGCACTTCACATATGCACCGGTGCGTGCAGGGGATCCGTGTGGGGAGCTCGTTTACAGCCTTGACGGCACTGAAATAGCTCGTGTGAGGCTTGTGTGGGGCGGAGACGCCGAGCAGAGCGAGCCGCGCAAATTAAGTTTGTTTGAAAAAGTTAAGGAAGGGATAGCGGCTATTGCGGAAGGTCTCGGTTTTTGATATAATACCTCAGTTGAAACAGTAAAAACGGAAATTGAGGTAATATCGTTGAAGGAACGTCTGCAAAAAATAATTTCCGCGTACGGTGTGGCGTCGAGGCGTGCGGCGGAGAAAATGATACTCGACGGAAGGGTAAGCGTAGACGGAGAGCAGGCGACGCTTGGCATGTCAGCAGACCCGGATGCTCAGACGATCGAGATCGACGGACTGCCGCTTAGTGCTCCGCCTGAGCACGTCTATATAATGTTGTATAAGCCGCGCGGATATGTTACCACGATGTCGGATGAGCGCGGGCGAAGCCGTACGGTTGGCACCCTTGTCGACTGCGGCACCCGCGTCTATCCGGTGGGAAGGCTCGACATGGCGTCTGAGGGTCTGCTTATTATGACGAACGACGGTGAGGCTGCGCTCGCACTGACACACCCGCGAAAGCTGGTCGACAAGGCGTACCGCGTGACGGTGGAACCGGCGTCGGACGAAAAAATCGCAGCGCTTGCCGCGATGGGAGAGCTCGATGGAGAACGGATAGTGCCGCCGGGCGTAGATGTCCTTTCGCGGAACGGAGAGCGCTGGAGGATAGAAATGGTGATCCACGAGGGGAAAAACCGACAGATACGGCGCATGTGCGAGCAGCAGGGCATGGCGGTAAAACGGCTGAAGCGTGTACGAATTGGCGAACTAAAACTCGGTATGCTCTCGCCAGGGGAGTGGCGTTATCTTGACCGTGAGGAAACGGATTACATAAAATCGCTGAGGTAAAGCGATAACAGGAAAAGAGGTTATTCTTTATATGAGTCTCGATCTCATGAAGCGTATCGAGGAAAGACGTCAAGACTTTTCAAAAGGTCAGCGGCGCATCGCTGATTTTATCATGCAGCACTACGACAAAGCCGCATATATGACAGCGCACCGCCTCGGAGAGACATGCGGAGTGAGCGAGAGTACGGTCGTACGTTTTGCCACCGAACTCGGCTACACCGGATACCCGCATATGCAGCGCGAGCTGCGTGAAATGGTGCATACGAGGCTCAACTCGGTGCAGCGCCTTGAGCTCACATGGGAGAGAATGCAGGGTCAGAGCATGTACAAGGGCGTAATGGAAAATGACATCGACAAGATACGCGGTACTATGGACACGGTCGAAGGCGAAGTGTTTGAGCACGCCGTGGACATGATACTCGCGGCAAAGCGCATTTACATAATTGGAATGCGTACCTCGTCCTTCCTTGCTGGATTCCTCGGGTTTTATTTCCGTCTGCTCTTCAGTAAGGTAACCGTCGTGGGCGGTCTTGCGGGAGAGGGAGACATATTTGAGAGTCTGTTTCGCGTCGGACCGGAGGATGTAGTTATCGGGATAAGTTTCCCGCGCTATTCCAAACGCACCATGCGCGGTCTGCGTTTTGCCCGTGACAGAGGCGCCGGTATCATCTCGATAACCGACTGCGCAAGCTCGCCGATATCCGCTCTAGGTAACATCTCGCTTTTTGCACCGTGTGAAATGGCGTCGTTTGTCGATTCGCTTGTCGCTCCGCTTAGTCTGATAAACGCGCTGATAGTTGCCATAGGTATGCGCAGACGCGAGGACATATCCGAGACGTTCAGCGTGCTTGAGGATATCTGGGATGAATACGAGATATATGAAAAAGCCGAGCAGAGCAACTGATATTGCGGTGATAGGCGGGGGAGCCGCCGGAATGATGGCTGCAATCACAGCAGCAGAGAGCGGTGCTCAGGTCGTAGTGCTTGAGAGGAATGGATACTGCGGCAAAAAGATAAATATAACCGGTAAAGGTCGCTGCAATCTTACAAATAATTGTGAGGTAGCGGACGCCGTTAAAAACATTCCGCACGGAGGTAAATTCCTTTACAGCGCGATTTCAAAATTTTCTCCACAACAGACGATAGACTGGTTTGAAAGCCGGGGTCTGCAACTGAAAACCGAGCGGGGAGACCGTGTATTCCCTGCGTCCGACAAGGCGGTGGATGTTTCGGCGCTGTTGCGCGCCGAAATGAAACGCGCCGGTGTGAAGGTCGTGCAGGGACGGGCGCGGTCTATCGAGATTTCTGACGGTACGGTCTGCTCGGTGGTCGATGAGAACGGCGAGTTTGCATGTAAAGCCGCAATACTTGCAACTGGTGGACGCTCATATCCGGCTACTGGATCTACGGGGGACGGATACACGATCGCGCAGGCGCTTGGTCACACAGTGACGCCGACCGGAGCGTCTATAGTGCCGCTCGTTTCAGGGGATACATTTTGTGCAGAGCTTGCCGGTCTATCACTGAAGAATGTAAAGGTAAAAGCAATTACTGATAATAAACGTGTGATATACGAGGATTTCGGGGAGCTGCTGTTCACTCATTTTGGTCTCAGCGGACCGACGATACTTTCTGCATCTGCGCACCTGTGTGACATCGACTTTGGGGCGCACAGCTGCCAGATAGTCATCGACCTGAAGCCGGCGTTAGACGAGGGAAAGCTGGATGCACGGATGCTTCGCGAATTTGCCGAAACACCAAACCGGAGCATTTCAAATCTGCTCGGTTCGCTCCTGCCTCGTGCTCTTGCCACAATACTGCCCGGGCTTGCTGGCGTTGACGGAAGCACTCCGGTCAATTCGATTACGCGAGAGCAGCGCAGGCAGATCGAGACCGTAATAAAGCGGTTTGTGGTTAACATAGGCGGGCTGCGTCCAGTGGAGGAGGCGGTCATAACCCGAGGAGGCGTTTCACTTTCGGAGGTGGATTCGCACAGCATGGCGTCGAAACTTGTAAAGGGACTTTACTTTGCAGGCGAGCTTCTCGATGTTGATGCGTATACCGGCGGTTTCAATTTGCAGATAGCGTGGTCGACCGGGAACCTTGCGGGGAAGAGTGCTGCGCACTATCTGCTGTAAAACAAATTACTTGCACTGGAGGCTGAAATATGGAGAAGTTTGCGGTTGCAATAGACGGACCGAACGGCGCGGGCAAGAGTTCGGTGGCGCGTGCACTTGCGGCGAAGCTGGGCTGTGTGTATGTGGACACCGGGGCGCTTTACCGCGCTATTGGACTACACGTTGAGAGATGTGGCGCCGACCCGGACAGCGCGGAGCAGGTCGCTGAGATACTGCATGATGCAAAGGTCGAACTGCGTTACGCGGAGGAGGGACAGCGCGTATACCTCAACGGTGAGGATGTGTCCGGTCTCATTCGCACACCCAAGGCGTCGATATACGCCTCGAAGGTTTCAAAGATACCGGAGGTACGGGCGGCGCTGCTTGGGATTCAGCGTGATATGGCGACGCATCAGAGCGTGGTCATGGACGGAAGAGATATTGGTACGGTGGTGCTACCGTCTGCGGAGGTTAAGATATTCCTCACCGCTTCGCCGGAAGTACGTGCAAAACGGCGTTACCTTGAGCTTATCGAAAAAGGTGAGAATACGACACTTGAAGAGGTGCTGAACGACCTTATTTGGAGAGATAAGAACGATTCCGAACGGGAGATCGCCCCGCTGCGACCGGCAGAGGATTCGGTGCTCGTGGATACAAGCGAGCTTGACTTTGAGCAAAGCGTAGCGGCGGTGGAGAAAGTGGTAAGCGAAAGGACAGGAAGATAGATGGCGGCGGTGATATACAGGATATATTACTGGGCGGTGTGGATATACACGCACCTGTTTTACAAGTTCCACGTGCATGGTTCGGAGAATGTCGTTGACGGTCCGGCGGTGGTATGTGCCAACCACTCGTCTATGATGGACCCGCTCATGGTGGCGCTAGGAATGCGCAATTCGCGTGGGTATAACCAGCCAAAATTTCTTGCAAAGAGCGAGCTCGGATCGGTACCGGTGCTTAGGTCAATCATCAGTTTCCTCATCGTGTATGTTCGGAGGGGGGAGTCGGACATAGCGGCAATAAAGAAGTCTATCGAGCACTTGAAAAGCGGTGGACGGCTCATAGTGTTTCCGGAAGGACGGCGGGTAAATGAAGGAGAGAAGAGCGACGTAAAGACTGGAGTGATAATGATGTCTATGCGCTCTGGTGCCCCTGTTCAGCCAACCTTCGTTACCGAGTGCCGCAAACCGATGTTTTGCCGCCGTAGAATAGACGTTGTATTCGGAGAGGCGTATATGCCCCGGAAAATGAGCGGAGAGGCGACAAGCGAGGCTTACCGCAGGGAAGCCGACGAGCTGATGCGCAGGATAGAGAAACTTGGGGAGAACTTGAAATGAAGGTCATTCTTGCATCGACCGCTGGGTTCTGTTTCGGGGTGGACCGCGCGGTGAAACTTGCGGACGAATGTGCCGGAAATGCGGCTACACTTGGTCCTATAATCCACAACAGCACCGTGACCCATGAGCTAGAAGAGCGTGGTGTGCGCATCGCGCAGGGGGTTGATGAACTGCGCCCGGGCGAGACTGCGATAATTTGTTCGCACGGCGCCCCTCGTGCGGTGCATGAGGAATTGAAACGGCGTGGAATAGAATACGTCGATGCGACCTGTCCGTACGTAAAGCGTATACATGACACGGTCGCAAAGGAGAGCGCCCAGGGCAGACAGGTGGTAATAATCGGGCAGGCGCAGCACACCGAGGTGAAAGGGATAGCCGGATGGTGTGAGAGCCCGCCGCTTGTGTTCGAAAATGCCGAGGAGTTCTCAAAATGGCTTGATGAGGCGCCGGAAAACCGGTCAAAGGCGCTTTCAGTGGTCTCGCAGACAACGTTGGATATAAGCGTTTGGGAACAAATTGTGAATTTTTTAAAAAACCAGTGTACAAATGCGAAAAAGTTTGATACAATATGCAAAGCCACAATTCTGAGGCAGCGCGAGGCGGCGCAGATAGCCGCCGGCAGCGACGCCATGGTCATTGCGGGAGACAAGCGAAGCGCAAACACCAGGCGGCTGTACGAGCTATGCCGTCGCTACTGCGAGAATGTTTTTCTTGTGGAGAATGCGGCTGGGCTCGGTGAATTTGGCGACTTTTCCACCGTCGGCGTCACCGCGGGGGCGTCAACGCCGAGGCGGATAATTATGGAGGTCTGTAAGAAAATGAGCGACGAAATACTGAACGTCACAGGTGAGGACGTAAACACTGCCGCAGAGCCTGCGGTAGAGAACGCGGAGCCGGCAGCGCCGGTTGCTGCCGAGGCTGACAAGGTCATTGAACCCGCAGCCGTATCTGAGGATGCTACTTTTGCAGAAATGCTTGAACAGACGTTCAAGACTTTGAATAACGGGGATAAGGTCAAGGGTGTTGTGACCGGGATTTCCGGCACCGAGGTTCAGGTCGATCTTGGTACCAAGCATGCGGGTTACATACCGCTTGCCGAGCTGGGTGACGATCAGGAGTTTATTTCCTCGCTTAAAGTTGGCGACGAGATAGAGGCGTCGGTCATCCGCGTAAACGACGTCGAGGGCACCGCAATGCTCTCCAAGCGCCGTCTTGACAGTGCTAAGGGCTGGGAGGACGTTGAAGCTGCGGTAGAGAGCCATGAGACTATGGAAGGCTATATCACCGAGGAGAACAAGGGCGGTGTTGTGGCGTCGGTCAAGGGCGTGCGCGTGTTCATACCCGCGTCGCAGACCGGTGTTCCGCGCGGCGGTTCGCTGAGCGGTCTTGTCAAGACCAAGGTTCGCCTCAAGATAACCGAGGTCAATCGTGCCCGCCGCCGTGTTGTCGGTTCGATAAGCGCTGTTACGCGCGAGGAGCGCAAGGCTAAGGCGGAGCAGGTCTGGAACGAGATCGAAGAAGGGAAGATTTATGAGGGTGTCGTCAAGTCTATGACCAATTACGGCGTGTTCGTAGACATCGGCGGAGTGGACGGAATGGTCCACATTTCTGAGCTCTCCTGGCAGCGTGTACGTCATCCGCAGGATGTTGTTTCGGTTGGCGACACTGTTACCGTGCATGTCCTCTCGTTTGACCGCGAGAAGAAGAAGATCTCGCTCGGATTGCGCACCGCGGAGGACAATCCGTGGACCAAGTTTGTTGCCGGATACAATATAGGCGACGTTATCACCGCTAAAGTGGTCAAGCTTATGACCTTTGGTGCTTTTGCGGAAATTATTCCCGGCGTCGACGGTCTTATACACATCTCGCAGATTGCCGATCACCGCATAGGCAAGCCGGGCGATGTGCTCAGCGAGGGTCAGGAAGTTCAGTGCAAGATAACCAACGTCGACTACGACAAGCAGAAGGTCTGGCTCAGCATTCGTGCTCTTCTTGAGGCGGATGCCGCTGACGGATCCGCTCAGGACGATGAACCTGCCGAGGAGGATACAGGCGACGGAATCGTTGCTTCGAGCGAGGCTGGTGTTCTCACTATTTCCAAGGATATAGCGGATGTCGAAGAGTAAATCTGTCATATAGTCAATTAGGCGAGCCGTCAGAGGGCAATATCAGATTGTCTTCTGCGGCTCGTTTACCTTTCGCATAATCATGAGGAGAAAAAATGGCTCTGCTTAAAAAAATATCTGCATTCGTGCTCGCATCTGCGCTCGTGCTGTCCTCTATTCCGTTCAGCGCAAGCGCAGCAGGAGTGATCTCATCTGATACCAAAAGAATAGCGCCTGGTCTCGATCTCACGGTGTCACAATACCAGAATTCAGGCGGCTCAAAAAACGAGGAGCGATACATAGTAAGCACACCGGGAAGCGGCGCTGTCCCGGTAGTTGCATACGGGTCAACACTGTACGGAACATCCACCGTAAAATATGTTGCCTCGCACGAGACGTCGCGCGGAAATGAGGTTATTGCAGGAATAAACGGCGACTTCTATATGACCGATACCGGAGTCCCGATAGGAATAGTAATTACCGACGGTATTCTCCGCAGCTCGGACGCCGGAGTTAACGCGGTCGGTATGTATTCGGACGGCAGTGTCATCATCGGCACTCCCGCTCTGAGCATAACCGCCGTTGCAGACAGCGGCGCTTCAGTCAAAATAGATTATGTAAACAAGACTCGAAAGAACTACGGTGTGTGGCTGCTGACCGATGATTTTTCTGCAAATACCCGCGCGACAGGCGAGAGCGTGATGGTAGTGCTTGGTGGTTTGAGCGGGGAGCTTCGTGTCGGCGGGTATGTCAATGCACAGGTAGTTGACATAATAACTACATCTACCACTCGTGAGATAGGTGCAGACGAGATGATAATAACCGCGACCGTAGAGAATGGGAATTCAGAGCGGCTGAGCGGGTTTGTTGTTGGAGACAACGTGCAGATAACTGTGACATCGCCGGATGAGCGGTGGAGCGAGGTCAGCTATGCCGTTGGAGCCGGGGATATGCTTGTAAGCGATTCTGCGGTTTGCAGTGGGTTAAGTACCAGCAAGAACCCGCGGACGGCGGTAGGAGTGCGCGCGGACGGAAGCGCGGTATTTTACACGGTTGACGGACGCAGTGCGTCATGGTCGGCTGGCATGGGTCTTGACGAACTTGCGAACCGTATGCTCGAGCTCGGATGTGTGTCCGCGGTGAATATGGACGGCGGTGGTTCGACCGCAATGGTCGCGGCGATGCCTGGAAAAACTGAACTTGATACGCAGAACAGGCCTTCGGACGGTACGTTGCGTATGGGTGCAAACTACATTTTGTTCCTCAATAAGTCGGAATCGACCGGAATGGCAGAGCAGTTTTTCTTCTACCCGGAGACTGTCACGCTGCTCGCCGGCACCTCATATACTCCGAATTGTTACCCGACTGATCGCAATTATCATCCGGTAACTTTGCCTCAGGACGTGGAGTGGAGCGTATCTGGTCAGGGCAGTGTGGATGCGAGCGGAAGATACACTGCTCCGGAAGGGTTCACCGGAGTGGACGTCATAACTGTGTCCAACGGGGCGTATAGCGGAAGCATGCAGGTGAACGTTATTTCTTCCCCGGATAATATTTATGTTACAAGCGGTGACGAGAAAATAACCGAGCTGCGGCTCGAGCCGTCGCAGAGTATTTCGCTCGGCGCATACTGCGAGTATGCGGGTGAGGAGATCGAGTCCGCAAGTACCCTCTACAAGTGGAACGTGAGCGGCGGAATAGGCAGCATGAGCTCGGACGGGAAGTTTACGGCAACGGCTGAAAATGGCGTGCGCGGTACTATCACCGTGAGCTACGGCTCCGCTACCGCCACGGTGAATGTGACGGTGGGCAAGGGCAGTACCCTCATTGACGGCTTTGAAAACGGCAACTCGGGCATTTCGGGTAGCGCCACTGGGATAACCTCAAGCGTTCAGTCCGAGCGTGCATATGTCAAATACGGCGAGTCGTCCGCCAAAATAGTCACGAACTTCGGTGCCGACTCGAGTAAGGCGTCGCTCGCAACGAACTGGAAGATACCTGTCGGTTCGCTCACGCTTAAAATGTGGGTGTACGGCGACAATTCGCAAAACGAACTGGGCGTCACGGTTGCGATGGATGACGGTTCACAGAGGTATATCAAGGTCTGTGCCCTGAATTATAAGGAGTACGCGCTTCAGACGGTCGAACTGCCGGATGGCGCAGTATCGGTGAGCTCGGTGGATATAACCCGCACCGCGAGCGGACGTAGTACCGGGACCATTTACATTGACCAGGTGACGGCATCCTATTCGAGTGGAGCGGATACGACACCTCCGGTGATCTCTGCGGTGAAGGTTGATTCGGTGACCACACCCGGTTCCGCGGTCCTGACCGCCGCGTTCTCGGACGATGAGAGCGCGGTGCTCGCCGAAAATATCGCGATAATGTTTGACGGAGTTAAAATAGGGTTCAGCTACGACAGCGCGTCGTCCACCCTCATCTCCACGCCGATAGACCCGTCGGATGGCAAGCTTCACCGCATAACGATCGAAGCGTCGGACGCTGCTGGTAACGTATCGCGGTACACATACACCTACGACCTGCGCCAAGGGACCGAGCAGAGCCCATTTGCGGATGCAGCCGGTGAGTCGAGCATATACGCTGCAAATTACCTCAATGCTCGCGGTGTTCTGAACGGGTCACTTGCAAACGACGGCAAGCTCTACTACTACCCGCAGAAGACGATGACGAGAATGGAGTTTGCTGTGCTCATGGCAAACTACCTGAAGGTGGATCTGAGTGAGTATTCGGAGGTCGAACTCCCGTTTACCGACGCGGCGTCGATTGACAACTGGGCGCAGGATGCCGTCAAGGCAATGTATGCGCTCGGAATAATCAGTGGCAAGGCTAAAAATGACGGAACGCTCATATTTGACCCCAGGGCAACGATGACTCGTGCTGATGTCTGCACAGTGCTTGGACGCACACTGCCGGGTGGTTATCAGAGCGCAGATCTCAAGTTTGACGATGCAAGCTCGATCCCGTCATATGCAAAGGAGTTTGTCGGCGTGCTCGTGACCATTGGGGCGCTGCAAAATAGCGGCAGCTTCCGACCGACCGACAGTATTACCCGCTCCGAGGCAGCGCTGCTGGTGTACGGCATGTATTGATTTGGAAAAGAATTTTGAAATACTATTGCATTTTCACGGTCAATAAGATATAATACCGCAGGATAGGAAAACTACGCCAAACTGTGAAAGGAGGACGGACGATGAAGAACGCGTATGTTGAGTTTAATGCAGTGCTCAATGGTGGCGCTTGCGATGCGGGTGGCGCGGTTGTATTCGCGTCCGAAAATAAATATTATACGGTCTGTGCGTAGATGATGAAGTGTACTTATATAGCGCGGACCGTAAGGTCCGCGCTATAAAGCTATAAATATAAAATAGCTGCGGATATTCCGCAGCTATTTTTGTATCTTAAAAGAATTATAAATTACGGAGAGGGAGTGCAACAAGTATGAATCGTATGCGCCTCAAAGCACTTTGGGGCTACATGAAGGGGTTCCGCTGGATGCTGGTAGTGGGTCTTGTACTCATGGCGGGCGAGCTGTTCCTTTCATTTATCTCGCCGCTCGTTCTTTCGGTAACTATCGACACGGTGCTGGATGACAATCCGGTAAACGTCCCCGTCTATTTTAGGTGGTTCGTGGATGGCATCCTTGGAGGTGATACCGGTATTCGCGCAAACGTCGAGCGCAGCCTCTGGATAATGGCAATTGCGATGATAGTGTTCCGGCTGTTGAGTGGCGCGCTTACATTTTCCAGAAGTTATGTAAACTCGATGGCGAGTGAAAAGACCGTCGAGCGGGTGCGCGACCGGTTTTATGCGCATGTGCAGCGACTGCCGTTTCAGTATCATGTTGGAGCACAGACGGGCGACCTGATACAGCGCGCGACCAACGACATGGAGACGATGCGCAGGTTTATCACCGGGACGATGCTCGAGTTTGTACGGACCATACTGCTGTTTGTGGTGGGTATATTTGTAATGGCGGGAATGCATGTACCGCTCACGCTGATAACATTGTCACTTGCACCGTTTCTGGTGCTGGTGAGCCTGATATTTTTCAACCGAATACAGAAGCTCTTCCTTGTGCTTGAGCAGGAGGAGGGGCAGATGTACACTGTCGTGCAGGAGAATCTGACCGGAATGCGTGTGGTACGGGCGTTTGGTCGAGAGCGGTTTGAGCTCGACAAGTTTACCGACACCAACAGCAGGCTTCGTGAAAAGACGGTGAAACTGAACTACGCATTTGCAAACCTCTGGTCGGCTCTCGACCTTGTGAGCGGTTTGCAGATATCGCTTGTCGCAATTTTCGGAATAATATACACCGTAAACGGCAGTCTGTCGCTCGGTGAATACACTGCGTTCCTTTCATATGTGTACACGTTCATATGGCCGCTTCGAGGGTTCGGAAGAGTGCTTTCCGACTTTGGTCGCTCGCTTATCGCGGTCGGACGAATTCAGGAGGTGTTGGGCGAACAGGAGGAGGACCCGGTGGCTGACGGCGAAATGCCGCCTCTGTCGGGGGACATAGACTTCAAAAACGTCAACTTCAGCTATGACAAGGGGCAGAGTGTACTCCACGACCTGAATATGCACATTGCCGGAGGGAGCACCGTAGCTATTCTCGGCGGAACCGGAAGCGGTAAGAGCACAGTGGTGCAGCTTCTTCAGCGGCTGTATGACATTGATTCAGGAGAAATAACGATCGGCGGCGTCGATATTACCGGGATTTCAAAGGATTATCTGCGCGATCACATAGGTATCGTGTTACAGGAGCCGTTTCTCTATTCTAAGACCATATTTGACAATATAGGCATAAAGTATGAACAGTTGGACAGCGAGCGCGTGTATGAGGCGGCGCGTGTCGCGGCTATACACGACGACATCGAATCGTTTGAGAACGGATACGACACGGTCGTCGGAGAGCGCGGAGTGACACTTTCAGGAGGTCAGAAGCAGCGTGTGGCGATAGCCCGCGCGCTTATAGGTGACAGCGACATCCTGATATTTGACGACTCGCTTTCTGCGGTCGATGCAAAGACCGACGCACAGATACGTGGCGCACTCGCGTCAAGGAGAAAGGGAACCACAACGATAATAATCTCACACCGCATAACCACGCTCATGGAGGCGGATCACATATTCGTCATGAAGGATGGTGCAATTGCGGAGGAGGGTACGCACGAGGAACTGCTGGCGCTTGGTGGAATATACCGGCGCACATACGATATTCAGAGCCTGACGGCGGAAGAACCGGAGATTGAAAGGGGGGACAGGCAGTGAGCAGTGCGATTAAAGAGAAGGAATACCAGGGGCAGAAAATAAACTTTGGAACCTGGAGAAAAATTCTGAGTTATGCGGGAAGAAAAAAGAAATATATATACACCGCACTGATATGCGGTGCGCTCACCGGAATCCTTGACCTGTTCACGTCGCTATTATCCCGCTGGGCGATAGACGATTTCATATCCAAAAGTTCGCTTGGCGGATTTTCGTGGTTCATATTTGCGTACCTTGCGGTGCAGACGCTGTTTGCAGTTTTCACATGGTTTTTTTCACGGGCGTGCGGAAACCTCGAGGCGAACATGACCGCGGACATACGCGAGGAGGCATTCTCAAAGCTCCAGACACTCTCGTTTTCCTACTTTGACAGGACATCGGTCGGGCACCTGCTCGCGAGGATGACCACCGATGTCAGTCGTACCGTCGAGACAATTTCATGGTGCTTTATCGACCTCGGATGGGGAGTGATGGCAATAATTGCGAGCATCGTAGGTATGCTGATAATCGAGTGGAAGCTCGCACTGATACTGCTTGCTGCGCTCCCGCTGCTGGTGTTGATAAGCATTGCGTTCCAGAAGCGGATACTCCGTTTCCAGCGCGAGACTCGGCGGCTCAACAGCATGATAACTTCGTCTTTCAACGAGGGAATCATGGGCGCACGCACCACAAAGACACTCGTGCGGGAGAAACTGAACGACCGCGAGTTCTTCGTGACCGCGTCTGATATGCGCTCCGCATCCATGAGAGCGGTGGCAATATCCGCGCTTTATATGCCGGTTGCGTCGATGGTGATAAGCATAGCAGTCGGCGCGGTGCTGGTAGGCGGCGGCTACAATGTGATGGATGGGCTTCTAACCATCGGTACTCTGAACTTCTTTATAAACATCGGCAACATGATGTTCGAGCCGATACGCAACTTCACTCGCATTTTCGCAGACTTCCAGTCCTCGCAGGCGGCGGCGGAGCGTGTTATAGACGTGCTAATGGAGGAGCCAGAGATAGTCGACGGAGATGATATAGTCAAAAAGTATGGCGACATGTTCGACGCAAATCGTGAAAACTGGGAGCCGATACGCGGCGATGTAGAGTTCAAAAACGTGAGCTTCTGGTACAAGGACGGGGAGAAGGTTCTCAAGAACTTCAATCTAACCGTAAAGGCGGGGGAGAACATAGCGCTAGTTGGCGAAACGGGAAGCGGCAAGAGTACGATAGTCAACCTTGTCTGCCGGTTCTACGAGCCGCAGGAGGGTGAAATACTGATCGACGGCAAGGACATCCGCTCGCGCAGCCAGCTGTGGCTACAGTCGAGTCTTGGCTATGTGCTTCAGTCGCCACACCTGTTCAGCGGAAGCATAATGGAGAACATCCGGTACGGAAGACTGAACGCAACCGACGAAGAGGTGATCGCGGCAGCGGAGATGGTGGGCGCCGACGCATTCATTCGGGCTCTCGAAAAGGGGTATGACACCGAAGTCGGCGAGGGCGGTGGACTGCTCTCCACCGGGCAGAAGCAGCTCATCTCGTTTGCACGCGCGATAATCGCTGACCCGAAGATATTCGTACTCGACGAGGCTACAAGCTCGATAGACACCGAGAGCGAGGTCAAGATACAGAAGGCGAGCGAGGCGCTGTTGCACGGGAGAACCAGCTTCATTATTGCTCACAGACTTTCGACCATAAGAAACGCTGACCGCATCCTCGTCATCGACAAGGGCGAGATACTTGAACAGGGTAGCCACACTGAGCTTATGAAAAAGCGCGGCTACTACTACGAGCTGTACACGAATCAGTTCAAAAATGACCGCGAGCTCGAGTCGCTTGCCGCGCTGTAAGACGATATATATATCAATATATATCAGAGAATGCCTACGTGTTCGAGCAGTATTTTACTGCCAATAAGAATAAGGACTATTCCGCCGCAGAGTTCTGCGGCGGAACGGCATTTTGCACCGAAAATTCCGCCGAGTATCACCCCGACTGCGCTGAGCACGAAGGTGACAATGCCGATAAGAGTAACTGCGGGAAGTATGCTCACGCCGAGGACGCCGAAGGTTATACCGATGGCAAGAGCGTCGATGCTTGTAGCGACCGCGAGCGGGAGCATCGCCTTTGGACCGAAGGATGCCTCGAGCTGCTCGGCTGAACCGCGCGATTCGCGGATCATATTTATGCCGATTATCGTGAGCAGAACGAATGCCACCCAGTGGTCGATATTGGTTATAAAGGATTCGAGCTGCGTTCCGAGAAAGTATCCGATAAGCGGCATTATTGCCTGAAATCCGCCGAAATAAAGACCGGCAAGTGCACAGCTTTTGACAGAAGCTTTGCCGACCGATAGTCCTTTGCAGATGGATACTGCAAAGGCGTCCATTGCAAGTCCGATAGCGATAAGTAAAAGTTCAATAGTCCCCATGTTTCCTCCTGCATTTTATATTTCATGTGTTGCTCTGCCGCTTGGACGGCGGAGCGTGTTTTATCAGCAGGGCATAAGCCGGCGCTACGCATAAAAATGACGAGACTTATCCTTTGGGCATGGATAAGTCTCGTCATTTAATGCTGAACCAGAAGCAAAAGCTCCAGTATGTTGGCACAGCCACGGCGTCGCGTTGACTACTCCCTTACTTACGGTATTGAATTGTTGGTCAATCGAGTTCGTCGAGCGTGAGTTCAAACGAATCGATAAACTTCTCAAGAAAGTACCTGAGCTCTCTGAGCTCGATTGCGTCGAGTGCCGCCCGGGTCTGTTCCGCCGCCTTCTTGAATTCGGCGTTTCCTGCGCGAAGTTCTTCAACGCACTTGATGTACGCCGCAAGTTTGTCCGCTGCTTTAACTATCGCATAGACGTCGTTCGGCAGTTCCTCGCGGATAAGCGGAGTATATTCGGTTTGCAGCTCTTTGGGAAGCATCGCTATTATCCTGTTCGCGGAGACCTTCTCGACCGCCTTGTAGGCATCCTTTATCGCAGGATTAAAATATTTGACTGGAGTGGGCAGATCGCCGGTGAGGATCTCGCTTGCGTCGTGGAACAACGCCGCTGCCGCGCACTGCCCTGGATCGGCGTCACCGCCGAACACGTCTCGGTTTATCACTGCGAGGGCGTGTGCGAGGACTGCGGTCATGTGCGAGTGCTCGGACAGGTTTTCCGGGTCGGAATTACGCATTAGTCCCCAGCGCCGGATATGTTTCATGCGCGAAATTAGGGCAAAAAAGTGATAGCTCATTTCATACGACCGAGCAGCTTGTTTATCTTCTCGGTGGGAGAGAGGAGCGAGCTTATCGAGCTATCGCAGTTCATGGTATCGACAAGCAACGCTATAAGTTTTGTCATATCGACCGGGGTGTACCACTCGCGCTGCGCGAGCTCGTCGGGTATATAAATGACATTGGTGGTGAATATCCTGTCGAAGAGATTGGAGGCATATGCCTCGTCAAAGCGCTCAAAGCCGTTGCAGAAGAGACCGAAAGTCGAGAACACGAATATCCGCTTCGCACCGCGTGCCTTGAGCTGGTAGCAAACGTCGAGCATCGAGCTGCCGGACGATATCATATCGTCGACGACTATCGCATCCTTGCCCGCGATGTCGTTTCCGAGGAACTCGTGGGCGACTATAGGGTTGCTACCGTTTACGACGACCGAGTAGTCGCGGCGCTTATAGAAGGTGCCGAGGTCGACTCCGATCATCGTGGCGTAGTACATTGCTCGGGATATAGCTCCCTCGTCAGGGGAGATAACGACGGTATTGCCGTGGGAGAAATCAATGTCCGGAACGGTATGAACAAGCGCCTTGAGCATCTGGTAGACTGGCTGGACGCTGTCGAAACCGTGGTTCGGGATCGCGTTCTGAACGCGGGTATCGTGCGCGTCGCAGGTTATTATGTTAGTGACGCCCATCGCTACGAGCTCCTGAAGCGCTATCGCACAGTCGAGCGATTCGCGTGCGGCACGGCGGTGTTGCCTTCCCTCATAGAGCATCGGCATAATAACGGTGGTGCGACGCTGTTTTCCGGCGCACGCACCGAGCACGCGCTTGAGATCCTGGAAGTGGTCATCGGGGCTCATGGGGACCTCACGACCAAACATTTTGTATGTGACACCGTAGTTTGCGATGTCGCAGATTATATAGATATCATGACCACGGACCGTTTCATTTACGATCCCCTTGCCTTCGCCATTGCCAAACCGGGGTAGAGAGACGCTTGTGATGTAGCTTTTGTCGCTGCCTCGCCATTCGCGTATGTAGTTGTCTACTCGTGAAACAAAATTTTCGCACCCGTGAAGCGCAATAATGCTGAGTTCCCCAACCGGCTGCCTGATATCTTCCATGTTAACCTCCGTCATCTGATGTATTTTAAGTCAACCAACGGCGTATTCACATACATCAATTATAGCCAAAACGGCGCGGATTACAAGGGCAGACAGCACAATTTGTCTATATTTACAAATGGAACTTGCTTTATTCGGCAATATCGTCAAAAAAGTCACATAATTTCTCTCCGAAAAGCTCTATAGAGAGCAGTGCCTCACGCAGGGTGTTGCCGGAGGCTCCAACTTCCACGATGAGCGACCCTTCGGTGAGGTGCTGATTGTAGCGCGATCGTGATAGTGCTATGGGTCGCATCAGGTTCGGGTATTCGTCGACTATGTACTTTTGAAGGTGCACGGCAAAGGTGAGGTTCCTGCGCCAGTTGTCGTGGGCAAGACCGCTGCTATCGGTGCCGACAACAAGCATCATCTGTGCGGCGCGTCCGGAGGGGGTGTCGTCCACCACCCGGTATATCGAGCCGCTCGCCGATGTTATTGCGTCGCGGTGTATATCGATGACCGAACAAGCGTCGGGGTTTTCGGCTATCGCAGCCTCAAGTGCGGCAAGCGCGCGGGTATATGAGCCGGTGTATGACGGATAGTCAAAAATCTCGCGGATATGCGTGACTTTGAAGCCGCGCTCGGTGAGCTTGTCTGCAAGCGCGTCGCCAAGGCGCACGACATTGTAATTTGTGTCCTCGGTGCGTTGCACGTCGGTCGGTTCATATATATCCTCTCCGTCGGGGTAGAACGCTTCGCTCGAGTGAGTGTGAATAATAATTATGTGCTGCGGTGCCTTGCGCACCGATTCAGGTAGTTCGCTTTCAAGATAGGAGCGGATGTCAAGTTCATAGTTGGTTTCGTTTTTTACAAACACACCGTCATAATTTGCGTGCCACGACGAGCTGTCGGCGGTCACGGTGACCGTGTGTACCGATGGGTCGGTGTCGACCGCGGAGGGTGTCACGCTGGGGTCTGGGGACGGGGAGTCCGAAGCTGTGGTGGAAGGGTCTGGGGTTGCGGTTGGGTTTGTTGCAGTCTGATCTGTTGGACTGTAGGAAGGTTCGGGCGTGGTGGAGGGCGGTGCCGCGAGCACTCCGGTGTAATCGCCCTGCGAAGAGCCGAGGTGGGTGCCGTTAAACGCGGCGTCGGTCAGTGAATCTGGCGGTAGAAACGCGCCCTCTTTTGCTCCGTAGCAAAGAATGAGCATCAGAACTCCGGTTGCGAGCGCAAGAAAAAAGACCGCTTTCAGTTTGCCAGTAGTCGAGCTGGTTTTCAATCTCCTTGGTTTTGACTTTCTCATATGTAAAACACCTCCGCGCAAAGACATTCAAATCTATGCGCGGAGGTGTGTTCATATGATTGAGTTTAGGATTACCGGGCGCGGGACTTGATTTCCCCGGTGACCTTTTCGACAAATTGCTCGACCGGCATTGCGCCGATGTCACCATCTGAACGCGAGCGGACAGAGACCTCGCGGCTCTCAGCTTCCTTGTCGCCGATGATGAGCATATACGGTATCTTCTGCATCTGAGCTTCGCGGATCTTGTATCCGATCTTCTCGTTGCGGGTGTCAACTTCGACACGAACGCCTGCGCCGTCGAGCTGTGCGGCGACCTCGGCGGCGTACTCTGCAGAGCGGTCGGTTATCGGCAGTACCTTGACCTGAACGGGGGAGAGCCAGGTCGGGAACGCGCCCGCAAAGTGCTCGGTTATGACACCGATGAAACGCTCGATAGAGCCGAAAACGACGCGATGGATCATGACCGGGCGGTGCTTTGCGCCGTCTGCTCCGGTATACTCGAGCTCAAACCGTTCGGGGAGCTGCATGTCGAGCTGTATAGTGCCGCACTGCCAGGTGCGTCCGAGACAGTCCTCAATGTGGAAGTCGAGCTTCGGACCGTAGAACGCTCCGTCGCCCTTGTTTATTATATAGTCCTTGCCCATTTCGACTATCGCGTCGCGAAGGGTATTCTCCGCAAACTCCCAGTCCTTCTCGTCGCCCATGTGGTCGTCCGGCATGGTTGAGAGCTCTACCTGATAGTTCAGACCGAAAAGCGAGTACACCTCGTCGAACAGGGTCACGACGTTCTTTATTTCGTCCTTCATCTGCTCCCAGGTCATGAAGATGTGCGCATCGTCCTGGGTAAAGCAACGGACGCGGAACAGACCGTGAAGCGCGCCGCTCAGCTCGTGGCGGTGGACAAGACCAAGCTCGCCCACGCGAAGCGGCAGGTCGCGGTAGGAGTGCGGTTCGTTTTTGTAGACCAGCATTCCGCCGGGGCAGTTCATCGGTTTTATTGCGAAGTCCTCGTCGTCGATGACGGTGGTGTACATGTTGTCCTTGTAGTGGTCCCAGTGACCGCTGCGCTCCCAGAGGTGGCGGCTCAGTATCATAGGCGTGGATATCTCGACATATCCATAGCGCTTGTGGACCTCACGCCAGTACTCTATAAGAGTATTGCGCAGTATCATGCCTTTGGGCAGGAAGAACGGGAATCCGGGACCCTCCTCCATGAGCACGTAGAGACCAAGTTCCTTGCCGAGCTTGCGGTGGTCGCGCTTCTTTGCCTCCTCGAGACGCTGGAGGTAGCTGTCCAGATCATCCTTCTTTGCAAATGCGGTTCCGTAGATACGGCAGAGCATCTTGCGGTTAGAATCTCCGCGCCAGTATGCGCCGGTGGCGTTCATGAGCTTGAATGCCTTGAGCTTGGAGGTGTCCTGCATGTGGGGACCGGCGCAGAGGTCGGTGAAGTCGCCCTGACGGTAGAAAGAGATAATTGCATCCTCCGGCAGATCCTCGATGAGCTCGACCTTGTACGGCTGATCGCGGTCCTGCATAAACTTTATAGCCTCGGCGCGTGGCAGCTCAAAACGCTCGAGCGGCAGCTTCTCCTTGACTATCTTTTTCATCTCCGCCTCGATCTTCTCAAGGTCCTCAGCGCTGAACGGCTCTGGAGTGTCAAAGTCGTAGTAGAACCCGTCCGCGATCGACGGACCGATAGCAAATTTAACGTCGGGGAAGAGGTGCATAACCGCCTGTGCCATGATATGGCTCGCGGTGTGCCGCAGCGTAGAGAGACCGCCCTCGGTGTCGAGACCAAGAATGTTGAGCGAGTCGCCATCGTGCAGTTCGGAGCGGAGATCGCAGACCTCTCCGTTTATCTCTGCTGCGGCAGCGTTGCGAGCAAGACCCTCGCTTATCTGCTTTGCTGCGTCGAGCGCCGTGCAGCCAGCCTCAAGCTCGAGTGTCGAGCCGTCTTTCAAAATAATTTTCACGATTTCGGACCATCCTTTCATATGTTCTGCGGATACGGGGAATGGCAATAATAAAACCCACCCCCGAAACATACACGTTTCAGGGGTGGGGCAATTTCCTCACGGTTCCACCCTGATTGCCTGCCCGCATTTCCTTTGCGCGGCAGACCACTTTTATCCGCTTAACGCGCGGCAACGTCCGTCCTTATGCCACGTACTTAGGTGCAGCCCTCGGAGGCGGCTCGGGGAGGGTATCGCCGGAGTCACGCGCGAAGCTTGCAGCACTGGCTCGCAAATTTTGCGGGCGGGGCTTCGCTCTCTGTGGCAATGATATGACCGGCGCGGTTGTTCCCGTCTGTGCCTTTGACCTATACTGGTAGAATGATAACACCGCAAAGCTGTGCTGTCAATGTGAAAAACGAAGAAAATTCGCCTTATTGTGGCGAGCATCCGTGTATAAATGTCTGCATTCCGTGACCGGCTGCCCCATGCGGGAGCGTGTGGAAGCCAAGCCTCTCATAGAATGACTCCTTTCCCTCTGCCGCTACTAAGGTGACAGTAGACCATGCGGAGGAGGGGAGCATTGCACACATGCGGTCGAGCGCAGCGTTGACAAGCGCACTTCCGATGCCCTCTCCTCGAGCGTCAGGGCGCACCAGAAGGTCAGCGATAACGAAAATATATGCTCCGTCTCCCGCAACGCGGAGCATGCCCACCGTCTCGTCTTCGTCGGTGACCGCGCTGAGCGTAAAAAGTGAAGCGGAAAGCGCGCGCTTGAGCAGCGCGCTTTGCAGCGGCTCCATGCCGCTGACGAGGCGAAGCGTCTGGACATCTACGATCGTTAGACGGTTTTCCAAAATGCTGTAATTCATACATGAAAACTCCTGTCCTGTTTTCTGTCCGAATAGTATTATAATTGCCACCATCGGACAAATGCAAGCACTTTTTGTTCTTTTGATCAAAAGTGTTGACCTGTTGTAGATAAAGCACTTGCCATATTTATAAAAATGGTATAAAATAAACATATCTCTAATCTGAAATTTGAAACACATACGGACATCCAGGTAACGACAGATATGATCGCCTATTACTGTGGAGGTTGATTGCAGTGAAAATCAAATTGGAAAAAGGGCTTCTCGAAATCTCACCCGAGGTTCTCTCCGCGATATGCGGTAATGCGGCGAACCGGTGCCTGTGGGTGAAGAATATGGCTCCCGCGTCCGCAGCCGATTCGATTGCGGGTATGTTCGGAATCGGTAAGCTGTACAGAGGCGTGCGTGTGACCGAGCACGAGGACGGTATTGACATTGAGCTCCACATACGTATTAAGCACGGGATGAATATTTCGGCTGTTTGCAGCTCTATAATCGACGAAGTCAGATATACGGTGGAGGACGCTACCGGGATCCGGGTCCTGAACGTCAATGTCTGTGTAGACGGGTTGGTAAACGATTGAGGATCGCGCGGATCTAAATTTATCACGGGGGTTTTCTGAAATGGAACGTATAGATGGCTCGGCGTTTAAAACAATGTTGTTGAACGCGGCTGCGGCCGTGGAAATAAATAAGCAGTCGATAAACGAGCTCAATGTTTTCCCGGTCCCGGATGGGGACACTGGTACAAACATGTCGCTTACACTGAATGCCGCCGCTTCGAGCATTGCGCCGGTGAACGGGACTGTGGGAGAGATCGGTGACCTTGCCGCGAAGAATATGGTTCGTGGTGCGCGCGGGAATTCGGGCGTTATTCTTTCACTGCTGTTTCGTGGATTTGCACGTTCTCTGAAAGGATGCGACGATATCGACGGCGTCCAGCTCGCCGCTGCTTTCAGTGATGGCGTTGCCTCTGCGTACAAGGCGGTAATGAAGCCGGCAGAGGGCACTATTCTCACCGTTTCGCGCGTGTCAAGCGAGCTTGGGGTAAATGTGGCAAACGAAAATCCGTCGGCGGAGCATGTGCTCGAGCAGATGATATCCTCGGCGCATGAAGCTCTTGACGAGACGGTTCATCAGAACCCGGTGCTCGAGAAAGCTGGCGTTGTGGATGCGGGCGGAATGGGTTTCTGCGTTATCCTTGAGGCGATGTTGCGCGGTCTGCGCGGAGAGGTGATTTCGAGCGGTTCTGCGTCAGGTGAGTCGGGCAAGGCGTCATCGGTATTTGAGGTGTTCGATACCGAGGATATAAAGTTCGGGTACTGCACCGAGTTTATAGTCAATGTGGACGAGGATAAGCGGGACAGCGTGCTGAAGCTGCGCGCGTTTCTCGACTCTATCGGCGACAGTCTTGTGTTTGTGGAGGACGAGGACATAGTAAAGGTCCATGTCCATACTAACGACCCGGGCAAAGCGATAAGCGAGGGGCTCAAATACGGTTCGCTTTCCCGCATGAAGATAGACAATATGCGTGAGCAGCACACCGAGAAGGTAATAATAACAGGAGCTGAGCCTGTCATGGCTGCGGGACGTTTTGTTGCGAGTCCCGAGAAGAAATACGGCTTTGTGAGCGTGTCCAGCGGAGATGGGCTGGACGAGGTGTTTCGCGACATAGGTGTGGATAACCTTGTAAAAGGCGGTCAGACAATGAACCCGTCAACCGAGGACATCCTGCGCGCCATTGATGCAACCCCTGCCGAGGTGGTCATGGTTCTTCCGAACAACAAGAACATCATCATGGCTGCCGAGCAGTGCATTTCTATGAGCGAAAAGCAGGTGATCATTGTACCGACGAAAACTATCCCTCAGGGCGTCAGTGCAATGCTCGCCTTTGACGAGAATGCGGACCCGAAAAAGAACCGCGAGCAGATGCTGGAAGCGGCAGCAAATGTGCACACTGGGCAGATAACCTATGCGGCACGGGACAGCGTGTTCGACGGAAAGAAGATAAAGCAGGGCGATTACCTCGCTATCGCAGACGGAGAGCTCATAGCAAACAGCCGTTCACGCACAGCCGCACTGAAGAAGCTTGCGCGTGAACTAAGCAAGTTCAGCGCGGAGTTTATAACTGTGTTTTATGGCGAAGATGTCGACGAGGAGTCGGCAGAGAGCGCCCGAGAAATATTCACAAAGGAGTACCCGGAGGCAGAAGTAAACGTCGTTTATGGCGGGCAGCCGGTGTATTACTATCTTGTTTCGGTAGAGTGAAAGTTATGAATCTCTTTGATAGGGAGCTTCGCTATTTAAAAGGGGTTGGAGAAAAACGCGCCGGGCTTTTTGCAAAGCTCGGCGTATTCACTGTCGGCGACATACTTCGATATTTTCCGCGTGCATATGAGGATCGTCGCGAGATAGCGCACATTACCGACCTTACGCCCGGAATGTCTGTGTGCGTGAGGGGAACGGTAGTGACCGACGTGCGTCAGGCTAGAATAAGCGGCGGGAGGCAGATAGTAAGGTTCCGAATAAGCGATGAGAGCGGTCAGGCTGAAGTGATGTTCTTTAACCAGGGCTGGGTAAAGGACAGAATCAGGCGTGGAGGGGAATATATTTTTTACGGTGAGTTCCGTGAAATGAAGAACTCAAGGATGCTCTCTCTTGTAAACCCGGTGTATGAAGCGTTCTCAGTTGACAAGACGGGTACAAATACTCAGCGTATAATGCCGGTGTACCGCCTGACTTCAGGGATCGGACAGAATTACATTCGCGGGATAGTCGAGACGGCGCTGCGGCTCTGTGAGGGGAACTTGGAGGACGTGTTGTCGGAGTCTATCCGCGAGAGGTATGTACTGCAGAACGCCGAGCTGTGCTATAAAAACATACATTTCCCGGGTAATGGCGATCTGCTTGCGGATGCACGGCGCAGGTTCGTTTTCGAAGAGCTGCTTGTGCTGTCGCTTGGACTCAGGCGGATGCGTGGTCGCCGCAATGCAGTTGGATATGCGATACCCGAGATGGATATGTCCGGCTTTGAACAGGTGCTCTCGTTCAAGCTCACCGGAGCGCAGCAACGTGCTATACGGGATGTCGCCGCGGATATGTCGTCGGGATATACGATGAACCGGCTCATACAGGGCGATGTCGGCTCGGGAAAAACGATGGTCGCTGCTGCGGCGGCGTGGCTTGCGTGTGGGGCGGGAGTGCAGGCTGCGGTGATGGCTCCGACCGAGATCCTCGCCTCGCAGCACTATGAGACGCTTGCCCCGATCTTCGAGCGCCTCAATATGCGTACTGCGCTTCTTGTGGGCTCTATGTCCACCGCAAGTAAACGGAAGACGGTGGAGCTCGCCGCGACCGGTGAGCTTGACGTTCTGATAGGAACGCACGCACTGATCTCGGAGGGCGTCGAATTTAAAAAACTCGGACTTGTTGTCACCGACGAGCAGCACCGCTTCGGCGTCGCCCAGAGGGCTGCGCTCGCTGAAAAGGGAAACAATGCGCATATGCTTGTCATGAGCGCTACACCGATACCGAGGACTCTTGCGCTGATGCTGTACGGCGACCTCGACATATCGAGAATAGATGAGCTCCCACCGGGCAGGCGTCCGGTACAGACTTTTGCGGTAAGCGAGAGCTACCGCCCGCGTGTGGAGAAATTTATACGGAAGCTCGTGGGAGAGGGCAGGCAGGTATTCATAGTATGTCCGCTGGTTGAGGAGGTGGACGGACTCGACGACGGTAGAAAAACGGTCGAGACGTATGCGGAGCACCTGAGCCGGGAAGTATTTCCTGAGCTCCGTGTGGAGTTCATACACGGAAGAATGAAGCCCGCAAAAAAGGATGAGATAATGCGGAAAATGTCGGCGGGAGAGATAGATATTCTTGTCTCTACCACCGTAATAGAGGTTGGGATAGATGTCCCGAACGCCGCGCTGATAATAATTGAAAATTCGGAGCGGTTCGGACTTGCTCAGCTTCACCAGCTCCGGGGGCGCGTGGGGCGTGGAAGCCACGAGAGCTACTGTATACTGTTTGAGAACGGGGGCAGTCAGGTCACCCGTGAGCGCATTCGAGTGATGTGTGAAACTAACGACGGATTCAAGATAGCAGAGGAGGACCTCCGACTGCGCGGTCCGGGCGACTTCTTTGGCAGCCGGCAACACGGTATCCCCGCGCTCAGAATAGCGGATATTGCGGCGGACAATGAGACTATGTCACAGGTTTCGGAGGCGGCGGGGCTTGTGCTCGCGGACGACCCGGAACTGACCCGCCCGGAAAACGCACTGCTGCGCAGGGAAGTGGATAAAATGTTTGAAAATGCAGGAGAACTCAACTAAATTCGCAGAAAATTTGCTGAGATCCCTGCGCGCTTGAGCGTCTCGCGCTCCCTCGACTGGCAGGTGAAAACCACTATCTGCCTCGTCTCCGCCTCTTTGGCGAGCAGTTCGAGAGTGGAGCGCAGGCGCTCATCGTCGAAGTAGACCATTGCGTCGTCGAACAGCAGCGGAGCGTCCTCTGGAAGGATGGTTTTGCAGATCGCGAGCCGGAGTGCAAAGCGCAGCTGTTCGGACGTCCCGTAGCTCAGTTCGCGGGGGTCGCGGAGCACCGGGTCGACGGCGCTCGCCGCATACGGCGTGAGCGCGCGGTCGATGACTGTCTTGGAGTATCGCCCGCCCGTCATCCGTGCGAAATATTCCCCAGTCTTTCGCATAAGCGCCGGGGACATGCGGTCGCGCAGCTTCTCGTCCGCCTCTTCAATAAGCGATATTGCGGCTTCGAGTGCAGCAAGGCGCTTGGCGAGTGTCTCTACCTTTTCGACGAGCTCCTCTCGGCGTGCCACAAGCGCCGAGGGGTTTAGCGCATCTAGGCTTCCCTCCAGCTTTGCGATGGCGCGGTCGATTTCAAGAAGTTCCTCGTCGGGCGCGTGCTCCGGAGAATGGCTGTGTGTTGCAAGTCCGGAAAGTAGGTAGACCGCAAGAGCTGCCGGGAGACCAACGAGTGCGGTGTAGACCGTGTGTGTAAGCACGGCGACGGCAAAGAACGCGACCGCGACGAGCACCGACACGGCTATTCGTGCGGCACGCGGAGGATGTGTTGCGGATGTGACATTTGTGCGCTGTGATTCAAGCGATGTGCGCCGGTTGCGCAATTCGTCAAGGGAGGTTGAGATCTCGTTGCAGCGTGAAAGCGTGTTTTCGATATTGTTAAGTTCCTGAAAGGCGGAGCCGGAAGCTCCGCCTTTCTGCTGCGCGGACACCTCTCGCCGCCAGCGTTTCAGGCGGTCTATTGCTTCACCTGCGGACACCGATTCGTCTCCGCCTGCGGCGAGCGCCGTGAGTCTGCGCTCTATTTCTGCGCCACCTGGAGGCAACGTCTGCGGACCTATTATGCAGCATCGCGAGAACATGTCGCGCCCGATACCCAGAAGCTGTTCTCCGGGAGAACGCATGTCCACCTTCTGCCCGGAGGCGGTGACGTCGACCCGTCCCAGTGCGGATGTGGGGGAGGCGCTCCGAACGATGCAGTATTCGACTCCGCCGTGTTCAAGTACGAGGCTGCCGCTACACGGCGCTCCGCTCCACGACTGGGCAAGTTTCTTTTCGGATAGGGCGCGTTTGCTATCCCGCTGCGCGCTGTCTATTCCGTACAGCATCGAGCGGACGAAGGAGCACCAGGTAGTTTTGCCGTGTTCGTTTGATCCCTCTACGATGTTGAGCCCGGGGCGGAGCTCGAGCCTGTCTCCGTTGAGCTTGCCGTAGTTTGCAAGCATGTTTCGTATCACCACTGTGGACGCTCCTCTCCGTCGAGGGCGGCAAGAGCGAGCCTCAGCGCTGTGGAATTCTCATATCCGCGCTCCGCCGCGACCGACTTCACTATGCCGGCAAGTGAGTATTCATCAACGTGTGTAACAGAGGTGTTGTCGATGATTTGCAGGTAAAATGTCTGTTTTTGCAGTGTATTCAGTTCGGAGTGGCTAATTGGGCGCTCCGGGACCCCAGTTAGCGTCAGCCGGACAAGGTCGCGGCTGTGGTCGGACAGCAGTTCCCGTATCCGCCCGACAGGGTCAGGTATGCCGTTGAGCCGAAGAGGAATGTCAATGAACCTGTGTGCACCGAAGCTCACAAATTCGACCGACACTTTTTTATCTATTGTCACAAGGTATGCGCCGACGTCCCCTTCATCCTGGAACCCGGTGGGAAGCGCACATCCGGAGTACGCATACACCGTACCGCCGTCGGCTTGAACCGGCGAGGAGCGCGCGTGGATGTGCCCGAGCGCTAGGTAGTCGGCAGCGCAGTTTGCAATGTCTCGCGCGCGGATAGGGCAGTATTTTGAAGCGTTGGATATGTCGCCGTGCATGAGCAGTACCGACTGCGGCGAGCCGGGTGAGCGGAAGTGGTCCAGTTTCGGAGTGTGGCAGTAGACGTCGGAAAAGGCACAGCCATATATGAGAAAGCCGTGAAATTTCACCGCGCTCAGCTCCTCGGAGTCAAATATGTGTACACACTCCGGCCATTCGCGGGTGAGATAGGGGGAACGCGCATCGAGATAGTCGTGGTTTCCGGGGGAGATGAACACCGGGACCCCTGCGTCGCCAAACAGAGCTATGGTCCTCTCAAAGACTGAGGGGGGTGGTGTAGCGCTGTCGAACAGATCGCCCGCAATGAGCACCGCGTCCGCCTCATCTCTTGCGAAACGCAGCATCCTGTAAAGGACACGGAATGCATCCTCCGCGAGCTCATCCGCAATATCCGGCGGCAGTGAGCTGTGCATGCAACCAAGGTGGAGGTCTGCGAGGTGAAGGAATTTCAGCATCTTTTACCTCATTTCTATGCCAGGCAGCTCCGGCAGACGGTACCGAAGAGCGGTCCGACCCGGTCGCCAGTCAATCAAATCTAATGCTGTTTTCTATATTATACAGGCTTGGTATGACCTTTGCAACGCGCGTTCAACGACAACACTCTGAAATTACGTATATATAGCGGCAAAAATGAGAAGTAATGTTTTTGCACTTTATATGTTGAAAGGAACCGCGGAAAAGTGTATAATTTTGCGGTGTTACCGAATTATATTCTGCAAATTGGAAGGTGCGGCACTTGATAAATGAAAAGCTCAGGAATGTTGCTATAATAGCGCATGTTGACCACGGAAAGACGACGCTTGTTGACGGACTGCTCAAGCAGAGCGGAGTTTATCGCGAAAATCAGGCGGTCGTGGAGCGTGTAATGGACTCCAACGACATAGAGCGTGAGCGAGGAATAACCATTCTCGCGAAGAATACCGCCGTCCACTATAAGGGCGTGAAGATAAACATCGTCGACACTCCCGGTCACGCTGATTTCGGCGGCGAGGTCGAGCGTATATTGAAGATGGTCAGCGGGGTGCTGCTGCTCGTGGATGCGGCGGAGGGTCCGATGCCGCAGACCCGTTTTGTGCTTGAACGGGCGCTCTCGCTCAATCTGCCGGTAATAATCGTTATAAACAAGGTCGACCGACCGGATGCCCGAGTCGATGAAGTTCCCGACGAGGTGCTTGAGCTGCTTATAGACCTCAACGCAGATATGGAGTATCTCGACTCCCCGGTCATTTTCTGCGCGGCGCGGAGCGGCAAGGCATCGCTTTCTCCGGTGATGAAGGATGACGACGATCTCACCCCGCTCTTCGAGGCGATAATAAATCACATTCCCGCCCCGGAAGCAAACGAGGAGGCACCGGTTCAGATCCTTGTGAGCTCCATCGACTACAACGACTATGTCGGACGTATTGGAATAGGACGAGTGGAGCGCGGTGTTATTCAGCCGGGTGACGAGGTATTTGTCTGCTCGCACCATGACCCGGAGCGGAAGTTTAAGTCGAAAATAGTAAGCATATATGAATTTGACGGGCTGAAGCGCCTGCCGGTCGATCGCTGTGCGGCAGGGGATATAGTGGCGTTCAGCGGGATAGAGGACATTACGATTGGCGACACCGTCTGTGCGCCGTCCTGCGTCGAGGCGCTGCCATTCGTAAAGATAAGCGAGCCCACCGTCGAGATGACTTTTGCGGTCAATGATTCGCCGTTTGCCGGCAGAGAAGGGAAATTTGTAACTTCGCGCAATCTCCGCGACAGGCTTGAGCGCGAACTGCTTCGCGACGTATCGCTTCGCGTAAGCGAGATAGGGAAGACCGACTCGTTCAATGTGGCGGGGCGCGGAGAAATGCACCTTTCAATACTCATTGAGAATATGCGTCGCGAGGGATATGAACTCCAGGTGTCCACCCCACGAGTGCTCTATCGCGAGATCGACGGCGTACTCTGCGAGCCTATCGAGGAGTTGGTAGCCGACGTGCCAGAGGGCGTCGTTGGGGCTGTCATGGAGAAGATAGGCAGCAGGCGGGGCGAGCTCCAGAAGATGACCCCGATGGGCAGCCGTATGCGCATAGAATTCCTTGTTCCATCCCGCGGTCTTTTCGGTTACCGCAACGAGTTTCTGACGGATACCAAGGGCGAGGGGATCATGACAACCGTTTTCCACGGATACGCACCGTTCTCGGGAGAGATTGCGCGGCGTGCCACCGGTTCGCTGATTGCATATGAGACTGGGGAGACTGTCACTTATGGTCTTTATCAGGCACAGGATCGTGGACAGCTCTTTGTTGGACCGGGAGTTCCGGTGTATGCGGGAATGGTCGTGGGAGTGTCCCCAAAGTCGGATGACATAGTGGTAAACGTCTGCAAGCGCAAACAGCTAACCAACACCCGTGCGGCAGGGTCTGACGATGCGCTTCGGCTCACTCCGCCGAGAGTTATGAGTCTTGAGCAGTCGATAGAGTTTCTTGCGGACGACGAGCTGCTCGAGGTCACGCCAAAGTCTATCCGTATCCGCAAGCGCGTGCTCGACCACGCCCAGCGCATGCGCGACCTGAAGCGCGCGGAAGCTGCGGCTCGCGAGGCAAAATAAAGAACAATAACAAACTGATTTGGATGTCCATGCGGTTCTTCGCCGCATGGACGTTTTTGTCGTATAACGACATATATAACAGGCAGGCACTGCAACTCTGCAATACCTGCCTGACGTAGCGGTCGCCAGATTGTGTTCGACCACAATCTGTTATTCGGTTGGTTCTGTCGGGAATTCGGGAGAAGGGGACGCAGACGGCTCTGATACAGGCGGCTCTGACACAGACGGCTCGGTCGGAGGAGGCGTGGATTCAACCGGCGGCGGTGTGTTAGGCGATGACGTGACCTCGGGCGAGCCTGAAGGCGTCGGGTCTGCACCAGGAGGTGACTCGGTAACGGTGGGGTCGTCCGGCTCTGTCGGGAACTCTCCGTCCGGGGGAATGATGTCGTCGGGATCCTCCGGTTCCTCTGGCAACGGCTCTAAGTGATTCTGGCAGAATGCGTTGACCGCGCTTGTTGCAAGGTTTGCCGCATAACGCACGCGGAACCCGGTCTCTGTCTCGACGTTGTAGTCCACACCAAATTCGCGGATGGTATATTGCTCGTCGTTTAGCACGATACCAGCAATCGGGAAACGGCGGTCGAGCTGGAGCATAGAAACACGGGTGATGTTCTCTGCCGGGCAGTATGGGGTCGCGATCTGCTTTGTGGTGCTGTCGATATCCACGTACTGGTGCATGGTACATGCGGAAACCGGGACATCACTTGACACAAAAGTGCCGGTGCGAACACGGCTTCCACGGATATCAGCACGGCATGCCTCGGTGGGTGCCATGCCCGAGTCGACACAATAACTTGCCTGGACAAGTTCTACGCCGGTGGGGGTGAAGAAGGAACGCGGCTCAAGATCCTCGTGTATCTTCTCCATGACAGCCTGCCACAGCGGGATAGCGGGGCTGGTGCCGGACTGGGTAACTATTGTGGTGTTGCTGTCAAATCCGTACCAAACTGCACAGGAGTAGTAGGGAGTGTATCCAACAAACCAGCGGTCGTAGTCGTCGTCGGTGGTACCTGTCTTTCCTGCGGCGACAGAGTTTGAAAGTCGTGCGTTATAGCCGGTTCCGTTGGTTATGACGTTTGTGAGAAGGGCATTCATGTAGTAAGCGGTGGTCGGCTTGATTACCGCGATGCCCTCGGTAGTGTTGTCGAGAATCACGTTGCCGTTTGAGTCGAGAACCTTGGAATAGGTTCGCGGCTCGGTGTATATGCCTTCGTTTACAAACACGCTGTAGGCCGCAGCAAGTTCCACTGCGGTCACGCCGTAAGTGGTGCCGCCGAGTGCCATTGCGGAGAGGGTATCGTCTCCCTTGATTTCGCCGTTGACTTCAACGTTGTCAACGAGTGATTCGAGACCCATAGTGTATTTCGCAAAATTATAGCAGTACTCCGGGGTCATCTTGAGAACGAGCTGCACCGGGATGGTGTTTGACGAGCGCTGCACCGCCTCCATTATCGTTATCTGCCCTCGGTACACGCGGTCGTAGTTCTTAGGATAAGCGCCGCCATTGAGAACCATAGCGGGCATATCTGTGTAAACGCTGTACGGGTTTATGAGCCCCGCTTCTATTGCGGCTGCGTACACCGAGATCGGCTTTATCGACGAGCCGGGTGACCGCTTGGACTGTGTTGCGCGGTTCAGGGTGAGGTTTCCGGTCTTTTCACCGAGACTTCCGTACATTCCGACGATGTTGCCGGTGTACGGATCCATTACGACAATGCTTGACTGAGGTTCGTCCTCAAGCGAGTCCTCATTTCGCAGCTTTGGCCAGTATTCCTCGTTTGTATAGACCTCGTCGATTATCGCCTGGATATCCTGGTCCATTGTGCTGTATATCTGGTATCCGCCGCTGTACAGCATCCGTGATGCGACGCGACTATCCACGCCGAGCGCCTCTGCGAGGTCGGCAGTGACGTCGCGAATGATCTGGTCTACAAAATAGCTCTGGTATTCGGTCGTTGAGTCAGCGTCATTGGTTGTCTCGGCGTCTCGCTTGAACTCAAGCTTTGCTTCTAGCGCAGCGTTAAGCTCCTCCTCGGTCTCTATCATACCGAGCTCGTACATCTTGTTGAGGATGACCGTCTGACGGTACTTGTTGTTATCGCGATTGATATACGGGTCGTAATAGGTGGGAAGGTTGGTGATGCCAACGATGCTTGCTGCCTCAGGAAGTGTGAGCTCGGAGGCGGATTTTCCAAAATATTTGTTTGCGGCAGACTCTATACCGTAACAGCCCTGACTGAAGTAGACAAGGTTGATGTATATTTCGAGGATGTCCTCCTTAGAGTACTCCCGTTCAAATTCTAGGGCACTGAATATTTCGGTGAGTTTCCGCCGAACGGTGACCTCTTTTTCGCCCGTGAGGTTTTTTACGACCTGCTGCGTGATAGTTGAACCGCCGAACGTGTCCCTCATGCCTAGAAACATGTTCACGAATGCTCCGGCTGTTCGGAACCAGTCCACACCGTTGTGACTCCAAAATCTCTCATCCTCGATTGCTATAAGCGCGTCAAAGACGTATGAGGGGACTTCTTCATAGCTGACCCACACACGGTTCTCACTGGAGTAGATCTCATTGGTGGCAACATAATCGCCGACCGTTTTGTCGTATGTGTAGATAAAGCTCGTCTGATCGAGCGTAAAGTCGTCAACATTCACGCCGATGTCTGTATTGATGTAGTTTTTGACATAGATGGCGAATATACACGCGAGCATTACGCCGGTGACAAGTCCTATCATCAAAATCGTACCAAAAACTTTGAAGAAACCGATAAGAACGCGGCTTGCGAGATTGCGTTCTCCGTTCTCCGCGCGTCGGGGAAAAGTGCTCATGTATCAAATCTCCGTATATTATGCCTTGTCAGACGCGGACCTTTCCGGTAAAAAAGAGGGCAAGCGTTCCCGGACCGGAGTGCGCGCCAATATATGGTCCAACGTAGTTTTTTATTATCCTCTTGACACTGAAATGCTTTTTCAGCTCAGATATCACAATGTCAGCTTCATCGCTGCAATCGCCATGACTTATTGCTGCAACATCCAGCGAACGATGCGGGCAAAGTTCAAGCATCCACTCGACGAGGTTCATGACCGCTTTTTTCCGACCGCGCTTCTTGTGGCAGCTTCTCAACTTGCCGTTCGTGTCCACGTCAAGCATCGGTTTTACACCCACAAGAGAGCCTACTATCGCAGTGCTCTTATTCAGCCGACCACCTCTGTGCAGGAACATCAGGTCGTCCACGGTGAAAAGGTGCTGTACGCACAGCTTGTTGTCCTCGAGAGCCTTTGCAGCCTGCTCGATGTCAAGCCCGTTATTGCGGAGCTGGACCGCCATATCCACGAGCAGCCCATATCCGAGCGAAGCTCCGAGACTGTCCACGACTATCAGCTTTCGGTCGGGGTAAGACGGGGCTAGCTCCTGTGCGGCGATATGCGCAGAGGCAAACGACCCGCTGAGACCGGATGAAAAGCCGACAAACAAAATGTCATTGCCGGCGGAGAGTTCATTTGAAAAATGCTCAAGGTAGGTACCGACACTTGTCGCCGACGTGGTCGCTATCGACCCCTCGCGGAGCCGACGGTAAAACTCGTGATTGAACGAGTCATCGCTGCCGGACGATTCGACCTGCTCTCCGTCGAGGACAAAACTCATCGGGATGCAGAATACATCGTTCTGCGCGAGGTAGTCGTCCGGAAGGTCACACGCAATATCTGCCATTATTTTGTATGAACTCATTTGCAGAACCCTTTCCTGTGAATTTGGTTGGGGCATACTGAAAATATTATACTCCAAACGGTTAAGCAAATTATATACATTCTGTGAACATTTGTAAAGCGTAGAATGCGGTGAGATCTGTGTTGGAGTTTTACGGTTGACCCGACAGGGGAGAAGTGGTATAATAATTGTGTAGCGTTTATTATAATCTGTTTCAGTACTTTTCATCGAGACTGAAAAAAGGATTTGAGTCCGTATTTTACGGCAGGAGGTATAGACAATGGGTATTCTTACACGTTTTAAAGAGATAATGGCTTCCAACGTCAATGCAATTCTTGACAAACTGGAAGATCCGTCGAAGATGATAGACCAGATCCTTCGCAATCTTGCGGAGGATCTTGCAAAGGTTCGCGAGGAGACCGCTGGTATCATAGCGGAGGAGCAGCGCTGCGCAAGGAAGCTCGAGGAGTGCAAGTCGGATATTGAGAAGTACCAGGGACTCGCCGAACAGGCGGTTGAGCGCGGCGAGGACGAGGACGCCCGCATCTTCCTCAAAAAGAAGGCTGAGCTAACGGCGGATCTGTCCGCGCTTGAGGAGGTCTATGCCGCCGCCGCTGAGAATTCTCGGAAAATGAAGCTTATGCACGATAAGCTCGTCGACCAGATAGACGAGATGACTGCTCGCCGTGATAGCATTAAGGCGAAGGTCGCAGTCGCACGCACGCAGGAGCGTATAAATAAGGCGGCTCAGGGAGCGCAAGATGCGATGGGTTCGATGAGCGCATTCGACCGTATGGAGGAGAAGGCGGACCGGATGCTCGACCGCGCAAACGCTATGGCAGAGCTTGGTCAGTCCTCCGATTCGAAGTTGGAGGCGCTTGAAAACAAGTATGACGCAAAGGCTGCGGCGGTCGAGGACGAACTTGCCGCACTGAAGAAGAAGCTGGGGAAATAGAGAATTTTCACCTTCCCGGCGCAAGTTATGCAGGAGAGTTTTTATGTCGAAGAACGCTGCTGAGTGTGACGGAACCGCGATACACCGGGATGCGGTGGACACTGCACTGGAAGCCATGCCTTCTGAGGAGGACATGGATAAACTGTCCACGCTTTTCAAGGTGCTCGGCGACCCGACTCGCGTGCGCATAATGTGGGCAATAGAGCGTACCGAGCTGTGCGTATGTGATATTGCAGAGGTGCTCGGAATGACAAAGTCGGCAATATCGCACCAGTTGGGTACGCTTAAAGACGCGAATCTCGTGCGCTATCGGCGGGATGGGCGCAACGTGTTTTACAGCCTCGATGACGACCATGTCAGCGACATTCTAAAAATCGCCATCGCACATGCGAGGCATGTGTAACGCTCATCTATTGGTTTTATAATGTAAACTTCACAGGGATAGCGCGGAGCGCTATCCCTGTTTTCATCTGCTCAGAGCATTCCTTCTCTGAGTTTGCGCATCGTCTCCGGGTCGGGCATCTCAGGTATTTCATAGTGTATCTTGTCACGACCGACCAACGGTTCGTGAAACATCTGAACATATTTGCAAATGTTGGGGGAGGGCGCCGCCCATTTCACGGCGTTTATAAGTATACGCTGTATCGGCTCAAGGTGGTAGACCGGATATTCCTCGTGACCGGGCTGAAAATAAAATATGCGCCCCATACCACGATGGAAACAGCATCCGCTCCTGAACACCTCGCCACCGGCAAACCATCCTATAAACACGAGCTCATCCGGTTTCGGAATGTCGAAATACTCTCCGTACATCTCCTCGTGGGGTATCATTATGTGCTCGGGCACACCTTCCGCGATGGGATGCCTTGGGTCGACCACCCAGAGGATCTCGCCCTGGTCATCCTCCCGGAACTTGAGCATACATCCGGTTCCCAACAGCTTACGCATCAATTTGGAGGCGTGGCTTGAATGGAGCAATATCAACCCCATGCCGTCTAAGACACGGCGATGTATCTGTGAAATCGTCGTGTCGCTGACCTCGTGGTGTCGTACGTGACCAAACCAGATGAGTACGTCGGTGCTCTCAAGTATCTCCGGTGTAAGCCCGTGCTCCGGCATGCACAGGGTGGCGGTCCTCACATCATATCCCGCGGCGCTGAGGAAACCTTCGAAATATTTGTGTATGCCCTCGGGGTAACACTCAGCCGCAAGTGGTTTTGTCAATTCGTCGATGTATTCGTTCCATACAGTCACACGTATCCTGCTTTCCATGTCCATGTCACTCCCTTTTCTAAATTTTCTTGCCGCACATATATTAAACGTTTACTAGAGTCTAAATATAAATTGCTGGTCAACATGGTGCCATATTTTCCTTGACTCACTTGAATAATAGCATGTACGGGAAATATAGTCAATTAAATAAGGCTTAAATATTAACGCGGAAATAAATATTTAAAAATTTATTCAAAATAATATGAGAAATGATTGACATATGCTTAATGGGGTATTATTATAGTCTTGTCGGGATTGGTTTCGACGAAAATGATATAATAGATGTATTCCAGAGGCGGTATGGCAACGATTAGTGACGTAGCGAAGCTTGCTGGTCTGTCGGTCGGTACAGTTTCGCGGGTGTTTAATAATAGGGGATATATTAGTGAGGAGGCGCGCACCAAAGTGCTCGAAGCGAGCAAGGCGCTCGGTTATTACCCTAGTGAGGTCGCGCGTTCGCTTCAGCGCATGTATACCAATGTCATTGGTGTAATAGTGCCGTATATATCTCACCCATTCTTTGCTGCACTTGTGCAGGCGCTGGAACAGGAGTGCTGGGGGCGTGGATACAGGGCAATGCTGTGCACCTCAAACCACGAAACTGCAAAGGAACGTGAATACGCAGAAATGCTCACACGCAATAAAGTAGACGGGATAGTCGTGTGCAGCCGTACACAGGAGGTCCAGCACTATATTGACACAAAACTGCCGATTGTTAGCATAGAACGTACAATAACGAGCTCAATTCCCGCAATAGTAAGTGACAACGAAGAGGGCGGGATTATTGCGGCGGATGCTCTGCTTGACAGGGGATGCATTCATCCGGCGATAATCGGCTGGAAGCCAGATGTGGATGCGGCGCATATGCTCTCGCCTTTGCGCGGAGAGGCGTTCGTCCGGCGCTGCCGAGAGAGAGGCGTTGAAGTTAACGTAATTGATATTCCAAGCGAAACCGACGAGAACACGACGGAAATAATTGCACAGAAGTTGACCTCGCGACCGGAGTTGGACGGTATTTTTGCAACTGGAGATGTGTACGCAAGCTGTGCTGCGACGGCGTGCGAGCGGATACTTGGTAGACGTATACCGGAGGATATCCAGATCGTTGGATACGACAATACCGACATTGCGGTATATTGCGGTCTGAGCTGTGTGGCTCAGCCGATCGAAAAGTTGGCAAAATACGCTATATCAACGCTGGCAAATATGATTTCCGGAGAGGTTGCACCGAGCAGGATAGTGCTACCGGTATCCTTTATAGAGAGACGCTCCACGCGGAAAATATGAGATACCGATAAAACGTTGCTTTTTAAATATGTATCAATCGATTGTTATATGAGAAATGACACCCTTAATATGTAAATATGTACGGAACCAGACCTGGGTCTGTAAATTTTATAATATTGTTTTGAGAGGAGAAAAAGTATGGTTATCAAGCGTATTGCCGCAGTCGTGATTGCGCTGATGCTGGTGCTTGGACTGTTTGCGGGGTGTAGCAATGATTCGGAAACGAATACACCAACTGCAACGCCGACCGAGACCGCGTCAGGAAATGCCGAGCAGACGCCTTCGGAAGAACCGGATGTCACGCCGGAACTCGACGGTCCGACCGATGTTGTTCTGCCGCTCGTTTCCGAACCGGTGAGCTTTGAGATATGGTGCGGATACGCTCCGTCGGCGGGACAGTTGGCGCTTGACGTGGCTGATACGCTCGCATATCAGGTTGCGGAGGAGCGCACAAATGTACACATTGATTTCGTAAACCCGTCCTCCGCAGATATAAACGAGCAGTTCAATCTGTCCATTGTCTCGGGGGACTATCCGGACAGCTACCAGACGATATCCGCGCTCTGGTCGTCAGGGTTCGACTACTACATAGAAAACGAAATAATCGTAGACCTGCGCGACTACATGGAATACCTTCCGAATTACGACTATGTTCGCAGAATGGACGAGCCGACCTATCTCTCCACGATAACCGACAGCGGGAGCATACCCGGCATATTCATGCTTGCAAAGACCATGCAGTGGGCGGTACTCGGACCGATGGTGCGCGGCGACTTCCTTGAAAAGTGGGACATCGAGATGCCGGAGACTTACGACGAGCTGCACGACGTGCTCACCGTATTCAAAGACAACGGTGTGCAGGCGCCGCTACTTGCCCAGACGACCGGCTTTGATGACTGGCTGATGGTGGGATTTGACACTATGTATTCGTCTGGACATGGTGGCGTGCAGTTCCTTGTAAACGACAGCGGAGAGGTATCATTCTCTGTGCTCAACGACGGAATGCTCGAGTATGTGACGCTGATGAATCAGTGGTACAACGAGGGTCTCATTGAACAGGATTTCTACGCGAAGGACACCGCCATAACATACGCGCAGGGGCGGGTTCAGAACAATGAAGCGGGCGTTACCAAGACGCTGTATTCGGCGCACGACATGTTCAAGCCGGGAGCGGTTGACCCGGATTTCCAGCTTATAGGTCTGAATATCCCGACAAAGAACGCGGGAGACCAGATAAACATATCGTTCGGCGCGGCGCCGATAACGCTGAACAAGGATACTCTTTCGACGATAACGGTTGACTGCGAAAATATTGAGCTGCTGCTCAGATGGCACGACTACTTCTGGACCGAGGAAGGGTCGCTTCTCGGAAACTACGGAGTAGAGGGCGTGTCGTTTGAGTACGACGAAAACGGCGAGCCTGCGTTCCTCGAGAGCATATACAGCAGTCCGGACGGGGTGAGCTTCCTTGCGAAGATGTTCGACAATGCATTCCAGCCCTATCAGGGTTACTGGTATGACTGGGAGCGCGAACTTGCCCCGAACACCTCCGCCGAGACAATGGGAACGAAGGATGCGTGGAGCCGCAATGTGACTGCGCGCTATAACCTCCCCGCAGTAACGCTCACCGCGGAGGAGAGCACCGAGGCGTCCAGCATTCTCGGCGACTGCTACACATACATAGACGAGATGGTTCTTAAATTCATTAGCGGTATGGTGCCTCTTACCGATTGGGATGAGTTTGAAAGTACGCTTGAGTCGCTCAACGTTGACCGCGCAATTGAAATATATCAGGCTGCATACGACCGCTATCTGACGAGAGGCTGACGCGGAAGTCGGGTCATGCGAAATCAAGTAAACATGTAAACAGGTAATCAGTGTCAATGTGATTAGTTTGATTAGTGTGGCTTTAATGACTTAAAAGATTGTCCATATATGTTTCGGACTTTTACCTGAAAAGTCTCGGTCTTACGGGACTGGGACTTTTCGGGTTTTACTGTCAACAGTTAGGAGAGAGTAAGATGGAGAGAAAGTTTGTTTGTACTACCGATTTCCCGCTGGTCGAAACAAAGTATGGTACTCTTCACGGGTATCAGATGGACGATATTTGTATTTTTCACGGCATTCAATATGCAAAGGCCAAGCGATTTCAGATGCCGGAAGAGCCGGATTCGTGGCAGGGTGTAAAGGATGCGCTCACATATGGACATGTGTCGCCATACAATCCGGTTGCCGGTTCGCCTGAGGTGTCGCTGCCGCTGCGCTACTGGCCAATGAATGAGAATTGCCAGTTTTTAAACATATGGACGCCCACTTTGGAGCCATCCGCTAAAAAGGCGGTGCTGTTCTGGATTCATGGTGGCGGATATGGTGCGGGCTCATCGATGGAGCAATTGCATTTTAACGGTGAAAACCTCGCACGGTACGGGGATGTTGTTGTCGTAACGATAAACCACCGTCTGAATATTCTCGGATATATGGACGTTTCATCAATCGGAGAGGAATACTCAAATTCGGGCAATGTTGGAAATGCAGACATTGTAGCCGCGTTAAAATGGGTAAGGGACAATATTTCGGGCTTTGGTGGAGATCCGGGCAATGTCACCGTATTCGGACAATCAGGTGGGGGCGCAAAGATTCAAAACATCATGCACGCGCCATCGGCTGACGGGCTGTACCACAGGGCAATTATTCAAAGCGGCGTTTTTGGCGGGGAAAGCATGCTCAGTCCTTTGCGCGGAGACGGCAGGAGGTTGCTCGAATGCCTGGCCGACAGACTTTCTCTTAATGACCCGTGCGAAATAACCGGCGTGTCCTACCACGACTTATCCGGCGCATATGACTCGGTTGTCCCGCAGCTGCGCGACGAGGGTGAATATACAGGCGGGAGCCCGATTATTAACGACTGGATGACGGAACGTTTTACCGACTATGCAAAAAGCGTTCCTGTTATGGTCGGCAGCGTTTTTGCTGAATTTACCGTCAAGCGCGCGGTTGTCGGAAAGGAGCATTTGAGCCGGGAGCAGGTATATGAAATACTCAGAGAAAACCTTGGCGATAGGACCGACGAGCTGATAAGCCTGTTTTCCGAGGCTTACCCGGAGAAAAACCCGGTTGATTTGATTGCAATGGACACATATATGCGTGCCGCTGTTATCGAGTTTGTAAGGTATTATTCTTCTGTTTCGAGTTCAGGGGTGTATTCCTATCTCTTCAACTATGAGTCGCCATATCTCGGCGGATATCCTGCGGAGCACAACGCTGAGCTACCGTTCGTTTTCCGCAATACCGATATCGTCCCGATGTATAACGAGCCGTCAGTCACCAAAAAGCTGGAAAGCCAGGTTTCGGATGCCTGGATACGTTTTGCAAAGACCGGGAATCCCGGGTGGGAAGGGGTATCTGCCGGGCGTATTCCAACAATGGTGTTCGACCGCGAATGCGGCGTTAGAGTTGACTTCGACGAGAAACTGATAAAAGCTCTCGGCGAAGCGCTTCCGATGCCGTTTCCGGCAATGCGGTCGAAGAAAGACTGATATTCTTCCAACATGAAACACGTTTGAATGTTCAATTGCGTCGTAAACGCGCTGTTGAGTAATCCAATCAAAAAGGAGAAAATGCGATGTACATTAAGAAACTCACAGGACCGGTAGTAGCAAACCTTGATGAGCCGGTTGCGGAGACTACCTCCGGAAAGGTCCGAGGCGTAATGATAGACGGCACCTACATGTTCCGTAGTATTCGTTATGGCAGTGCCGAGCGCTTCCACAGCCCTCGGCGCGCGGATCATTGGGAGGGGGTGGATCCCTGCATAATTTATAAGGGTGTCTGCCCGGAGCTCGATGCGCCTGTACCCAGCGACAATTTTTATGTGCCGCACATGTTTTACCGCTATGACGAGAACTGTCTTACACTCAATGTGTGGACGCGGAGCATGGACAGAAACCGTCGCAAGCCGGTCATGGTCTGGTTGCACGGAGGCGGATACAGTATGGGTTCCGCGATAGAATTGTACTCCTACGACGGCGAAAATCTCGCGGCATATGGCGACGTTGTGGTAGTGACGGTAAACCACCGCCTAAATGTGCTTGGGTACATCGACCTCTCTGCATATGGAGAGGAGTATGCGGACTCCGGTAATGCAGGTATGGAGGACATAGTAGAGGCGCTGCGTTGGATACGGGACAACATAGAGAATTTTGGCGGAGACCCGCAAAATGTTACGATATTCGGGCAGTCAGGGGGCGGCGGAAAAGTCCTGTCGCTGCTTCAGATGCCGATGGCGGATGGTCTTTATCACAAGGCGGTCATACAGAGCGGAGTGTCGGAGGGTATGGCACTCTCTGCGCTTGACCAGGATGGCGCGAGGGAACTTGCGGATATGGTGCTCAAAAATGCCGGGTTACCGCTCAGCATCGATGGTGTAAAGCAGCTTGAAAAAATACCATATCACGAGCTTGCGGCAGCGGCAAACGCAGCTATTGCCGAGGCGGCAGCGGCATCAGGCAGTTTCCGCCACTTTGCACCGGTCTGTAACCAGTTTCTTCTTGATATAGGCGATGGAAGCGGGTTCAGAAAAGAAACGTTGAACATTCCGCTGATGGTGGGTACCGTGTTTGGCGAGTTCAGTAATAACCTCGCATGCAAATATGGCGAGGGAAGCAAGAACTGGTGGAGCGACGAGACAAAGAGTAAGCTGCTCCGAGAGAAGTTCGGCGAAGAAGCCGACAAAATTGCGGATGAGTTCAGCCGTGTATACCCCGAAAAGAACGTCGCTGATACCCTGTATATCGACACGATGTTCAGGCGTGCAACGCTTGACTTTGCGGTTCGGCGCGCAGAATTGTCTGACGCCCCGGTGTACAATTACCTGTTTGCTTTTGAGTTTCCATTTAATAACGGTTCGATAGCCTTCCACAATTCCGAGATAGCTTACGTTTTCCACAACGCGGATTACCTCGAGGCGTATTATAAGCCGGGTGTGACCGAGCGCTTGCAGGATCAGGTGAGCGGTGCATGGGTGAATTTCGCGTATTGTGGAAATCCGAACCACAAACTGCTGCCAAAGTGGGATGAGGTCAGCGGCAAGGATGTGCCGTGCATGATTTTCGATGAGGAGTGCAGGTGCGAAGTGAACTATGACGCACGTCTGCTGGAGCTTCTCCCTGCCGGTCAGAGGATAGTTCCGGTGAGATAGCAAAAATAACAGGGGCGGGATCTTCTCCGATAGTTGGAGGGACCCCGCTCTATTTTTGTGCGCGTATGGGGGCGAGATATTTGTACACGCGGGTCTGCATATCCAACTGCCGGCTGCAATATACATGATGACAAAGGACACAAGAAGTTTTGAAGCCGAAAACACAGCGGCGGCAAAGGGGAAGAAGAATGCAGGTAGATCTGATATTCAAGATTGCGGCGATAGGAATACTGGTGGCGGTACTTAACCTGTTACTGTCGAAGGCGGGGAGGGACGACCAGGCGCTGCTCTGCTCGATTGCAGGGCTTGTGGTTGTCCTGATGATCATTTTAAAGGAGATCAGCTCGCTTTTCGACACGGTAAAGACGCTTTTCGGGTTATGACATGAGCTATGGAGTACGCGATAAGGGTCGCCGGTATCGGGCTTCTCGCTACCTTTTGCGCGCTTGCGCTAAAACGGGACACGCCAGGAGCGTCATATCTACTCGCGGCGGCTGCGGGGACGGTCATAATCGTATTGATCTCGGACATGCTCGGCAGCATTCTCGACTTCTGCCGCGAGCTCGCGGATATGGCGGGGGTGTCGGGGGCAGTTTTATCGCCGCTTCTGAAAACGCTGGGAATAGCGCTTGTAACACAGTTTGCGGCGGAGGCGTCGCGGGATGCAAAGGAGACCGCGATAGCGTCATACATAGAGGTCGGAGGAATGGTCGCGGCACTGTACGTGGCGCTTCCGCTTATGCGTTCGGTCGTCGAACTCGTGAGTTCGCTTGCAGGGTGACACTTTGCGTTCTGCTTGTGCTCTTTGCAACTGCGGGGACGTCGGCAAAGGCACAGACTGCCACCAGCGCAGACATCGACACCGACACACTGATAGAGCAGCAGCGGGAGGAGCTTGGTCTAGATGACCTGGATATTCCGGATGAGGCGGACGAGCTCCTCGAGGGGATAGATAGCACGAACGTGACAGTGGAGGGTGGATTTTCCCGCCTGATGGGCGCGTGTGTGGGATACGTCAAGGAGTACCTGCTCCAGGGGCTCTATTCGGCGGGGGCAGTGTTTGTGATTTTACTTCTCTGCGGTGTTGTGAGCAGTTTTGCGGAGAGAACCGGTGGGGTGGCAAATGAAATAGTGCCGGTTGCCGGAACGCTTGCAATATGCGCGGTGGTGCTCGGTGACATGAGTGGGCTTATCGGCAGCGGACGGGAGACGATGGAGGATCTGATGGCGTTTTCAAAGGGACTGATACTGTCCCTTGCCACTGCATCCGGCGTGGTTGGCGCCCCGGCGGGGGCGTCGGCGAAGTATGTAATAGTTATGACGGCGGGAGATGTCTGCATAACCCTGCTCAACAGCCTTTTCATGCCACTCCTGTATGCATATTCGGCGGCGGTGGTCGCGGATGCCGCGACCGGAGAGGAAATGCTCGGCGGGGTGGCGGCAGTAATAAAAAAAGTCTGCATATTTCTACTTTCGGCTTTTCTGACGTTGTTTATAGCGCTTCTTGGACTGAGCGGGTTGATTTCGGGGGGCGCTGATGCAGTGACGATGAAGACTGCAAAACTCGTGATCTCAAACGCGGTGCCGGTGGTGGGCAGCATCCTTTCAGATGCCACCGAGAGCGTGGTCGCGGCGGCGAGGATAGTGCGGAACTCCGCGGGACTTCTCGGGTTGTTTGCGGTGGCGGCGGTCTGCATTGGTCCGCTCATTCGGCTGGGGACGCGGTACCTGCTCTTCCGGGCGGCGGGAGCGGCGGCGCAGCCGGTGGCGCCGAAGAGGCTAACACAGATGGTGAGTAAGCTTGCCGACGGGTTCAGCATACTGCTCGGAATGATAGGGGCGTGTTCGCTTATGAATCTTATCTCAATAATCGCATTTATGCGACTCACCGGTGCGTACTGAGCGGAGGAATGGATGTGTTTGAATGGCTGGGAAGGTGGGTGACGTCGGTCACGGCGGCGGCGGTGATAGTGAGCTGCGCATGCGCGATAACGCACGGCGCCGCACGGCGCCAGGTAAAATTCGCGGGAGGACTACTTCTTGTGGTGGCGCTGCTCACACCGGTGGTCGCGGTGGATGTGGATGATCTGTCGTTTTATACTCAGCAATACCGTGCGGAGTATGAGAGGTACGCGGAAAAACATATTTCGACCGATACTCCGCAGATAAAGCTTATCATAGAGAGCCGTTCAGAGGCATACATATTGGAACGTGCGGCGCAGCTCGGTGTCGAGTGCAGCGTGGAGGTCGACGCGAAGCGTGCGGAGAACGGTTACCCTTACCCGTCGGAGCTCACCGGCAGGTATGCTGAGGGAACGGACGAAGAGGCGTTGACAACGCTTTGCAGGCTTGTCGAAAGTGAGCTCTGCATCGCACAGGAAAACCAGAAATGGAGCGAGGGGTGATGATGAACGGAGGTAAAGTTTCTTTTGCGGGGATCGCGGACTACCTGAAAAAATATAAATATGCGGTGCTTATAGCGGCGGTGGGGATAGTTTTGCTGTTACTTCCCACAGGTGGCAGCGGTAGGACAGAGGAGACACCAGAACCGCACAGCTCCGAATTCTCGCTTGACAAGGAGGAGGAGAGGATAGCCAATGCGCTTTCGGCGATCGCCGGCGCGGGAAGGACACAGGTGGTGCTCACGCTGAGAGCCGGAATGCAGACCGTATATCAGACAAACACGTCGCAGACCAGCGACCGCGACGGGGAGTATGACCGAAGTGAAGAGACTAGCGAGACCGTAATACTTTCCTCCGGATCATACGAGCAGGCGGCTGTGATACAGGAGATATATCCCATATATGAGGGCGCCCTTGTGGTATGTGAGGGCGCGGGGTCGGCGGACGTAAAATTGAATATCGTGAGTGCCGTGTCCGCTCTGACCGGTTTACCGAGCAACAGAATAACGGTTGTAAAATCAGAATAGCAGAACAGGAGGAGAAAAGATGAAAGCTAAGGTGTGGAAGAAAAACGCAGTTCTTGCGACGGTTATACTGTTCGTGTGCGTAGCGGTGTATCTGAATTGGCACTACGGACAGGAGACCGCCGAGGACGTGTCCGGGTCGGGGGTAACCGACGTTGCGCCGGACGATACCGAGCGGGTGGCGGCGGTGCCGCAGAAGCTCACTCCGGACGGCACCGTTACCGCGACCGAAACGCCCTCCGTTTCTCCGGAAGGTGAGGAGCAAAATTCACAGACAGCCGCAGAGGACGAAAGCGGATACTTTGCGACCGCGCGGCTCAACCGAGAGCAGGCGCGTGACGAATCGGTCGAACTGCTCCAGCAGACCGCCGCAAGCGAGGACGCCTCGCAGGAGGTCCGGGATGCTGCATACACCGAGATGAGCAAGATCGCGGATAATACGATCACCGAGTCGCAGATAGAGGGTCTCGTGATGGCAAAGGGATTTCAGGACTGTGTTGCATACATTTCGGAAAGTGGTGTAAGCGTCATAGTCAGCTCAACTGAAACCGGGCTTGACAGCAATCAGGTCACGCAGATAAAGGACATCGTAATAAGTGAGACGGGGGTATCGGCAGCGGCTATTAAAATTTTAGAAGCGGAAGGATGAGCTTGTGTTTCTATCCGGGTGGTGGTATAATATACATATATGGTGTGCCTGCCGGGCAGTACAGGTACCGGCGGCGGCGCGGCGGTCGTTCCGCGATTTAACAAATCCACTTGGAGGAAGAGAAGCATGTCGGATATATACAACAAATCCAGCGGTGGAAATGTCATTATTTCGGAGGACGTTATAACCTCTATTGCAACAAAAGCGGCAGAAGAGGTCGAGGGATTCGCCGGATTTACTGCGCCGTCCGGCGAGGTGAAACTCCTTCGTGGCGCGCGGACAAAGGGTGTGCGTCTCAGCGCAGAGGAGGGTGCGACCGACATAGACCTGTTCATGCGGGTCACGGACGGTTGCCGTCTTTCCGACTTTGCGGAGCAGGTCCAAAATGCGGTGGAGCAGGCGCTGGACGAGTTTACGTCGTTCAAGGCGCGATCGATAAACGTACACATAACCGGAATAGACCTACACCAGAAGAAAAAAGCAAAAGAGCAGTGAGTGACGCAGGCCGTCGTCTGGCGGCCTGCCGGACTGTTGTTTGGAGAATATTGCCGCAGAGGCTGCCGGAGCTGCGTCACGGCGGTCTGTCAGGTCGTCCCGGGAGACGACCTGCATTTTGATAAAGATAACAGAGGTATAAAACTGATGAACAGAACGGTTGCGCGGGAGGCTGCGCTCTGCTGCGTGTTTGGTCTCATCTTTGGAGAGAGACCGGTGGAGGCGATTGAGCAGCGTATTTCGGACGAGGGACTAGAGCTGCTCGGAGAGCAGAGCGGGTTATACAGTGGCGCTCCGGATGAGAAGAACGCGGAATATATCCGTACTGTCGCGCTCGGAGTGAGTGGGAAGTTGGACGAGCTCGACGCGTACATTGCGAAGTATGCGACCGGGTGGAATGTGAGACGGATTTCTCGGGTGTGCAAGGCGGTCATGCGCCTGTGCATATACGAGATACTGTATCTTCCGGACATTCCTGCAAAAGTTTCGATAAACGAGGCGGTGGAGCTCACCCGCAAATATGAAAACGAGGAGATAACCGCTTTCTTAAATGGCGTGCTCGGCGGATTCATGCGCGGGGAGAAGATAGAAAAGTGAGCCTCTTCATAGGGTTTGATACGTCCAACTACACGACCTCCGCAGCCGTGTACGATTCCGCGACCGGAAGGGCGTATTCGTCGAAGCGTCTGCTCGACGTTCGGGCAGGCGAGCTCGGGCTTCGTCAGAGCGATGCGCTATTCGCGCATACGAAGCGGCTTCCCGAGATAGTGTCGCGGCTTATGGATATGTACGGCGGAGGAGTTGTCTCCGCCGTCTGTGCGTCGACCCGTCCTCGTGCGGAGAAGGGGTCGTACATGCCATGTTTTCTTGCGGGCGAAGGCGTTGCGCGGGTGCTTGCCGCGGTAAACTCGGTCCCGTTTTACGAATGTTCGCACCAGCAGGGGCATCTTGCGGCGGCTGCCTGGTCGTCCGGACACCCCGAGCTTATCGAAGATGAGCTGCTTGCGTTCCACCTGTCCGGAGGCACGACCGAACTTCTATACGTGAAACCGGGGGAGAACGGGCTTCCGGTTTGCCGGAGGATAGGCGGCAGCACCGACATCTCCGCAGGTCAGGCTATCGACAGGTGCGGGGTGATGCTTGGTCTCGGTTTTCCCGCCGGTGCGAAGCTCGACGAGATCGCGTGCACTGCGCCGCCGGTGAAAGGATTTTTGTCAAAGCAGCGCGGGCTCGAGTTCTCGCTTTCCGGACTGGAAAACAAGTGCCGGGCAATGCAGGATGCGGGAGAACCGCCGGAAAAGACTGCACGATTCATTGTGGAGTCGGTGATGCTTGCAGTGTTCTCCTGCGTTGAAGCGGCGCAGAAGGAGTTTGGAGGACTTCCGCTGCTGCTTATGGGCGGAGTAGCTTCCAACTCGCTTCTCAGAGCGGAAGCGGAAAAACGGTTTGGCGCTGTCACCGCGCCGGCGGAATATTCGTCGGACAATGCCGTTGGGGCAGCGCTGCTCGCGGCGAGGCAGAGCGGCGAGAGGTGGTGTATTTGCAGTGAGTGAGACAATTCTAAGCGTATCCGAGATAACAAAAAGGATACAGCAGCGCATTGAGTCGGAGCCTTCGTTTTCCGATGTCTGCGTCCGCGGCGAGATCTCAAATTACAAGGAATATCCGCCGGGAAACCGCTTTTTTTCACTCAAGGACGGCGAGAGCGTGCTTCGCGGAGTGATGTTTAAGCGCGAAGCCATGCGCCTGAAATTCAACCCAGAAAACGGAATGAAAGTACTCGTCTACGGGCGTATAAACGTCTATCCGCGCGATGGTCAGTACCGCATAATCGCCCAGCGAATGACTCCTGACGGGGTGGGCGAACTCTATGTGGCGTTCGAGCAGCTCAAGCGTAAGCTCGGCGCTATGGGGTATTTTGAGCCAGGGCGCAAGAGACCACTCCCGAGATATCCGCAGCGGATATGTATAATCACATCACCAGCAGGCGCCGCAATACGGGATATGCTGCGCATATTGAAAAAGCGCTGGCCGCTTGCGGAAGTAAATCTGCTGCCGGTGCGTGTCCAGGGTGCGGAAGCGCCGGGCGAGATAGCAGCGGCAATCGAGTATGCGTGCAGGCATGGGCTCGGCGAGTTTATCATAACCGGGCGCGGCGGAGGTTCTGCGGAGGACCTATGGGCGTTCAACGATGAACGGGTGGCGCGCGCAATATATGAATCTACGCTTCCGGTGGTGTCCGCAGTCGGTCACGAGCCGGACTTCACAATATCAGACTTTGTGGCGGATCTCCGCGCGGCGACACCGTCGAACGCCGCAGAGCTGTGCGTTCCGGACCAGGAGGAGCTTGCGCGGAGGCTTGCAAAGCTCGACGCATCGATGCGTAGCGCGGTGACAGGTACGCTTCGCCTCGCGCGCAGACGGTTCATGTCGGTGGCGTCACGACCGGTCATGACCTCGCCGGAGGTTTATGTCCGCGAGCGGCGGCAGAGGCTTGCGGCGGCGGAGGCGCTGATGTCAAGTTCGATAGAGCGGGCGCTCGCAGCCGGAAAGGCGAACGTGGCACGTATTGCGGCGTCGCTCGACGCGCTGAGCCCGCTTCGCGTGCTTGCGCGAGGTTATGCGGTGGCTACGGCGGAGGACGGCAAGGTCATTCGTTCGCCGGCGGACACTGAACCGGGCGCCAGACTCATGCTGAGGCTCGCGGAGGGTTCGCTGAATGTCAGGGTGGAAGATACATCTGACGCATCTGATACCGATGAACCAATACCTGAGCAGCTCGAACTGCGATAGGGAGGAAAAATATGAGCGAAGAAAAAAAGGTCACTTTCGAACTCGCGATGGCCAGGCTTGAGGAGATCGCAAAGCTGCTTGAGCGGGGTGACAAGCCGATAGAAGAAGCGCTTGCACTTTATGAGGAGGGGGCGAAGCTCCTGAAATATTGCAGCAGGGTCCTGGAGAAGGCGGAGCAGAAGGTCACGCTGTTAACCGGAAATTCCGAGCCGGAGGGTACCCAGTTTGATGTATAACGGCAATTTTGACTTTGACGGCGGCGCGCGGTTGGAAAAGCGTGCGCGTGAAATAGATTCGGTGCTTGCTGCACTTCCCTTTCTCGGGGAGAGCGGGGAGATCGCGAGGCTCTTTGAGGCGATGCGTTATAGTTTGCTCGGTGGTGGGAAACGTATTCGCCCCGTCCTGCTGCTCGAATTTTGTGAACTGTTCGGTGGGAGGACCGAGGATGCGCTGCCATTTGCGTGCGCGTTAGAAATGATACACACGTATTCTTTGATACACGATGACCTCCCGTGCATGGATAACGACGACCTGCGCCGTGGGCGTCCGACCTCTCACGTTGTATTCGGGGAGGCAGGTGCTACGCTCGCTGGTGATGCGCTGCTGAACGGAGCCTACGAGGTTATGTTGGAAGCTGTCGTATCGGCGGAGGATCCGCGTCGGATGGCAAAGGCGGCGGAGACTATCGCTCGCGCAGCCGGTGCCTACGGCATGGTCGGCGGGCAGACGCTTGACATGGAAAACGAGACATCGAGCCCGGACGAGAGCAGGCTCCGGCGCACCGACGCCCTGAAAACAGGGGCGCTCTTTTATGCTGCCTGCACGGCGGGCGCAATCGTCGCGGGCGCAGATGAGCGTGGGGTTGCGGCGGCGGCTGAATACGCCGAGAAGATGGGGCTTGCATTCCAGATAGTGGACGATGTCCTGGACGTGACCTCTTCCGAGGCGGAACTCGGAAAAACGATAGGTTCGGACACCGCGTCCGGCAAGCGGACATATGTTGACTTCCGCGGTGTTGACGGCTGCCGCGCACTTGCTCTCGAGCTGTCGGAGCGGGCGGCTGAGGCGGTAGGAACGATCAAGGGATCGGAGTTCCTTGTATGGCTTGCGCGCAGTCTCGCCCAGAGGGTCAAATAGACATGAAGTATCTCGGAAAGGTAAACGGCAGAGATGATATATCCCGGCTAAGCTACTCGGAGCTGGAGGAGCTATGTGCCGAGATACGCTCGGAAATCATAGACTCGGTCTCACGTACCGGAGGGCACCTCGCGTCAAGTCTTGGCGTGGTGGAGCTTACGGTCGCGCTTCACCGGGTCTTCGACGCATACAGCGACCGGATAATCTTTGACGTTGGGCATCAGTCATACGCTCACAAGCTGCTCACCGGACGCTACGAGAAGTTCGGGACGCTGAGGGAGTACGGCGGGATCGGCGGGTTCCCAGACCCGTCCGAGAGTAAAGCAGACCCATTCAGGACCGGTCATTCCTCAACTTCGGTCTCGGCTGCGCTTGGTATGGCGCGTGCACGGACGCTTTCAGGGGACGGGTACAGTGTTGTTGCGGTCATCGGAGACGGTGCGCTCACCGGAGGTATGGCGTACGAGGCACTTGCCGACGCGGGTCAGTCGCGCGAGCCGGTCATAGTTATACTCAATGACAATGAGATGTCGATAGATCGCAGTGCAGGAGGGGTAGAGCGGCTGCTCAGTGACCTGCGCATGCGTCCTGGGTATACACGTCTCAAACGGAAAATACGTGGAGTTACCGGCGAAAAAGGCTTGTTTTACAACTTTATACACCGGACAAAGGACTTTATTAAGCGTATACTGCTCGAAAACAATATTTTTGAGGCGCTTGGGTTCACATACCTCGGACCGGTCGACGGACACAATCTGTCGCGTCTTTGCAGCATCTTTGAAAGCGCGCGCAATTACGACGGTCCTGTACTTATACATGTTCTTACAAAAAAAGGAAAAGGATACAAGTTTGCGGAGGAGGACCCGGTGAGCTTCCACGGAATAGCATCCGGGTTGGACGTCGCAAGCGGTCAGCTTCCCGTTCTCGGGAGTGGGTACTCGATGCGCTTTGGGCAGGCGCTCTGCCGGATGGCTGAGGGGGATCCGAGACTCTGTGCGATAACCGCGGCGATGCGCTGCGGGACCGGGCTTGACACGTTTGCTGAACGGTTCCCGAACCGCTTTTTTGACGTAGGGATAGCGGAGGAGCACGCCGCTACGATGGCGGCTGGGCTTGCGAGCTGCGGAATGCTTCCGGTGTTCGCCGTCTATTCCACATTTGCACAGCGATGCTACGACATGATGCTTCACGACATTGCACTACAGAAACTGCACGTCGTATTTGCGATAGACCGGGGCGGACTTGTGGGGTCGGACGGTGCTACCCATCAGGGAATATTCGATATTTCTTTTCTTTCGAGCATACCAGGAATGCGAGTGTATGCGCCGTCAAGCCTTGCAGAGCTTGAGGAGATGCTCAAAACCGCCATCTATGAGGACGAGGGACCTGTGGCGCTTAGGTACCCGCGCGGAGGAGAGCGCCGGTGGACCGGGATGGCGTGTGGCGCAGCAGAGGTGATCCGGTGTGGTTCGGACGTCACAGTGGTGAGTTACGGCGACATGATAAATGAGGTCCTCGACGCATGCGACCTGTTGAGCGGAGTGGAGCCTGAGGTGATAAAGCTCGGGGTTGTGTGCCCGATCGATTGCAGCTCGGTTATCGAGTCGGTAAAGCGGACGGGAGCCCTCGTCGTGGCGGAGGATTGCGTGAAAAACGGGTCGGTAGGTGTGACAATCGCGGCGGCTCTCGCCGAAGCAGGAGTAGATGCCGAGACAAGGCTCATAAACCTTGGCAACCGTTTTATTCCGCATGGGTCGGTGCGGCGTCTCATGCAGGAATATCACATCGACGCAGCGGCGATAGCGGATGCAATTGGGGAGGTCGTGCGTGGAAAAGCAGAGGCTTGACAGGCTGCTTGTGGAAAAAGGTCTTGCAGAGAGCCGGGAGCGTGCGAAATATGCCATCGCGTCAGGTATCGTGTATGTTGATGGGCGACGTGCGGAAAAGCCGGGCGCGACCTATTTTGAGAACGCGACGGTAGAGATTCGCGGTGAGACACTCAGGTATGTTAGCCGAGGCGGGCTGAAGCTTGAGAAGGCGCTGGAAGTGTTTTCTCTCGACTTGTCCGGAGTTATTGCGATAGATGTCGGCGCGTCCACCGGTGGATTTACCGACTGTATGCTCCAGAATGGTGCGGAGCATGTATATTCTGTGGATGTGGGGCGTGACCAGCTTGCGGCGAAGCTGCGCAGCGACCCGCGTGTGACCGTGATGGAGGACACCGACATTCGAAAAGTTCTGCCTGAACAATTTGAAAAGCGCCCCGGATTTGCGACTATCGATGTCTCTTTTATATCTCTTTCGCTGATACTGCCCCAGGTGAGCCGCATTCTGACCGAAGATGGGTATGCGGTCGCGCTGGTCAAGCCTCAGTTCGAAGCCGGGCGTGAACGTGTAGGAAAGAACGGGATAGTGCGGAAACCGGAGATCCACGTTGATGTTCTGCGTGCATTTACGCAAAATGCCGAGAATGCTGGATTTGTGGTCGCAGGACTTGATTACTCCCCGGTCACCGGTGGAGACGGGAACATCGAGTATATTGCAATGCTGACAAAGTCGGGCGGATCACGCACGGTTGATATCATTGAAACGGTGCGTTTGGCGCATGCCTCGCTCGGAAGGGAACACTGATATGTTCGGAAAAGTTCTTATATATACAAATCCTACTCGCGATTCTGATGGCGCAATAACCGCGCGAGTGGAGGGATACCTGAAAAAGAACGGAGTTATGACCGTTACGTACAGTGATGGGTCGGAATTCGCACAGGACTGTACTGTTATAGTGGCAATCGGAGGGGACGGGACGATACTGCGCGCCGCGTCGATAAGCGGCGGGCGTCCGGTTCTCGGAATAAATGCGGGGTCTATCGGGTTTATGACCGCGTTTGACGCGGATGAGTGCGAGAGCAGGCTCGGTGAGGTGCTCGAGGGGCGGTACAATGTAAGCGAGCACATGTTGCTCGATGTCGAGGTCCTGCGTGGCGGTAGGAGGATAATCGGGGCGACAGTGCTGAACGACGCAGTTGTGACCGGGAGGCATGTTGCAAAGACGGTGACCCTCGATTTTTTGAACGACGGGAGTTATATGGCGCGGGTACGTGGTGACGGACTTATAGCAGCGACCCCGACGGGGTCCACCGCATATTCGATGTCGGCGGGTGGACCGGTGGTAGACCCGGCGCTGGAGGCGATAATCCTTACACCGGTGTGTGCGCACAATGTGAGTGCACCTTCGTTTGTTCTCGCCTCATCGAGTGTGGCGTGTATACGCTGCATTAGCGAGGAGGGTCTGCTGATAACAGACGGTATACAGCGGTTCGAGCTTTGTGCGGGGGACGAGGTAGTCGTGCGAAAATCCGACAAATCGTGTCGCCTTGTGCGCTTGCAAAAATATAGCTTTTATGACATAATAAATAAGAAACTTTTTGACGGGAGATGAAACGATGAAGAGTCTACGGCACGACAAAATACTCGAAATAATTTCCGCAAAAAACGTCGAGACACAGGAGGAGCTGCTCGATGAGTTGAAGGAAATCGGTATAGTCGCGACGCAGGCAACAATTTCGAGAGACATAAAAGAGCTCCGTCTACAAAAAACTCTTGCGCCGGACGGAGGATATCGATACTCAGCGCCGGTGCGTACAAGCGAAACGGGTATCGATTCGCGCCTGCAAACAATATTTTGTGAGAGCGTGACTTCGGTGGATTCGGCTGGGAATATGGTCGTTATAAAGACGTTGCCCGGTCTTGCGAACGCCGCCTGCTCCGCGGTGGACTCGATGGCGCTCGATTATGTGCTCGGAACGCTGGCGGGCGATGACACCGGAATAATAATTGTGCGCGAGGAGCGGTATGCAGATACGCTGAGGGAGAAGTTCCTGCAGCTTATGAAGTAAAGCAGGGGGGTACCATGCTTTCGGTTCTTCACATTGAAAATGTTGCTGTGGTCGAGCGTGCGGACGTAGAGTTTGAAGCGAGACTGAGCGTGCTTACCGGCGAGACAGGAGCGGGAAAGTCGATAGTTATTGACTCAATAAACGCGGTGCTAGGTATGCGCATGTCGCGTGACATAGTCCGTACAGGCGAGCGGGCAGCGTTCGTGTCCGCGATGTTCTCACCGGTGGGCGGAGCTGTGCTCGGGTGGCTTGAACATAACGGATATGAGGCTCCGGACGGCGAGCTGCTGATAACGCGGCAGATAAGCGTGGACGGGCGGAACGTCTGCCGTATAGGAGGGAACCCGGTCACGGTGGCGATGCTGCGGGAGCTCGGTTCGCTGCTAGTGAATATACACGGTCAGCATGACAGCCAGCAGCTCCTCGACGAGAGCACTCACCTTGCAAGTCTTGACAGCTTTGCGGGTGACGCAGAGGCGCTGGATGATTATTCGGAGAAGTACCGCAACCTGCTTGAGATACGCTCGAAAATACAAAAGCTGAGTATAGATGCGGAGGAGCGTACTCGCCGTGTGGACGAGCTCTCGCGCATAGTTGAGGAGATAGAGTCTGCTGGGCTTGAGCCCGGGGAGGAGGAGGAACTGACCGAGAGGTCGAAGTTTCTCAGGAATGCGGGACGTATAACCTCCGCGATTGAGGCGGCGTACGCCGCTTTGCACGGAGATGAGGAGAGCAGAGGTGCGTGCGAGATTATAAGCTCGGCGGTCGAGGAGATAGGGTATATAGACGACACTTCGGAGCGGCTTCGTGCAATATCCTCACGGCTTAGGGAGCTCCAATACGGTGCGGACGATGTAGCGGAAGAGCTGCGGGACATGATGATCGGGTTTGACTTTTCGGAGGAGGAGACCGACCGGGTCGAGGAGCGGCTCAACACGATTTTCCGGCTTGAGCGGAGATACGGTGCGACGATACCGGAGGTGCTGAAAACCCTTGAGCGCAGCCGTGAGGAGCTTGGAGAGCTTGAGGGGTCGGATGACGCGGTAATAGAACTGAAAAAGCGGGAGACGGCGGCGCTCGGCGAGGTGGAAAAGGCGGCGGCAGAGCTGTCGCGGATTCGCAAAACCGCTGCGCTCGAGCTTGAACACCGCATCTGCGAAGAGCTTGCAACGCTTGATATGAAGGCGGTTTTCAAGGTGGAAATTTCGCAGACCGACTTATCTGCGAAGGGATGGGACACGGTGAGGTTCCTTCTCTCGGCGAATGCAGGGGAAGAGGCGCGCAGCCTGTCCAGGATAGCGTCCGGAGGCGAGCTTGCACGGATAATGCTTGCGATGAAGAGCGTGCTTGCGGAGAGCGACGATGTGGGTACGTTGATTTTTGACGAGGTGGATGCCGGCGTCAGCGGTCGTGCAGCGCAGAGGGTAGCCGAAAAACTGGCGGCGCTCGGTCGCAGACGGCAGGTGCTGTGCGTGTCGCATCTGCCGCAGCTTGCGGCGATGGCGGACAACCACTTTCTAATTGAAAAGCGTGAGCAGGACGGCAGAACCTTTACGTCGGTTACCGCGCTTGACATGCAGGGGCGTGTCGATGAGATTTCACGGATAATCGGCGGTTCAAATATAACTCAAACAACTCAAAAAAGCGCGGCAGAACTGATAAGCGCCGCAGAAAAATATAAGGAGACGTTAATATGACAGTTTTTGAAGAGCTGAAAGCGAGAGGATTGCTCGCCCAGTGTACGAACGAGGAGGAGGTCAAGCGCCTCATAGACAACGGCGAGGCAATTTTCTATATCGGGTTCGACCCCACCGCAGACAGCCTCCATGTCGGACATCTCATGCAGCTCATCATCATGCGCCACCTTCAGCGCGCTGGCAATAAGGCGATAGCACTGCTCGGCGGCGGAACAGCAATGGTGGGTGATCCGTCAGGGCGCACCGATATGCGTTCAATGATGACTCAGGAGACGATACAGAACAATATAGCGAAGTTCCGCGTGCAGATGTCCAAAATAGTGGATTTCACAAACGATCGCGCCATAATGGTGGACAACGCCGACTGGTTGCTGAAGCTGAACTATGTCGAGTTCCTGCGCGACATCGGCGTACATTTCTCGGTCAACCGGATGCTCACCGCCGAGTGCGTCAAGAGCAGGCTCGAGCGCGGGCTCACCTTCCTTGAGTTTAACTACATGCTCATGCAGGGCTACGACTACTACGTACTCAATCAGCGCTACGGCGCAAATATCCAGAGCGGAGGCGACGACCAGTGGTCGAACATCCTCGCGGGTACCGACCTCATCCGCCGCAAGACAGGCAGGGATGTACATGGTGTCACGTTTGCGCTGCTGCTCACCTCAGAGGGCAAGAAAATGGGCAAGACGATGGGCGGAGCGGTCTGGCTCGACCCGGAGAAGACCAGTCCGTATGAGTTCTATCAGTACTGGAGAAATATTGACGACGCGGACGTTATAAGGACGATGAAGATGGTAACATACGTCCCGCTCGAGGAGATCGCGACGTTCGAGGGTCTCAGCGGCGCCGAGCTCAATCCGGTCAAGGCGCGTCTTGCGTTTGAGGTGACGAAGATCGTTCACGGTGAAGAGGAAGCCAAAAAGGCTCAGGACGCTGCGACCGGCGTGTTCAGCGCGGGTGCTGCGGAGAATATGCCGACAGTCGAGCTGCCTCAGGATGCCTTTACCGATGGAAAAATATCGGTCGGAGATCTGCTCGTCCGCGCACAGCTTGCGGCATCCAAGGGCGAGGCGCGCAGGCTTGTTGACCAGGGCGGTGTTGTAGTCGGGGACGGCAAGGTAACGAGTGCCACGGCGCAGTTCGAGAGTTCTCTCTTTGCGGGCGACGGAGTTATAGTACGTAAAGGAAAGAAAGGTTTCAAACGGGTAATTCTTGCCTGAAGCGCTTACAATTCAGTAAAATTGCAGGGGAACCTCTTGGTTCCCCTGTTGTTACCCGCATAAAATGGGGTGAAAAAATGCAGAAAGTACTTGTTATTGGATGCCCGGGCAGTGGAAAAAGTACATTTTCGCGAGCACTAAATAAAATTACTGGGATACCGCTGTTCTACCTCGATATGTTGTACTGGAACGCGGACAAGACGGTCGTGACCGGCGAAGTGTTCAGGCAGAGGCTCGAGGAAGTTCTGAAAAATGACCGCTGGATAATTGACGGAAACTATGCCTCCACACTCGAGCTACGGCTTAAGGAGTGCGACCGTGTGTTTTTTCTAGACTATCCGCTAGAGGTCTGTCTGAGTGGGATCGAGGCAAGAAAGGGAAAGGAGCGCCCTGATATGCCCTGGATAGAGCCGGAGGGTGAGGAGGACGAGGAGTTCATCGAGTTCATAAAGAACTTTGAGCACGACAGCAGACCTCAAATTGTTGAACTACTCAACCAGCACACAGACATTGAAATTACCGTATTCAATTGCAGGGGAGACGCGGACAAATATCTTGAAAAGATCGCCTGCAAAGAGAGATAGCTTACATAATTTCACGGAAATACAAAGAACAGCGCAGCGTAAAGAATTTGCCTTTACACTGCGCTGTTCTTTGATTTGGTATATCAGGCGAGCATAGTTTCAACAAGCTGTGCCATATTGTAAAGTCCGGGTTGCTTATCTGCCATAAAGGAAATTGCCTTTACGACACCGTTCGCAAAAACTGCACGGCTCTGTGCGGAGTGGGTCAGTTCAATGACTTCGTCAATACCGGCGAAGAGAACGGTGTGCTCTCCGACAATAGTTCCACCACGAACAGAACTTATGCCGATCTCTTTCTTTTCGCGAGGGCGACGGACCGACTGACGCTCATAGACGTACTCCGGAGTATAGGGCAGCGCTTCGCGGACAGCATCAGCGAGGGCGATGGCAGTGCCGGAGGGGGCGTCTATCTTGCGGTTGTGGTGTTTTTCAATTATTTCGATGTCGTATGCGTCACCGAGTAATGCAGCCGCTTTTTTCGCAAGCTCACTGATGAGGGCGATCCCGAGCGACATGTTTGCAGAGCGGAACACGGGGATCTTTTCCGCAGCTGAGGCAAGCTCCGCAAGCTGCTCTTCGCTATGACCAGTAGTGACAACTATGAGTGGGCAGTTGTGACGTATGCACCACTTGATCAACCCATGGAGAGCGGAGGGGTGGGACGCATCAACAACTATATCTACATTTCCACCGAACTCGGCGATGTCCGCATATACCGGAAAGGCAGAACGCTTTACAGTATTGATATCAACACCGGCGGCGACTTCGATACTGTCGTTTGCGGATATGGCGTCCACAATGTTGCTTCCGAGACGTCCGTTACATCCGGAAAGTAAAATTCTTGTCATATGCACTTCCTAAAAATCCGAAAAGCTGATTACTTTATAAGTCCGTATTTTACGAGTACGTCTCTGAGCTTCTTTTCATTGTCCGGAGCCATCTCACAGAGGGGCATACGCAGGTGACCGACGTCCATTCCCATCATGTTCATTGCGGTTTTGATCGGGATCGGGTTAGTCTCAATGAATAGGGTGTTCATGAGCTCGTAAAGTTTCGTCTGAAGCTGCATTGCTTCGCTGAACTTTCCGTCGAGGCAGAGCTGTGCGAGCTGTGCGGTCTCGGCGGGCATGATATTCGCGAGGACCGAAATGACGCCAACGCCGCCCATCGACATTATCGGAACCGTGGCAGAGTCGTCGCCGCTCCATATGTAGAAATCATCTCCGCAGAGCAGGCGGGTCTGATTTATCAGCTCAATGCTGCCGCTTGCCTCCTTGACGCCGTTTATGTTCGGGTGCTTTGAGAGCTGACGGTACGCCTCGGCAGTGAAGCCCATGCCGGTTCTTCCCGGGATGTTGTACAGGATTATCGGGATACCGACGCGGTCGGCAATATATTCAAAGTGTTTCACAAGACCGCGCTGAGTGGTTTTGTTATAGTAGGGGGTGACCATGAGGAGCGCATCCGCACCGCTCTTTTCGGCGTTCTGCGACATCATGAGTGCATGCGCGGTGTCATTGGAGCCGGTGCCTGCGATGACCTTGACGCGACCATCCGCCTTTTTGATGGCGTATTCCACGGTGGCAAGGTGCTCGGGGATGGTCTGGGTGGAAGCCTCGCCGGTGGTGCCGCAGACGATTATGGCGCTGGTACCGGCAGCTATCTGCTGCTCGATGAGCTCGCCGAACTTGACGAAGTCCACAAAGTCATTTGTAAACGGAGTTATGATTGCTACGCCGGAACCGGTAAATACGGGTGTTTTCATCGGGGATACCTCCTTATATTAGTCCATGTAGCCCTGCGCGCAGAGGAGCTCGGCTGCGAGTACCGCGCCGCCGGCAGCGCCACGAAGGGTGTTGTGTGACAGAGAAACAAATTTTATATCATACTGCGTGTCGCGGCGGAGACGACCGACCGAGACTGCCATCCCACCTTCGAGCATACGGTCAAGACCGGTCTGTGGGCGGTTGTCCTCCTCAAAGTAGTGTATGAACTGTTTGGGCGCGCTGGGGAGATTCAGCTCCTGCGGGACGCCACGATAGCTGCTCCAGAGCTCCTTTATCTCGTCAAGGTCCGGAGTGTTTGCGAACTTTGCGAACACCGCAGCCATGTGACCGTCGCTTACCGGGACACGGATACACTGCGTGGTAATGAGGGGGGAGGTCGCGGTGACTATCTCGCCGTCAACTATGCTGCCCCAGACTTTGAGAGGCTCCTTTTCGCTCTTCTCCTCCTCGCCGCTTATGAACGGGATAACATTATCGACCATCTCGGGCCAACGCTCGAACGTCTTTCCCGCGCCGGATATTGCCTGGTATGTACAGGCGAGCACCGTCTCAAGCCCGAACTTGCGCAGGGGGTGGAGCGCCGGGACATAGCTCTGAATGGAGCAGTTCGACTTGACCGCAATGAATCCGCGCTTTGTACCCATACGCTTGCGGTAGTGCTCTATCACGGCGGTGTGGTCAGGGTTTATCTCCGGTATGAGCATAGGAACATCGGCAGTCCACCTATGCGCGGAGTTGTTCGAAACGACAGGGCACTCGCGCAGGGAGTACTGCTCCTCAAGAGCCTTGATCTCATCCTTCTTCATGTCCACCGCAGAGAATACGAAGTCGACATCGGCGGCGATCTTGTCGATATCGGCAACAGCGTCCATGACGACGATGTTTTTTACTGACTCTGGAATAGGAGTTGTCATAGCCCAGCGCCCCGAGACCGCCTCCTCATAGGTTTTGCCGGCGGAGCGTTCGGACGCTGCGAGCACAACGGGCTCAAACCACGGGTGCCCGGCGGTAAGAGTTACAAAGCGCTGACCGACCATGCCGGTGGCGCCGATTATCCCTACCTTATATTTTTTCATTGCTGCCTCCATTTCCTCTGCCGCCACTCATTAGAGGGTTGAAAAAACGACAGACTTCGTAGTATAATATTCAGCGTGGTCGAAAATGAAACACGCGATCGACCGTTTTTGAGCAACTGCTATACTTTAACTGATATTAACACAATGTCGAATTGTTTGTCAATTGTGCATGGGTATGTAATGGAGCTGATGATGAAGAAATTACTTGCTGTCGCACTGCTTATTTCGGTGCTTTTTTCCGCAGATGTTTTTGCCCCCAAAACGGCGTTTGCCGATGGTGGAGAAACCGCAGTGGTAGCGGACGGAGTTCAGACGACCGCTGAGGTCGGAACTGTGTCCGGTCCGGATGAAAATGGTGTGTATACGTTCGGAGAATCGATAGTCAGGTGTGGTCTGTACTACGGGACGAGCGCGCTCATATCCGCCAACCTCGCAAACGAGGTGGGCTCGGGATACATATTCGGGTACTTCGACTCTTCTAGGAGTTTCCACAGCGTCGGGTACACGGCATCCGAGAAGATAACGACGATGAAGGATGCGAACATGTATATGCTTAACGGCGTATACTATGATTCACTGCCGCCGTCTGGTGCAATGACGATAGGCGCCTACCACGTGCAGCGTCCCGAGACGTTTGCGTCTTACGACGAGGCTCTCGCGTTTGCGGGCACTGTTGCCGATGCATTTCCGGCATATATAGACGGGAAGTGGGTGGTACGCTGCGGGAGTTACACATCTCTTGACGCAGCCTCGGCTGATGCGCAGGCGATTGGTGGAAGCGCGGTCGGCGGGAGCAAGACCTGCTGTACCGTGACAATAACCGCGACCGGGCAGATACTGTTTGAGTTCGACATGTCGGGGGAGTACTACATAGGTATTATGCCGACAGGGGCGGACAAGCCGGTGACCTGGTTCAAGAACATAAAGTACTACGGCTGCTTTGAATACCGCCGCACCGGTACGGATATAAATGTTATTAACGTTATAATGGTCGGCGACTACGTCAAGGGCGTTGTTCCTTACGAAATGGGTACCAACTGGCCCGCAGAGGCTATGAAGGCTCAGGCGGTCTGTGCTGCAAGTTTTGCGCGCCGCAACCGCAACAAACACAGCAGTCTCGGATTTGACGTCTGTAACACGACCTGCTGCCAGGTCTATTACGGGCTGAAAAATTCGTCCGACGCCTGCAACGCCGCTTGCGACGCGGTTCGAGGTCTTGGGCTATATTATGGGGACGAGCTGTGCAACACGGTCTACCACTCCTCCAATGGAGGGTCGACCGAGGCGGCGGTAAACGTGTGGTCGACCGATTACCCGTATTTGCAGCCAGTCAGCGACACCTATGAGGATCTCGAGAAGGCGTCGTACGGACACTGGAGCGAAACGTATACAGGCAAGGAGATACAGTGGATACTTAACGCGAAGAACTATTCGATTGGAGAGGTCGTTCAGGCTTACGTCTCCGAGTATACCGACGCCGGAAACGTGTACAGCGTGACATTTGTAGATGCGTCGGGCAAGAAGCTCACGTTCAGCAAGGAGGCTGCGCGCACGATACTCTCGAGTTCAACTCTCGACAAGTACACCCGTAGCCAGCGGTACACGATAGTATCGTCGGCGGGGTCGCTTGACATTTGTGTCAACAGCGGTTCGAATGTGCACACGGTAACGAGCGGGACGATGGTGATAGGTTCGGGTGGGAATATTTCGCAGATAGCCAACTCAGACGAGATATACATGATAACT
>CALXFK010000092.1 GCA_944387575.1 uncultured Clostridia bacterium
CCGGGACTTCATGGATCCGGATAACAATTACCATTCAAGCCCTTTCTGGATAAGCGAGTCAGAAGCGATCCGGCGCGGCATCGAATATATGGAGCTATGCGGCTGCACCAGTCTCGAGGAAATGCGCTCGCTCAGCTGTGAACAACTGAAAGAGGCATATATGAAAACCGAACGCAAACTCTGTCACTTCAGAGGTGTCGTTGACGGATACGTGTTCCCTGACGACCCGGTGGAAATGTATTTCCGCGGCGAAAATCACGATGTAAATTACATCATCGGACAAGCCGGAGACGAGGGCATGAGACCGGGCAGCATACTGACCAGAGAAAATATCCACGCCTACGCACAGAACTTTGGCTCGGACGCCGCTAAATTCGAGGAACTTTGCTCCACTTTGAGCGACGGCGAATTGTCCGACGCATTGCTCGACAACAACGCCATGAGATGTCGTATGTTTGCAGAAACACAACTTAAAAACCATATGAAGCCTGTGTATTCATACAGCATTATAAGACGTGCACCTGGTGATGACGCCGGCGCATACCACGGCGAAGAACATTGGTATATCCTTCAGGCACTCGACCATGATTGGCGCGACTATTCTGCCGGAGACTATGATTTGTCCCGACAGATGGCGCAGTACTGGGCAAATTTCGTAATAAACGGTAATCCCAACGGTCCCGGACTTATCGAATGGACACCGGTTACGAACGAAAACAAAAACGTCATGATGTTTGACACCACGCCATGGATGGGCGAGCGTAAACTGAGCAAAGTCAATCTGTTCAAAATACAGCATTTGCTGAATAAAAAATAGCTTTTCGGTATTCAGCACTACAAGGAATATCCCTCCCCAAGAATGGATGCCGCTCAAAACAACTTTAAGCGGCATCCATTTTCCATAATTTAGAAACCAGTCAACAAAAAGTATTAATTGATTTCGTGCATAACCACAACATAACCACCTCTGCGTTTAATTCCCCAAATGCCAAAACTATTACGGCATGTTACTCTATAATGTCAAGCCCGAAATTAAAAAATGCAAAACTTTGTCCAAGCGCAGCGCTGAAAAGCAGAATTTCTGCTTGACAATATACGGCATGTCCCTGTATAATACAGGGTGCGTCACCGTGTAAACCACGCAGAATAGGTCGAGACGCAACGTCAAGAAAACCCCACAAAATAAGGAGGTGTCCCCGGTGAAACGTACCTATCAGCCCAAGAAGCGCCAGCGTTCAAAGGAGCATGGATTCCGTAAGCGTATGCACACCGCGAATGGTCGCAAGGTTTTGGCGCGCCGTCGCGCAAAAGGTCGCGCCCGTCTCACTCACTAAGACGGATGCTCTTCACTCGATCCCTGAAACAGAACCATGAGTTCAAAAGACTATATTACCGCGGCAAGAGCGCTTCCGGTGCTTCGGTTGCAGTTTATTGTCTGAAGAACAAACGGGAATACAACCGTCTCGGGCTCACCGTGGGCAGCAAACTCGGGTGTGCGGTAGTGCGCAACAGAACGCGCCGCCGTATGCGCGAGTGCTACCGCATGCACGAGCGCGAGCTGAGGTCCGGATACGATATAGTTATCGTCGCGCGCACGCGCGCCGTCACCGACGGATATCCGGCTATCGAGCGCGATATATGCGCCGGGCTCGCACGGCTTGGGATTCTCGTCGCTTCGTAGTTATGAAAAGGGTCTTGCTGTGGCTTATCTCCTTTTACAGGAGGAAAATATCTCCCATGAAGCCGCCCTGCTGCCGGTTTATTCCGACCTGCTCCGAGTATGCGCTTGAAGCGATTGGAAAGTACGGAGCTTTTAAGGGCGGCTTGTTGGTGTTACGCAGGATATTGAAGTGCCACCCTTTCCACAAGGGAGGTTATGACCCGGTGCCGTAGCTGCGCCTGATTACGACCACGAAAGGAACGGTAAATCTAAAAGTGTGGAGCGGAATTGTTAATGGCTTCGGCTGGGTGATGATGCGCCTCTATGAGTTCACCCAGGACTACGGGCTTGCGCTCATTGTATTCACTCTGTTCACCAAGCTCATCCTGCTGCCCTTCTCCGCGAAGAGCCGCAAGAGCATGATGAAAATGACAAAGTTCACCCCTAAAATGAAGGAGCTCGAGGCTAAATACAAGGATGACAAGGAACGTTACAACCTCGAGCTGCAAAAGCTCTATAAGCAGGAGAAGGTCAACCCGCTAAGCGGATGCCTCTGGACCCTCATCCCCTTCCCGATACTGATAGCGCTGTACGGCGTGGTGCGGCTGCCGCTTTCCCGGATGCTTCACCTGTCCGACGCTGAGGTCACCGCGGTCGCGGGGGCTCTCGGCGTGGAGTACACCTCCGCAAGCGCCACCCAGCTCGGGCTTGCGTCCAGTCTCGCTGAAAATCTCGACGCGGTCAAGGCAGCTCTTCCCGACATCGCGGACAAGCTGCACGCCATCGATTTCAGCTTTCTCGGACTCGACATGTCGGTCACTCCGAACTACGGTCTTCTCAACTGGTACTTCCTGCTGCCGCTCATATCCGCGGGATGCGCGTTCCTCAGCACATGGGTGATGCAGCGGATGCAGGGTCTGCCGGTCAACCAGCAACAGAGCAACAAATTCATGACACTTATGGGTCCGATCTTCTCTCTCTGGATAGGTTTCTCGATGCCGTCTGCAATGTCGCTCTACTGGATCGCAAGCTCGGTTTTCACTACCATCCAGGAGGTGCTGCTCACCCTCTACTACCGCAAGAAGCTGGGCATACTCAGTCCCCGCGAACAGCGCGAGGAAGCCAAGCGCGCAAAGGCAGAAGAGGAGCGCCGGGAAGCGGAACGCGAAGAGAGACGCCGCCGCCTCGCCGAAGGTGGCGCCACGCCTAACAGAGGCGCGATGTCCTCCAAAAAATATAAACAGTTAAAAGCGCAACAGGCTGCAAGACAGTCGGAGAGCAAAAACGCTCCCGCCGCCCCGGAACAGACCGAGGAGGACGGCTCCGTAAAAGATACGGAGTAGTGGCTTTTAACCGGGCGGTCAAGCCGCCCGACTTAGGAAAGGAATGACCGTGAAGATGGCTCGATCCATTGAAGCAACTGCAAAAACTATCGAAGACGCAATAAACAAGGCGTACGAACTACTTGGAATCGACCGCGACACCGCCGAGGCACAGGTTGAGGTCATCGACCGCCCAAAGAGCGGATTTTTCGGGATCGGGAGCGTCCCGGCAAAGGTCAGAATAACCGTCGAGGAGCCTGAACCCATCCCAGAGCCCACCCTCGAACCACGCGTCGAACGCACCCGCCCGCAGCCCGAACGGAGACAGTCTCAGCCTGCACAGCGCCAGGAACGCCCGGAACGTCAGGAGCGTCGCCAGCCTCAGAGGCATCAGCGAACCGTAGCCGCAGATGAGCAGCAGTCTGCCGGTGCGGCAGTCGCCGTCTCCGCACCGTCGGTCCCGGTCGCAGCCGCAGAGCCCGCCGCAAAAGCAGCGGCAGAGCCGGTGTCGGCATCCGGTTCCGCGCCTGAGACTTCCGCGCCGCGTATGCCCGCAAATCCGGAGCAGGTGACCTCGATTGCCACCGCGTTCCTTACCGGGCTTCTCGAGCGCATGGGTGCAAAGGCAACCGCCACCATGAAGTTCAACGACGAAGGCACGCTCGAAATAGAGCTCGTGGGCGAGCAGCTCGGAATGCTCATCGGTCGCCGCGGTGAAACGCTGAATGCTATCCAGCATATAACAAGCTACGTCGTGAACAAGGGCAGAAGCGAGCGCGTGCGGGTCACGGTAGACGTCGAAAACTACCGGGGCAAGCGCGAGGAATCGCTCCAGAAGCTCGCACACAAGACCGCATTGAAGGTCGTGCGCTATCACCGCAACATATCGCTCGAGCCTATGAATGCTTACGAGCGCCACGTCATACACACCGCGCTCCAGGATTGGCGCGATGTCTCTACATTCTCCTCCGGCTCAGAGCCGCGCCGCTGCGTCGTAATAAGCTACACCCCTGGAAACGGCGGCGGAGCAGGTGAACCGCGTCCGCAGCACAAGAATGGTGAGCAGCAGGGCGACGGCGCGCCGCGCGCTCCCCGCAGCGGTAATCGCAGTGGCAACCGCGGTGGTCGCCGCGGCGGTCGCCGTGACAGCGGTAACCGCGACAACCGCGACAAGCCGCAGCAGGAAAAGCCCAAGTCCAAGCCACTTGAGGAGCAGGTCTGGGAGTAATTCTTCCCCCGCAATAGATAGCACAGGGAGCAGACGTTTTGTCCGCTCCCTGCTTTTATGAAAAGGGAGCCTTACGGCTCCCCTTTTTTGTCTCCGTCCTCCCAGTCCTTCGGCAGTGTGTGCCAGACCTGCCCATCGCTGTCACGCATGAAAATACGTTTAATGCGGCGCAATACCGCCTCCACAATGTGAAACCAGCAGTTTCCAACAATAAACACCACCGCAAGAACAACAAGCACGGCTCCGATCTCCTTCAACGCCGCGCACACCTCACTTTGTGGCGAACCGGTTCATAAAGAACGAAGTGAATTCTGCAAGCTCAGCCTCCTGTGACACATACACATAGAGTTTCTCATCGTCCAGCCAATCGTAGGCGTTTATCCCTATGTAACTCCGCTTATCAGGATATATTATAAATGCGTCGGTCGGATACTTGTTCCTGTATGCCTTCAATATGTCGGTGCGGCGGTAATAGGTCGGTTCACCGCATCCGGACAGGTCCGGGACGGTGGGCACCACAACTATCGTCATACTGGCGTCATTCCACCCAACAATAAGATTACCTATTTTCGTCTTGCTGCCGTGCACAAATCCATAGTTGAATCGGCTCACATCCTCCGTGTATCCGAAAATGAGCTTGTAGTCCTTCCCGTCCGGTACGACCTTGTCAAACAGCGCACGCATCTTCTTCGCATTCGCGTTGCTCTTCTCCATGTCTACCTGCGGTCCTTTGAAAAGCCTACTGAAAATTCCCATGTTTGCTTCCTCCTTAAACATTTGTCCTCTCTCACGAACTTTTTTGCGATCTTCGGAAATAAATACAAATTTGTAAATTCGTCTTTATTGTTAGTAAAAAAATGGTCCACCCGGTAGCGGGCGAACCCGGATACCTTATTTCCTGAGCTTTTCAAGGCTGTTTACGATGGCATCTATTTGGAAGTTAACCGTAGCATCGGCAGCCTCCGGCAAGAATAGAGGCAGCGTGTCCGGTATGGCGCGGCGAACGATCATCACCAGCAGGCACACATTGGTAAACAAACCCACGCACTCGGCATCCGCCCGCACCTCCATACACTCAAGTATCCTTCCGAACAAGATGAGCTGCCGCTTGCGGAACGTGCTGTACCCCTCCTCTGACAGCCGCCTGAAAACGAGCTGCTGCTCCTCTATCGTGAGCACTGCAATGCCGTATTGTTCACCGTAGCAGCAGGAGTACAGGAACTTGCTTACCGCCTCACGCCAACTCAGCGAGGGGTCGTTCATTAGTCCTCTTAAATACTCTATGATCCGCGGCTGCTGCATATACAGCACCTCAACGATCAGATCCTCTTTTGTGCGGAAAAACGTGTAGAAAAAACTGCGCGAAATCCCTACCCTGCTGTACACCTGCTCAACAGTGGTGTGCTGTATTCCCTGCTTTGCCATGAGCTCAAGACCTACCGCAAGCAGTTGCTCGCGTATTTGTTCCCGCTCCTGCTCTGAATAGGCAACCTTGGGCATCTTCTTCCTCCCTTAATAAATACAAACTTACAAATTCGTTTTTATTTTACCATATCTCTCACGCGAGTGCAATAACTAATGTTGCGATAACATACCACATACGGTTCAGATCGCCGTGACTTCGTTTTGACGGTGAACATACATCCGCGACAGTTCGCCCTCTCCGTCTCCGCGGACCATACAGAGGAACTTCCAGCCGTACCTTTCATAGAAACCTGTGTGATCGGTGAGCAGATACAGCGTATCCACTCCATTTTCCGACATATCCTTGCAGACATATCTGAGCATACGTCCGGCTATCCCGCGGCGGCGGTGTTCCGGCTCGGTAAACACGGCGCAGACGTTCGGGGAGAGGTCCTTGCGTTCGTGGAAGTCGTTTTGTATGACCCCCATCCCTGCGACTATCCGTTCGCCGTCGAGACAGAGGTACCACGCAGGCACCGCTTCCTGCCCGACAAGAGAATCTGCCATGCTCTCCCTGTATGCCTCCAGCGGAACGTTCCACTTCTCGTGGAACCACCGCGCCGCAGTCTCCACTAGCTCGGGACGTTCATTCAGCTTGACTATTAAATATCTGTCCGACCGTGTCTTGCTGAGCTTTAAGATCAGGCTGTCGTCCAACGGGTAGCTCGCATATGGTACGCCAGGCGCGTCATCATACCAGGCGCCGCAGCCGTCCGGAACGTACCCGCGCTTTACATACATTCTCTGCGCACTGCCATAACCGCTGTGCAGACCGACCCCTATGCATACCGTCTCACACCGCTCAAACGCAAGAGCCTCAGCGGCATCCATAAGCGCGCTGCCGATGCCCCGCCGCCGTTGCTTCTCCAGCACTCCGAGATCCACAATCTCGGGAGGGTCGCGGTCAAAATAGACGTTTATGTAGCCGACCGCGCCTTCCCCGCACTCTGCGACGAGCGCCACCGACCGCCCCGCCGCCATGTCCTCAAGCCGCCGCAGGTACTTCTCCTCGCTCGAGTGCCAGCCCTGCGCAAGCTCGCCCCGCACAATACCATCTATGTCGCGGCGCTCCATCCTGCGTATCATCATTTTTCCATTTGCACCCCCAATATTATCTATTGAGCACTACTATATCAGTATCCAATCCGTTTTTCAACAAAAGCCAGTTTATTTACCACAAAAATATGCAGAGCCCACGACGCAACAGCATCGCGGACCCTGCATGACAAAACAGTCGTCAGCTCTCCATCTGCTTGCCGAGAAATCCGGCTACGGTCTGCGCGAGTTTCAGCTCGGTCTCTCCCATCGCCTCTCCATTCTCGTCGGCTATGAACAGAACACAGCCGGTAACGTCGCCCTCGGTGAGGATAGGCGCCGCTATCTCGAGCGTCCTGTCTCCGCCGTCGGTCGCCGGCATACGCTTGTCACCCTGCTTGTGCTGGTATATCTTACGCGACTCCATGATCTGCTCAAGCTCATCGCTTATCCGCTTCTCATAGACCTCTTTGCGCACTGCACCCGCTGCGGCGATTATGCTGTCCCTGTCCGCGACCGCTACCGCCGCGCCGGTGGTTTTCGCGAGCGTGTCGCATATCTGCGCCGCAAACGACGCAAGCTCACCCATCGGCGAATATTTCTTGAAAATTACCTCGCCATCCTTGTCGGTATATATCTCAAGCGAGTCTCCCTCGCGGATACGCATAGTCCGGCGGATCTCCTTCGGAATAACGATCCTGCCAAGGTCATCAATTCTTCGTACTATTCCGGTGGCTTTCATTTTTTGCCCTCCATAATGTTGTTTTTTCCAGTCAAAACTGAGCTTCACGCTGGTATTGTCTCTCGGATATTATCTGTTAAGGCACACAATTTATTCATTGCCAGACGGTACCTCATCGGAAAACGGCGTATGTTTATACCTCTTATGGGTATTTTTTCGAAGCCCCATCTTTTCGGTCTCCCGAATCCGCCACTATTATTTCACAAAAGCATACTTCCGAACTCAGTTTTCCGATTCCACTTAGTTCCAAACAAAGCCTTTTTTGCCGCATCAGGCGGTTTTATGCATATGTTAGACGACATTTTTCCCGTATTTTTCAGTTGTTGTAGCCCTTGAAAAGGAGCGCTAACAGGCGTATTATTACTATATACTAACTATATAATAGCCATACTTGTTGGCACATATCGGGTAAGGGTATAAAGAAGCAGGTGTATGAAAGAAAATACTTACAAAGCAGGCATTGACATCGGGTCGACCACGGTCAAGCTCGTCATTACCGACGCCGAGAACAGGATAATATACGATAGCTACCGCCGGCATCGCTCGCAGACTCAGCAGACTCTTGCTGAGCTTCTACGCGATGCCAGAAAAAGCACCGACATCGGCAGCATCCGTGCGAAAGTGACCGGCTCCGGCTCGATCACTCTCGGAAAGGCGCTCGGCATAGGTTTTGAGCAGGAGGTCGTCGCCGTCGCGTCGGCGCTAAAATATGTTGCCCCACAGACCGACGTCGCAATAGAGCTCGGCGGCGAGGATGCGAAAATAATATACTTCACCGGCGGTCTTGAAGAGCGTATGAACGGCGTCTGCGCAGGAGGCACCGGTTCGTTTATCGACCAGATGGCGTCCCTTTTGCAGACCGACGCGGCAGGACTGAACGCCGCCGCTTCCGACTACAAAAACATCTACCCCATTGCTGCACGCTGCGGCGTCTTTGCAAAGACGGATATTCAGCCGCTCATAAACGACGGCGCGTCGAAAGCCGACCTCGCTGCGTCCATATTCCAGGCTGTCGTCAACCAGACCATATCAGGGCTCGCATGCGGCAAGCCCATTCGCGGCTGCGTGGCATTCCTCGGCGGTCCTCTTCACTTTTTACCCGAACTGAAAAAAGCATTCATCCGTACCCTCGGACTCACCCCGGACAAGGTAGTCGACTCGGACAAATCACATCTGTTTGCCGCGTTTGGGGCGGCGCTCAGCGCGGATGACGCAGAGGAGGTCGCGGTCGACCTTTTGATTTCGCGTCTTGAATCCGGCGTATCTGTCGAAAGTGAGATAAAGAGGCTTCCACCGCTGTTTGCGGATGACGAAAGCTACGAGAGCTTCTGCCGCCGTCACTCCAGGGCGGTCGTTGGCAAGGCGGCGCTCAGCGGGTACTCTGGCGACTGCTACCTCGGCATCGACGCCGGTTCCACCACCGCCAAGCTTGCGCTCATCGGCAGTAACGGCGAGCTCCTCTATTCGTTCTACTCCGCCAACAACGGCAGCCCCATCCAGACCGCCGTGACCGCGCTCAGTGAACTCTCCAAGGAGCTTCCGCCCACAGCGCGCATCGCATATTCCTGCTCCACCGGATACGGCGAGGAACTTCTGAAGTCCGCATTCTGCCTCGACGTTGGCGAAGTCGAGACCATTGCGCACAGCCGTGCGGCGGCGTTCTTCGACCCGGAGGTCGACTGCGTTCTGGACATCGGTGGACAGGACATGAAATGCATAAAGCTGAAAAACGGATTTGTGGACACCATCCTGCTCAACGAGGCGTGTTCCTCCGGCTGCGGTTCATTCATCGAGAACTTTGCGTCCTCCCTCGGCTACACCGCCGAGCAGTTCGCAAAAGAGGCTCTGTTTGCTAAAAATCCGGTCGACCTCGGTACGCGCTGCACCGTGTTCATGAACTCCAACGTCAAGCAAGCTCAGAAGGAAGGCGTCCCGGTCTCGGACATTTCAGCCGGGCTTGCATACTCTGTAATTAAGAACGCTCTTTTCAAGGTCATAAAGCTCACCGACGCCGCCGACCTCGGAAGTCACATCGTTGTCCAGGGCGGCACATTCCACAATCAGGCGGTCCTCCGCGCATTCGAGCTGATCTCTGGCGCGGACGCAGTATGTCCCGACATCTGCGGGATAATGGGCGCGTTCGGGGCTGCACTGATAGCGCGCGAACGCTGCGGCGGTCGCAGCACGACCATGCTCCCGATAGAGGACATCCTCAACCTCACCTACACTACCACCACCGTCCGCTGCGGAAAGTGCACCAACAACTGTATGCTCACCGTGAGCCGTTTCCCTGGCGGTCGCCGTCACATAAGCGGTAACCGCTGCGAGCGCGGGCTCGGGCGCGAGGCGGAGAATGCCGCCGCGCCGAACCTCGTGGCATACAAACAGCACCGCATATTCGACTATGAGCCGCTCGGCGAGGACGCCCCCCGTGGAGTCATCGGAATACCGCGCGTGCTCAACATCTACGAAAACTACCCGTTCTGGGCTACATTTTTCAAAAAACTCGGATTTTCGGTGCGTATCTCCCCGATGTCCGACCGCGACATATACACGCTCGGCATGGAGTCCATCCCGTCCGAGTCGGAGTGCTACCCCGCAAAGCTCGCGCACGGTCACGTCGAATGGCTGATACGCAGCGGGGTCACCACTATATTCCACCCCTGTGTATTCTACGAGCGGCAGGAGACGCCCGGCGCGCAGAACCACTTCAACTGCCCGATAGTCGTCTCCTACCCCGAAAACCTCAAAAACAACGTCGAGACCTTACAGGAACAGCACATCCGGTACATACGCCCATTCATTGCTTTCACCGACGAAAGGACGGCTGCCGACCGCCTTGTCACCCTCTGCCGCGAGGAGTGGAACATCCCCGCAAAAGAGGTGCGCAGCGCCGCGCACGACGCCTGGGAAGAGCAGCTCAGGGCGAAGGCTGACATAGTCGCGGAGGGTCGCCGCGCCATCGAGTGGATGGAACAGAACGGACGGTCAGGCATAGTCCTCGCCGGCAGACCGTACCACATCGATCCCGAGATAAACCACGGACTGCCGCAGATGATCGCGTCGTACGGGCTCGCGGTGCTAACCGAGGACAGCCTCCCCATCGACTTTGAGCCGTCCAGACCCCTGCGCGCAAACGACCAGTGGGTCTTTCATTCCCGTCTTTACACGGCGGCTGAGTATGTTGTCCGCCACAGCAACCTGGAGTTGATACAGCTCAACTCGTTCGGCTGCGGGTTGGACGCGGTCACCACCGACCAGGTAAGCGAGATACTCCAGCAGCACGGCAGGCTCTACACCGTGCTCAAGATAGACGAGGTCAACAACCTCGGCGCCGCGAGAATACGTGTACGCAGCCTGATAGCGGCGATGAACGCGCGCAGGGACCTCGTCACCGGCGCGGACGGGAACACCCCGATGGCATACACCCGCAGCGTCTTTACCGAAAAGATGCACGCCGACGGGTACACCATCATCGCGCCTCAGATGAGTCCCATCCATTTCGACATCCTCGGTCCGGTATTCAGGGTTCACGGCTACAATATTGAGATACTCAACAACGACGACCGCAGCGCGATAGACGTAGGTCTGAAATACGTCAACAACGACGCGTGCTTCCCGTCTATAACCGTCGTGGGTCAGATAATGCAGGCGGTGCTCTCCGGGAAGTACGACACCGACCGTCTCGCGATAATGATGTCTCAGACCGGCGGCTGCTGCCGCGCTAGCAACTACATCGGCTTTATCCGCCGCGCGCTCGACCGCGCAGGCATGTCTCACATTCCGGTAATTTCACTCAACGCAAACGGGATGGAGAAGAACGAAGGATTCAAGATTTCCCTTCCGCTCCTGCTCGCCGCAGGAAAGGCGCTCGTATTCGGCGATCTCCTGATGCGCTGTCTCTACCGTGTGCGTCCATATGAGGCGGTTCCCGGCTCGGCAAACGCGCTCCACAAAAAGTGGCGCGAGCGCTGCATTCAGGCTCTCACCGACAAGAAGAAGCGATACTCGTTCAGGAAAATATGCAACGGCATAGTCAGCGACTTCGACCGACTCCCGATAGACGAGGACCTCCATAAGCCCCGCGTCGGGATAGTCGGAGAGGTGCTTGTCAAATACATGCCTCTCGCAAACCGCAACCTCGTTGAACTCCTCGAGCGTGAGGGGGTCGAGGTGTGCGTGCCCGACCTCATGGACTTCCTCAGCTACTGCTCATACGGTGGCAAATACGTGCACCGGTTCCTCGGTGCGCCGCTCATGCGGGCTATAACGGCGCAGGTCGGGGTGGACGCGATCGCGCTGCTCCGTAAGCCCGCGGTGGATGCGCTCCGCCGCAGCAAGCGGTTCGACACACCAATGCCCATCCGCGAAGTTGCAGAGCTCGCAAAACCGTATCTCTCACTCGGCAACAACTACGGCGAAGGCTGGTTCCTCGCGGGTGAAATGGCTGAGCTTGTGTCCTCCGGCACTCCGAATATCGTCTGCATACAGCCGTTTGCCTGCCTGCCGAACCACGTCGTGGGCAAGGGCGTCATAAAGGCGCTCAAGCGCGACTACCCGCAGGTAAACATCGTCGCCATCGACTATGACCCCGGCGCAAGCGACGTAAACCAGCTCAACCGCATCAAGCTCATGCTCTCCACCGCAAAAGAGGTCTTTTACGGCTCGGCGGGGCACGGTGAATGGACCGGAAGCTCGGATGCCGAGAAGTCCTCCCACGATTCCCACGCACGTACCTCCCCAAGGCAGACCAGACCTCGCTCCAACCCTCGCCAGAAGGCGGGCGAGCGTGAGCGTGAACGTGAGAGCGCAGCTATCCGATGATCCCGATCTCCGCGAATTTTGTAAAAAGGTGATGTGATTGGACATTTTTCTGACTGTTGCCGAATGGATAGGCACGGTTGCATTCGCCGCCTCCGGCAGCCTGAAAGGGGTTCAGAAGAACCTCGACCTGCTCGGCGTGCTGCTGCTCAGCGTAGTTACCGCCATGGGCGGCGGCGTACTGCGCGATATCCTGCTCGGCACATTCCCGCCAAAGATGTTCTTCAGCGGAGGCTACGTCATTGCGTGCCTTGCCGTGACTATCGTTATATTTCTTGCCGCGCGGCTCTTTCACCGCGTGCCACGGTTCGGAGTGTGGGGGGACAAGGTATTCAACTGTTGCGACGCGGTCGGGCTCGGCATATTCGTCGTAATCGGTGTCCAGGCTGCGGTACAGACCGGTAACGGAGAGAACCTGTTTCTCAGCATATTCATGGGCACCGTTACCGGCGTCGGAGGAGGCGTGCTGCGCGACATGATGTGCGGCGAGATCCCGGCAGTGCTCCGCAAACATATCTACGCGGTCGCCGCAATAGTAGGGAGCCTGCTGTACTACTACTCCGAACAGCTTTTTAACTCCCCCACCACCGCCGCGACCGTCGGTATCGGCTGCACTGTCCTCATCCGCATTCTCGCAAGCCGGTACCGTTGGAATCTCCCCCGCGCCCTCGGTCGCAACGCCCCAACCACCGAGCTTGCAACAACTCCTCCCCCAGGTTCGAATGTCCCGGTGCCCATTTCGGTCACAAACTCGGTCCCGGTCCCGGGCGCCGCAGCCGCACAGGCAATTCACCCGGAGGGCGAACCAAACGCAAAAGTACCGGACGGCGCGGCTGCGCAGAAGTTTGCCGGTGTTCGCTGATAAAAAACGATCCCCTGTTCACTGAACAGGGGATCTTCGTTTTATTCTGCTACTTCTTCCAATACCTTGTTTCCATAGATGCTTATACTGAACACAACCTGCTCGAACATCTCCGGCATTCCATCGCTCATTACAAGCACCTTGACGTGACGATTTTCCGTCATAAAGTCTATCGCATAGAGACCCACCGGCTCAGATCCGTTCTGGGCGGTCACGAACACGGTCCTCTCGCCAATCTCTTTTGCTACGGTAACGTAGTCGCTAATGGCAAAGAGCGTCTCCCACTGATCGCTTATTTCATCGATGGTATATATATCGGTTATATTCTGACCGGCGCTCACCCCGGTAAGCACGGCGTCGGACACCATTATCGACACATAGGCGTCCCCGTCGGTATATGTAACGGTGCCATCTTCCTCCGACATCGTTACAATCTGCGGGAAGGTCACGCGGACCAGCTCCTCGCCGGTCTCCAGGTCGTCCCATATGTATCCATTCATCAGCACAAAGTGCTTGCGCTGACCGGTCAGAGCTATGCGGGAAATTATTGCAGCCGCCTCTGCGCGGGTGATGTTCCTGTCCGGATAGAATGTCCCGAACTCGTCGTTTCCGGTGAGAACGCCCGCACCGTAGAGAATATGGATAGCGCGGGCATTGGGGTGCTCATAAGGCACATCCGGGATAACGTTAAAGCTGTTTACGGTGTAGAGCTCATTTTCCGGCACCGAGTTGAAAAATATCTGCGCCATCTGCGCGCGGGTCACATTCGCGGTGTAGTCGGTAAAGTCTCCCTCCGCGATTATGCCGTTTTCCAGCGCGTAGTCTACGTAGGGCTGGTACCACGGAGTGCCGTTGGCAAGCGTGCTCTTGCCGGTGTTGTAAATCTCGTGGATGCGGTCAGCCATGACGATTGCCTGCGCGACCGACAGGTTCTGTTTCGGGCTGAAGGTGCTCGCCGAGGTCCCGTTCATCAGACCGTACTTGTAGCAGAGCTCCACCAGAGGGGTCGCCCAGAAGTCCTGCGCCATATCGGTGAACTGATTGTTATACGTATTGCTCGCTTTGAAATTCTGCATTCCCGGAACTTCCTCGGCAAATGCGGGGATGACCAGGCTGAACGCCAGGCAGATGGTCAATACAATGGCAGCCGCTTTCTTCATACAAACAATTTTCCTTTCTCTTCAAGTCGAAACTTGTCCTTACAGAGTTTACCACAACTGCCGCTGTAACGCAACAGCTTTTTATTTTCAGCAGAAATTATGCAAATACGCGCACAAAACCGCCGCAGCTTTGAAATAAACTGCGGCGGTTGCGATATTCCGAACACTGTATTGTATTGCTGATTACAGGGACACCTTAGGCATGGTCGCAAATCCCTTTTCGAGGTCTTCGTCGGTGGGGATATAGTCGGTCATGCGACCCTCGTTGAACGCGGTATACGCGGTGAGGTCGAAGTAACCGGTTCCGGTGAGACCGAACAAGATGGTCTTTTCCTCGCCGGTCTCCTTGCACTTCAGCGCCTCATCCACCGCGACGCGGATAGCGTGGGAGGACTCGGGGGCGGGGAGGATACCCTCCACCCGTGCAAACTTGACCGCCGCTTCGAACACCTCGGTCTGGGTGACCGCACGCGCCTCATCGATGTACCCGTCGTGATAGAGCTGCGAGAGGACCGGGCTCATTCCGTGGTAGCGCAGACCGCCGGCATGGTTTGCGGAGGGTATGAAGCCGTTGCCAAGTGTATACATCTGTGCAAGCGGGGTGACGTGACCGACGTCGCAGAAGTCATACCCAAATCGTCCGCGTGTGAGCGACGGGCAGGAGGCGGGCTCTACGGCGATGAAGTGCGGCGCGGTCTTGCCCGCGAGCTTATCCGCCATGAACGGAGCCATCAGTCCGCCGAGGTTCGAGCCGCCGCCGGCGCAGCCGATGACGATGTCCGGGTACTCGTCGACCTTCTCCATGGCTATCTTGCTCTCGAGACCGATTATGGTCTGGTGCAGGAGCACGTGGTCGAGAACGCTGCCGAGCGCGTAGCGGGTGCCCTCTTTCTGCAGCGCGACCTCAACCGCCTCGCTTATCGCGGTGCCAAGGCTGCCGGTGTTGTTCGGGTCGGCGGCAAGTATTTTGCGTCCCGCTTCGGTGGTATCCGACGGGGAGGGGATGACCTGCGCGCCGTAGGTCTGCATAACCGCGCGGCGGTGCGGCTTCTGCTCTGCGGAGACCTTGACCATATAAACGGTGAGGTCGAGCCCGAAGTAACCGCAAGCCATCGCGAGCGCGGTGCCCCACTGACCAGCTCCGGTCTCGGTGGTGAGCGCCTTGAGTCCCTGCTGCTTTGCATAATACGCCTGCGCTATCGCGCTGTTGAGCTTGTGGCTGCCGGAGGTGTTGCCACCCTCGTATTTGTAGTAGATGTGCGCCGGGGTGCCGAGTTCGCGCTCAAGGCAGTACGCGCGGACGAGCGGCGAGGGGCGGTACATCTTGTAGAAATTCCGTATCTCATCCGGTATCTCGATGAACCGGTCGGTATTATTGAGCTCCTGCTTGACACACTCGGTGCAGAATACCGGCTCGAGCTCCTCAAGCGTCATCGGCTTCATCGTGCCGGGGTTGAGGAAGGGCGGATGGTCCGGCTTCATGTCGGCGCGGACATTGTACCACGCGCGCGGAATCTCGTTTTCACTGAGGTATATTTTGTAAGGCACTTTCGACATAATGGGAGTTCCTCCTCAAATAATAAATCAAAGCGAATTTCCGCAGCGGCAAACAAAAAAAGCTTTCGTCCCACTGCCGGGACAAAAGCTTGCTTAACGCCGCTTCTGCGGTACCACCCTGCTTGACGCAATGACGCGCCCTCTCACTCAGAATGCCTGCACATTCCTGCCCTGTAACGTGAGCACACGTCGTCCGATAATTGCCGCACGCTGCGCGGCTTTCCCGGACGCCCTCGAGGGTCCATTTGACGGTTCGCTCTCCGCCGGGCTCCCACCACCCCCGGCTCGCTGTGGGTGCGACCTCCGCCGTTATCTCCCTCTCAGCGGTTTCGCTTTGTTGCAATTAAAATACCACCTGCGCGACGCGTTGTCAAGAGGCAATTTAAAATTTTTTACTCGTCTGTCGAAGCGAGGTAGTCCACTAGCTCCGCGAAGCTCCCGCGCTCACCGTCCCAGTTATGACCCTCGAACGGAATGGCACAGTCGGTCACATAGTACCCCGCGATTCCGGCAAGGCTGCACGCATACATGTCCTCCCGCTCGTCGTTGCCTATCATCAGGCATTCGGAAGGCTCGACCCCTATCCTATGGCATATCTCAAGATAGTACTCCGGATTCGGCTTGCAGAACCGCTCGCCCTCGTAGGATGTGATAAGGTCGAAGTCGGACGCGCCAAGCCCTACCCAGCTCAGCCGCATGAGCTGCGCGGTCATCGGAAAGATCGGGTTGGTCGCGAGCACGACTCTGCGTCCTCCCCGCCGCGCAAGCTCGACTGCGCGACGCGCGAGCGGATTTTCCCCCGCCGCGCCCCGCGCCCTGTTGAACCCGTCAGAGTAGAACCCGTCCGCGAGCGGGCGCGCACGCTCGGTCTCAACGCCGGTGACCCGCGAGAACGTATCCCAGAACACTGCGTCGTTCGACCGCGTTCCGTCGTTTTTCGCCATTGCGCGGGTGCCGTCCCACACTGCGGAAACAAGCGCCTCCGGCTCCACACCGAGGGGCGCCATCTCCTTTACAAGTTCTCTGAAATATGCGCCGGTAAACCGCTCAAGGTCCATCGGCAGCAACGTCCCGTCCAAATCGAAAAAAACGGCTTTGACTTTCATATCTGCTCCCATTTTCACGGCAGGTCGAACTCCCGGTCGATGCTCGCACGCACTATCTCGAGCATCCCGTCGCTGTACTCGAGCTCGCCGTTATCAAACATCAGCGCCGCGCCGTAAATCAGCGCGCGCACGACGTACAGTTTTCGTCTCCGTATCTCCTCGGTCATTCCGACCGACTCGCAGTACGCCTGCACGAGCCGCTGCGTTATCTCGCTCATCACACCGCGCACGCTGCTGTACACGCTGTCGAACTCATCGTCTTTCATCATTATTATCGAGCGGAAGTGCGGGTTTTCGACAAGAAACTTGACATATTCGACGCTTATCCCGACTATTTGCGCCCGCAGCGAGCTGCCGCTCTCACGCAGGATGCGGAGCTGACGCTCGGTCCACTGCCGGTTCACATACTCGATTATCGCCGCAAGGAACCCCTTGCGGTCTCCGAAATGCTTTGCCGGAGCCGCACAGCTGACCCCGCAGCTCTCAGCCACCCGGCGTATCGAGAAGCCGGTCACGCCGTGCCTGTTTATCTCGTTTATTCCAGCTCGAATGAGCTCTTCCCGCTTATTTGTCCTTCCGCCGCCGATCCGTGTCTGCGCACACATACTGTCAATGCTCCAATTTTACCTCGTCCGACTCACCGCTCGCGCAGCACGGCTCTCCGCACCTTCCCGCTTATGGTCTTGGGAAGCTCGTCAACAAACTCGATGATACGCACCCACTTGTAGTCCGCGAGCCGCGAGTTACAGAACTCACGCAGTTCGAGCTCAAGCTCGTGCGACGCCTGGTATCCGGGTGCGAGCACCACTATCGCCTTTATCGCCTGACCGCGCAGCTCGTCCGGCACTCCGACCACGCTGCACTCGAGCACCGCTTTATGCTCGAGCAGGATATTCTCCACCTCGTGCGGTCCTATGCGGAAACCTCCGCTCTTTATGATGTCGTCAAACCTGCCGTGGAACCAGAAGTACCCGTCCCCGTCCATCCACGCGGCGTCGCCGGTGTGGTACACCCCGCCGCTCCAGACTTTCTCATAGAGCTCGTCGCTTCCGAGGTACCCCTTGAAAACGCCTATCGGCGTCTCCCCGTCCTTAGGCACCACGACTATCTCGCCTATCTCCCCCACCGGAGCGGGCGAACCGTCCGCAAGGCGCAGCTCGACCTGGTAGAGCGGCGACGGCTTTCCCATGGACCCGTCGCGCGGGACAGCGCCCGCGAAGTTCGCCATGAGCAGTGTCGTCTCGGTCTGACCGTAACCCTCCATCAGGGCGAGCCCGGTCGCCTCGGTAAAGCTGTGGAAAACGTCCGGGCTGAGGAACTCGCCCGCGGTCGCGGCATGTCGCAGCGAGCGGGTGGCGGGCACTCCCTTTCGCACAAGGTACCTGTATATTGTCGGCGGCGCGCAGAACGAGGTCACGCCGTACCTGTTTATTACCTCCGCGAGCTTGCGCGGGTCGAAGCTGTCAAAGTCGTAGACCATGACCGCGCTTCCCACGAGCCACTGCCCGTAGATCTTGCCCCAGGACGCCTTCGCCCAGCCGGTCTCGGCGACGGTGAAGTGCAGACCGCCCTCCTCCGCGCGCTGCCAGTACTTTGCGGTAACTATGTGCGCAAGCGGATAGGAGAAGTCGTGTATTACGCCCTTCGGCTCGCCTGTCGTGCCGGAGGTGAAGTATATGACCATCGGGTCGTGCGCGAGGGTGGGCATCCGCTCAAACGTGTCCTTCTCGCAGCGCATCGCCTCGGTGAGGTTCATGAACCCCTCCGCGCCCTTCTGCACGCTCCACAGCATCACGCTGCGCCCCGAACGGCGCACCGCCTCCTGCACCCGCTGCGGGACCCCGTTCTGCGGGGTGCAGATGACCGCCGACACCTCCGCCGCATTTATGCGGTAGAGCAGGTCGTCCTCGGTAAGCATGTGGGTCACCGGAACCATTATCGCGCCTATCTTGTGCAGCGCGACCGCGGTGAACCAGTACTCATAGTGCCGCTTGAGCGCGACGATGACCCGGTCCCCGCGCCGGATGCCGGCGTGCACGAGTGCGTTTGCGGCGCGGCTGCTCTCGCGGCTTACATCCGCAAAGCTGAACGTGTGCTCCTCACCCTCCGCGCTGCACCATACGATGGCGCGCGAATCGGGTTCGGTCGCAGCAAGCTCATCGACCACGTCATAGCCGAAATTGAAATTCTCAGGGTAGAATATGTCTATGCTTTCGAGGCTACCGTTCTTCCCGACAGTCTCTCTGCAAAACCTGCTGTAAATACTCATCAAAACTCCTCAAACGCTCCTAAACCGATTCAGGTCTGCCGAACGCGCGGAACCGCTCATAGCGCTGCTCGGTCAGATCTTCCCTCGCCTCAAGACGCTCTATCTCGGCGAGGAAACGCGCGCGCAGACCGGCATAGTACGCCGGCTGACCCAGACCGCGCTCGGAGAGCACCGCCTCCACCACGCCGAGTTTCAGCGCGTCCTGCGCGGTGAGCTTGAGGCAGGCTGCCGCCTCCTCCGCCCGCGACGAGTCCTTCCAGAGTATGCTCGCGCAGCCCTCCGGCGAAATCACCGAATAGACCGCATTTTCAAGCATCCACACTCTGTCCGCAACAGCGAGCGCAAGCGCGCCGCCACTGCCCCCCTCTCCGACGAGCAGGCTGATTATCGGGACGCGCAGCGACATCATCGTCATCAGGTTCTCAGCTATCGCCTGACCCTGTCCGCGCTCCTCCGCGCCGACGCCGCAGTACGCCCCCGACGTGTCCACAAAACAGATAACCGGACGCCCGAACTTATCCGCCTGCTTCATCAGACGGAGCGCCTTACGATACCCCTCCGGGCTGGGCGCTCCGAAAGAGCGCGCAGCGCGCTCCTTTGTAGTGTGTCCCTTCTCCACCGCAATAACCGTGACCGGCTTGTCGCCGAGCCATGCCACGCCGCCCACTATCGCGGGATCGTCCCCGAAGCGGCGGTCGCCGTGCAGTTCAAGAAATCCGTCGAAAATACCGTTTATATAGTCGATACCGGTGGGACGCTTGCCCCGCGCGGTCCTTACACGCTCATACGCGGTCATTCTGCGTCCCTCCCCTCGCTCTCGCTATGCATTCTGAGGACGTTTGATATAACTTCACGCTGACGGCTACGCGGCAGTATCGCGTCCACAAAGCCGTGCTCAAGCAGCGACTCCGCCGTCTGGAAACCCTTGGGCAGCGCCTTGCGCGTAGTCTGTTCCACGACGCGCGCACCAGCAAACCCGACGGTCGCGCCCGGCTCGGAGAATATTATGTCACCCTCCATCGCGAAGCTCGCTGTGACGCCACCGGTCGTCGGATCGGTGAGAAGCACCAGGTAGAAGAGCCCTGCCTCGCTGTGCCGCAGCACCGCGGCACTCGTCTTTGCCATCTGCATAAGAGAGATGAGACCCTCCTGCATCCGCGCGCCTCCGGACACGGTGCACCCGAGCACCGGCATCCGCTTCTCGGTCGCGTACTCGAAAAGGCGGGTTATCTTCTCTCCGACAACGGCGCCCATACTGCCCATCATGAAATACGGCTCCATAACGAACATGCAGCAGTCGGTGCCGCCTATCTTCGCGGTACCGCAGATGACCGCATCCCGCTCGCCGCTCGCCGCGCCAACCGTCTCCAGTTTCTCCGCGTACCCCGGGAATCCGAGCGGGTCGCCGGACGAGATATCCGCGAAGAGCTCGGAAAACGTGTCCTTATCAGTGAGAAAGCGTATCCGCTGCCGCGCCGACATCCTGAAGTGGTAGCCGCAGCTACACACGTTGCCGTTAGCCCACAGGCGGCTCAGAGGCTGCTCCTTGTGGCAGTTCGGGCAGGTCTTTTCCGGCTCGTGCTGGTCGCGCTGGACCTCGGCTGCGCTGCGACCCTCCCGCTCAAGCTCATTGTGCGGGCGGCGCATGAAATTCAAAATAGGCATTTACCTGTCCTCCATAAAGCGAAGGTCGTACTCTCCGCTCACGAACTTCTCGTCGCTTACAATGTCGAGCTGTTCGTCCATATTCGTCTCCACGCCCTCAATGACAAGCTCGCAGAGCGCGGCTTTCATCTTACGCACCGCTTCCTCGCGCGTACCGGCGTAGACTATCAGTTTGCCGACGAGCGGGTCGTAGTACGGCGGCACGCTCGTGCGCTGGACGAGGCAGGTGTCGAACCGCACAAACGGTCCGCCGGGGACGTGCAGCATCTCGACCCGCCCGGGCGAGAGCGCATTTATCCGGCATTCGACCGCGGCGCCGTCGGTGAGCACGCTCTGCTGTGTGAACTTGAGCGGGACGCCTGCGGCTATACGTATCTGCCACTTCACGATGTCCACCCGCGTGAGCATCTCGGTGACGCTGTGCTCGACCTGGAGACGCACATTCATCTCCATGAACCAGAAGTTCCCCTCGGTGTCGAGCAGGAACTCGAGCGTCCCCGCGCCGACGTATCCCGCCTGCCGCACCGCCGCCGCGCCCTCACGCATCAGCTGCTCCCGCTGCTCGGGGCTCACCGCGGGCGACGGGGTCTCCTCAATAAGTTTCTGGTGGCGGCGCTGTATCGAACAGTCGCGCTCGCCCAGGCAGACGACATTGCCCTGTTCGTCCGCGAGCACCTGGAGCTCGACATGCCGCGCCGGACGTATGCACTTTTCGAGATAGAGCGCACCGTCCCCGAACGCAGCCTCGCTCTCGGCTGCCGCAAGCGGGTACTCGCGCTCGAGCTGAGCCGCCGATTCCACGAATCGTATCCCGCGTCCGCCGCCGCCGCTGCGCGCCTTCAGCATGACCGGGTAACCCATCTGCTCCGCCTCGCGCAGCGCCTCCGCGACCCCCGTCAGCACACCGGTGCCCGGTATCACGCGGAGACCCGCGTCCCGCATTATCTCCTTGATTGCCGCCTTGTCGCTTATCCGCTCCATAGTGTCTGCATCCGGACCGATGAACGCGACCCCACTGCGCCGGCAGAGACGCGCAAAGTGCGCATTCTCGGACAGGAATCCGTAACCGGGGTGGATGGCTTTGGCGCCGGTCGCAAGCGCGGCGCTTATAATCCTCTCCTCGCAGAGATAGCTTTCGGAGGGGGAGGGACCGCCGATACATATGCGCTCGTCGGCGAGCGCGACATGCAGCGCATCCTCGTCCGCCTGCGAGTAGACCGCCACCGTGGCGATGCCCATCTCCTTACAGGCGCGTATTATCCGCACCGCGATCTCGCCGCGGTTCGCAATAAGAATTTTTGAAAACATCAGCCACGCTCCGTCACGGCAAACGAGAACTCCGCAGACACGCAGAGCCGGTCTCCGACATATCCGCGACCCTCCGCGAAGTAGAACGGATGCTTTGCGCGCGTGATATGGCAGCGCGTCTCAAACGCATCCCCCGGACGCACCGGCGAACGGAAACGCACATTGTTCAGCCCCGCATACATCGGGAGCTGATTTTCGCTGAGCCCCTTGCCTATCAGCACGCACGCCGACTGGGCGAGTATCTCGCAGAGGATCACCCCCGGCACGACCGGCGCGCCGGGAAAATGACCGTCGAGGAAGAACTCATCCCCGCGCACATGGTAGACCCCGTGCGCCTCGTCCCCCTCGCGGCTGAGTTCGTCGAGCAGAAGCATGCTGCCGCGGTGCGGCAGCAGCATCTCAATTTCGCTTCTATTCACTTCACGCCCTCCTGAGCCGGAACAGCTCGCAGCCGTAGTCCACGACCTGCCCGTTCTTGACGCAGATTTCGGCGATAACCCCGCTCTGCTCTGCGGCAAGCTCGTTCATGAGCTTCATTGCCTCGATTATGCAAAGCGTGTCGCCCGGCTTTACCTCCGTCCCAACGCTGACGAACGGCTCGGCATTCTCCGCCGGCGACGCATAGAACACTCCCACCATCGGCGAACGCACGCTGATGAGACCCTGGGCATCCGTGCCCTCCGATATCTCCGCCACAGCAGATGCGGACGCAGCCGCAGCCGACGGAGCGACCGCCTGCACCGTCTGAACAACCGGCGCCGCAGCCACCGCGCGCTCAAGGCGCAGCGACCCGGTCTCCGCGTTGATCTCAAGCCCGGTGAGGTCGAACTCCTTCATAAGTTCGGCGTATTTCCTGATATCTGTCTCGTTCATATTACTGCACCTTTCTGAACGCAAGGCAGGCGTTGTGTCCGCCGAAACCGAGCGAGTTTGACAGCGCGATGTCCGCCTCGAACTCCACCGCCTTGAGCGGAGCATAGTTGAGGTCGCACTCCGGGTCCGGCTCGTACAGGTTCGCGGTGGGCGGCACGATACCGGTCTCGAGCGCCTTGAGGCAGGCTATCGCCTCTATCGCGCCCGCCGCCCCGAGCATATGCCCGGTCATCGACTTGGTCGAGCTTATGACCGCGCGGCGCGCAGCCTCCTCACCGAGCGCATCCTTTATCGCTATCGTCTCGGCGGTGTCGTTGAGCGGGGTACCGGTCCCGTGCGCGTTGACATACACGCGCTCGCCGTCCTGGTACCCAGCCTCGCTCAACGCCTCCTTCATCGCGGCGGCTCCGCCGGATGCATCCGGACGGGGCGCGGTGATGTGGTATGCGTCGCAGGTGGAACCGTATCCGCAGACCTCGCCGTATATCTTGGCTCCGCGCGAGACCGCATGCTCGTACTCCTCAAGCACGAGCGCAGCCGCGCCCTCGCCTATCACGAATCCGGCACGGCGCTTGTCGAACGGGAGCGACGCCGCATCCGGGTCGGTCGAGACGGATAGTGCCTGCATGTTGACAAAGCCGGCGATGCCGCACTCGTTGATGGCAGCCTCCGCGCCGCCGGTTATCGCGGCGTCCGCATACCCATGCCTTATCGCGCGGAGAGCCTCGCCTATCGCATTCGAACCGGAGGCGCAGGCGGTGACCGCAGGCATTGCCGCGCCGCGGCAGTTGAAGCGTATGGCTATCATTCCCGCTGCCATATTCGCTATCATCATCGGAACAAAGTATGGGGAGACGCGGTTCGGTCCCCGGTTGAGCAGCTTGTTGTGCTCGTCGGTAAAGGTGCGTATGCCGCCGATACCCGAGCCGAAGTAGACCGCTATCCGCTCGGGCGGCAGAGTCCCTTCAAGCCCGCTCTCCGCCATTGCCTGGCAGGCGGAGGCGACCGCGAACTGCGCATACCTGTCGCTGCGCAGAACGTCCGCCTTCTCCATGTAGTCGCGCGGATTGAACCCCTTGACCTCCGCGGCAAGCTTCGCCTTGTACCCCTCGGTGTCGAACAGGGTTATCGGAGCAATGCCGTGTACACCGGCGGTGAGGTTGCTCCAGCACTCGTCTATATTCAGTCCGACCGGCGAAATAACTCCAATGCCGGTCACTACCACCCGGCGAAGTTTACTGTCCATCTCGTATCTCCTTATCTGCATCTGCTCGTAAGCGCTATATGGCGACTCCGCCGTCTATACGGAGCACCTCTCCGGTTATATACCCGGCGCAGGCTAGAAACGCTATCGCGTCCGCCACCTCTTCCGCCTTCCCCATCCGTCCGAGCGGGATGGCGGCGAGCAGCGGGCTTTCCCCCACGTCCTTTGTCATGTCGGTCTCGATGAATCCGGGCGCTATCGCGTTGCAGGTTATCCCGCGCGCGGCAAGCTCCTTTGCCGCCGACTTCGTGAGACCTATGAGCCCCGCCTTCGACGCCGAATAGTTGCACTGACCGGGGTTACCCACCATACCGGAGACCGAGCTCACGTTTACTATGCTGCCCCCGCGGTTGCGTATCATCAGCCCCGCGCAGCAGCGTATCATATTGAACGCACCCTTGAGGTTGACCGAGATCACGTCCTCAAAGTCCTTCTCGCTCATCGTCGCGACAAGCCCGTCGCGCGTTATTCCGGCGTTGTTCACAAGGATGTTGACCGTTCCGAAGTCCGCCTTTATCTGCGCCACCGTCTCCTTGACCTGCGCAAAGTCGGACACGTCGCACCGGTACGCGCGCGCGGTGACGCCGGACGCCGCGCAGTCCGCGCAGACCCGCTCGGCAAGCGCGGTATTGCCCGCATATATCACCGCAACGTCCGCGCCCATCGACGCCAGTTTGCGGGCGGTTGCGGCGCCGATTCCGCGCGAGCCGCCGGTCACGACAGCAATTTTTCCTTTCAGCATATAGCCTCCGCCGCCGCCGCGAGACCCGCCATATCCTCAACCGGGAACGTGCGCACTCCGGCAAGCGTCTTTGAAATGAGACCGCAGAGCGTATGCCCCGGTCCGAGTTCCACAAATGTATCCACGCCGTTTTCAGCCATTGCGCGGACTATCGTCTCCCAGCGCACCGGCGAGGAGATCTGCGCGGCAAGCGTCCGCCGTATCTCGTCCGGCGTCTCGGGATAGAGACCGCCGGTCAGATTCGCATACACCGGCACGCTCGCGCCGCCTATCTTCACCTGCGCAAGCTCTGCGGCAAACTGTTCGGACGCGGCAACCATGAACGGGGAGTGGAAACCCCCGGACACTTTCAGCGGCATGACCCTGCCCCCAGCCTCTCGCGCCGCTGCGGTGAGCGGTGCAAGCGCACCCTCCGCGAGCGCCACCGAGACCTGCCCGGGGCAGTTGTAGTTGACCGGGTATGCGCCCGGAATACCGGCGCAAATATTCTCGACCTGCTCCGGGCTCAGTTTGAGCACAGCAGCCATAGACGCCGGATGTTCCTCCGCCGCCTTCTTCATGAACTCCCCACGCCGGCAGACGAGCCTGAACCCGTCCTCCTGCGAGAATATCCCCGCATATGTGAGCGCCGCGACCTCGCCAAGCGAGAAACCCGCCGCCATATCCGCGCGCACCCCGCGCTCCTCAAGCGCCGCCGCGCACGCAAGCTCGACTGCGAGCATACACGGCTGGGTGTTCGCGGTGTCCTTCAACTCGTTGTCCGTCCCGCCGAAGCACTGGTCGCTCGTACCCGCGCGCAGGCTGTCACAGCGGCGGAAAACCTCCGCCGCCGCAGTGCTGTTCTCGAACAGCTCCTTGCCCATTCCGGGGTGCTGCGCGCCCTGCCCCGCAAATACAAAAGCTACTTTACCCACTTTGTCGCTCCGTTCAGCACAGGCTCAGCCTGCTCCATTACCTCGCGGATTATCTCAGCCGCCGACTGCACGCGGTTCACGAGCGCCGCGCACTGTCCGGACAGGAAGCATCCGCCGTCCGCATCCCCTTCAACGACCGCCTTGCGCAGTGCGCCGACCGCAAACTGCTCAAGCTCGTCGTCCGGCATCGCGCTGTACTCAGCCTTCGCGTACTCGCGCGAGAAGTTGGTGCGCAGGCT
>CALXFK010000093.1 GCA_944387575.1 uncultured Clostridia bacterium
GTCATATCCGACATAGCCCGGAGGAGAGCCTATGAGCTTGGAGACCGCGTGTTTCTCCATGTACTCGCTCATATCGACACGTATCATCGCGTCTTCGGTACCGAACAGAGCCTCCGCAAGTGCGCGGCACAGCTCGGTCTTACCAACGCCGGTCGGTCCGAGGAATATGAAGCTGCCTATCGGACGCTTCGGGTCCTTGAGTCCGACACGACCACGGCGTATCGCGCGGGCGACCGCGTTTACCGCCTCGTCCTGACCTATCACCCTGGCATGGAGTATATCCTCCATGTGGAGCAACCGGTCAGCCTCGTCCTCGGTGAGCTTGGTCACCGGCACGCCGGTCCAGCCGCTCACAACGGCTGCCACATCCTCCGGCGTGACCTCTCCGTGAACGGCGTTCTGCTTATCGCGCCACGCCGCACGGGCGTCCTCTATCTCTGCGCGCAGTTTCTTCTCCTCGTCACGCAGACGCGCTGCCGTCTCAAAGTCCTGCGCCTTAACGGCCTCTTCCTTGTCGCTTGCGATGCTCTTGAGCTTATCTTCGGTCTCACGGAGGTCAAGCGGGGCGGTGTTCTGCTGCATACGCACACGGCTTGCCGCCTCGTCTATCAGGTCTATCGCCTTGTCCGGGAGGTGGCGTCCGCTGATGTAACGGCTCGAGAGCTCGACCGCCGCGTCGATGGCGTCATCCGGTATCTTCAGGCGGTGATGCGCCTCGTAACGGTCACGAAGACCGCGGAGTATCGCCTTTGCCTCCTCCTCGCTCGGCTCTCCGACCGTCACCGGCTGGAAACGCCGCTCGAGTGCAGCGTCCTTTTCGATGTACTTGCGGTACTCGTCGAGCGTGGTCGCGCCGATCACCTGTATCTCGCCGCGCGAGAGCGCCGGCTTGAGGATGTTCGCGGCGTCCACCGCGCCCTCCGCCGCACCTGCACCGATTATGGTGTGCAGCTCATCTATAAAGAGGATGACGTTGCCCGCCGCCTTGACCTCGTCTATGGCGGCTTTGATGCGCTCCTCAAACTCGCCGCGGTACTTGGTTCCCGCTATCATGCCGGTGAGGTCGAGCGAGAACAGGCGCTTGTCGCGCAGATTCTCCGGGACCTCGCCCGCAACAATTTTCTGTGCAAGACCCTCCGCCACAGCGGTCTTACCGACGCCCGGCTCACCGATGAGCACCGGGTTGTTCTTGGTACGACGGGAGAGAATCTGGATTATACGCGCAATTTCCTTGTCACGCCCTATTATCGGGTCAAGACCGCCTTTGCGCGCCACCTCGGTAAGGTCGCGCCCAAACTTGTCGAGCGTCTTTGTGGCTCCACCACGGCGGGTTGTGCCCTGCGCCGAGCCGTTAGAGCTCTCGTTCTCCTCTGCCTCTCCGTCCGAGCCTATCATCTGGACCACATCGCGGTAGAGCGCGTTGAGATCGGCGCCCCCCGCCCTGAGAAGCTGTGCCGCAACGCAGTCGCTCTCACGGAGAATACCCATCAGGAGGTGCTCGGTGCCGACGTAGTTATGACCACGTGCCGCCGCCTCAGCCACCGCAAGCTCGATTATCCGCTTGCCGCGCGGGGTGAGTCCCTGAGCCGGGGCTCCGCCCTCTCCCTCGCCCATCGCCGCCACAACGGCGCTGCGTAGGTTCTCCGCATCTATTCCGTACTTTTCAAGAGCGCGTGCCGCAACTCCCTCGCCCTCGCGGGCAAGACCGAGAAGGATGTGCTCGGAACCGACATAGCTGTGTCCAAGCTCCCCTGCCGCCTCGCTCGCGGCGCGGAGGGCGTTCTGGGCGCGCTGAGTAAATCTGTTATTGTTGAAAAACATATAATCCACCTCTTTCGGGGTTAATGCAGTGTTTGTTGTAAAGTGTCAAATGTATATGCGATCACAGGTCCTCAAGCGCGGTACGCATGAGCTCCGCTCTCGCGACATCCCGGCGGTCCGCGGAACCTGCGGAGTTCCCGTCGCCCATCCTCACCGCCACCGATGCGGGCTGGACCGCCCACAGCAGGTCGTTGAGCACCGCGCACGGCAGGTCGATTACCCCGAGCGACGCGCCGATGCGCAGTTCGCTCAGCGCACCCATCGCCTCGGCGGTGGATACCATGCGCGCGTACTTCATCGTTCCGGCGGCACGCCAGATTTTGTCCTCCATGCGGACGCGGTCGCGCTCGTACGCGCTGAGCCGCATCTTTTTTTCGCGCTCTATCATCTGGGAGGCAACGTCGTTTATCCGCTCAGCAAGCTCCTCCTCGCTTGCGCCGAGGGTGGTGCGGTTGGATATCTGACACATCGCGGCAACCGCCGCACTGCCCTCTCCGTACAGTCCGCGCACTGCGAATCCAAGACTGCCGGCGCTCTGTGCCAGGTTCTGCAGCGCTCCACTCTCCGCAAGCGCCGGAAGGTGCAGCATCACCGAAACCCGCATACCGGTACCGAGGTTAGTGGGGCATTTGGTCAGATAACCGAGTTTCTCGCTGAACGCATATTTCAGCGCACGGTCAAACACGTCGTCTATCTCCATCGCCCGCTTCAGCAGCTCGTGAGGACACAGCCCCGCACCGAGCACCTGTATACGCAGGTGATCCTCCTCGCCCACCATCACGCATACGCTCTCGTCTCCGCTGACGAGCACTCCGCGCGGTCCGCTGCCGTCCGCGAGGTCGGGCGATATTATGTGCCGCTCCACGAGCGCGCGGCGCTCGGTCGGCGAAATCTTATCCATCTCTATCAGGCGCAGACCCTCGACCGCGCCGCTCTCCTTGAGCGCCGCCGCCGCGCGGTCGAGCAGCTCACGCTGCTGCGCCTCGGTCATCATTCCGTGGAACGGGTAGTCGGCTATGTTCCGCGCAAGCCGCACCCTCGTCGAAACGGCAATCTCGCCCTCCCGACCGTTCTGCATGTACCATCTCTCCGCATGTTTTTCGCGTTTCATACCGGCTTCCTCCTCTCCTATTTATCACTTTCCAGTTTCTTGAGCTCGTCGCGCAGCTCTGCCGCGCGTTCAAACTCCTGCGCTTCAACCGCTTTCTGAAGCTCCGCGTGAAGCTTTTCCGCTTTGCGCTTCGCCGCAAGCTCAGCCGACGCCCCTGCCGGGACACGCCCGGTGTGCTCGGTGTTCCCGTGTATCCTGCGGATATACGGCGACAGCATGTCTCCGAACACGTCGTAGCACTGCGCGCAACCGACCCGCCCATTCGAGGCAATGTCGTTCTCGCTCGCACCGCAGAAGGGACAGACCCTCACGCCGCGCTGCCTTCCGGTGTCGCTTGGTCCAAGCAGATGACCAAGCAGTCCTCCAAGCCCAAACGCGCTCTCAAACGGCGCGTTGAACATGTCCGCAAACTCCCCTCCGTTGAACTCAGGCGCATCCGCCGCGCACTCCGCACAGAGGTGACGCTCGCTTACCTTACCGTTTATTACCTGCCTGAAATGACAGGTAGCTTCGTTCTTCTTGCATTTCTGGCACAACATAATCAAATTCTCCCTTTCTCAAAATCGGTGACCGAAACCGGTCATATGATAACCGCCCATCCGGGCGTGTACAAACAACTCCAATCGCGACAACAGACCCGCTACACGCTTTCGCAGACCATCAGCATCCGCTTGAGAAGCTCCGCTCTGACCGCTGCACGAAGCTCCGGTGGCACGCTCCTGAGCGCCTGCTCTCCGAGCGCCGTTGCTATCAACCGTGCGCTCTCGGTGCCGACCGCTCCTGCCGAGTGCAGATTCGAAAGTATCGCTCCCGCGCTTGCCGCGTCTATCTCCGAGCCTATCGAACTGACCGCGTGCATTATCAACGCCTTCCTGTTCCCTACTACCCGGCGGATTCTGAGATACCCGCCGCCTCCGCGCCGGCTCTCTACTATATATCCATTTTCGGGTGAAAACCTCGTTGTTATAACGTAATTTATCTGACTCGGTGCGCAGCCGAAACGCTCAGCGAGCTCGCTTCGCTTCATTTCAAGTACGTCCTGAGTTGTGAGGCACGAATTTATGAACTCCGCTATCGCATCGCTCATTCTCATTCCGACCGTCTCCTTTTCTTTTTCAATTACTGACGCTATTGTACTGACTTTCCCTGACATTTGCAACTCTGACTTTGACTTTCTTTTACCTTTTACGTTCCCTGACATTTAATTAGCTGCTTATATCTCGTTCATTCTTTGTATTTCAGGCTTTTTTAAACTATTTCAAAGGTTCAAAACAAAAATAACTTGCTTACCGAGCGCGCATAAAAGATAAAAGTCGGGAGAAAATATCTGTTTCCATATTGATTTTTATAAAAAGTATGCTAAAATAACTGTGCTGATTCTTCGATAGAAGTATCACCAATTTTAGCGGGAGGTAACACATTATGGCATATAAGATTACTGATGCATGCATAGCCTGCGGCGCCTGCAAGGATGGCTGCCCGGTGGATGCCATTTCCGAGGGCGACATCTATGTCATCGACCCCGAGGTCTGCATTGACTGCGGCGCCTGCGCCGACAACTGCCCGGTAGAAGCTCCCCAGAAGGTCTGATTATTTTTGTTGGGGCTTTGGGAAAAACCGAATAGGCGGGAGTCGCAGAGGCTCCCGTCTATTTTTCTATTTTTTCTATCTCACAGGAGGTCTTGCAGGTGCACGACGAACACTCGGGATCCATGCGTAGCAGGCATGGAGATGAATATATCGAGCGGCTGCCCGGCGGCTTTCTTCTGAAGCAGAGCGTGCGGCACCTGCGCATAGGATCGGACTCAGTGCTTCTTGCGGAGCATGCCCCGGGTGGGCGCGTGATATGTGACCTCGGGTGCGGGTGCGGGGCGATCCTCTTGCGGCTTGCGGAGCTCTGGCCCCAGGCGGAACTATGCGGTCTTGAGCTCCAACCGGAGGCTGCACGGCTCTGCCGCGAGAGCATCGAGCTCAACGGGATATCCGAGCGTGCATCGGTGGTGATCGGCGACCTGCGTTCGCGGGCGGTGCTCGGCGAGCTTGGCGCTGGGCGGTTCGATCTTGTCGTATGCAACCCGCCGTATAACCGTGCCGGCAGCGGTCGTCGCGCGTCCACCAGTGCAGCGGTGCTCGAACGTGAGGACGGTACAGCTCCTCCCGAAGCGGTCGCAGCGGCGGCAAGGTTCCTGCTCAAGAACAGGGGTACGCTCGTCCTTGTGCTCCGTGCAGACAGGATGGCGGACTATATCTGCGCGCTGCGCTCGGAGCATCTCGAACCCAAGCAGATAACCGTCGTGCGGACGAACGGCGCTCTCAGCCGTCTTGTGCTGCTGCGGGCGGTCAAGGGTGCGGGCGCGGGGCTCGTACTCGACGAAACGTATTACTGACTTCAGTATAAACTTTTAGTATAATTTCAAATTGATCAAATGATAAATGGAGGCGGAGTAATGCCCGGAACTCTGTATATCGTAGCCACGCCGATAGGTAATCTCGGCGACATAACACTGCGTGCACTCGATACGCTGCGGCAGGTTGATTTCATTGCCGCCGAGGACACGAGGGTCACGTTGCGTCTGCTCAACCATTTTGAGATCCGCAAACCGCTTGTGAGCTACTACGAGCAGAACAGTGTGGAATCGGGGGAAAAGATACTCTCGCGGCTGCTCGCGGGTGAGAGCTGCGCGCTTGTAAGCGACGCGGGGACCCCCGCCATAAGCGACCCCGGTCGGGCGCTCGTCTCCCTCTGTGCGGAAAACGGCGTTGAGGTGTTCTCACTTCCCGGCGCCTGCGCGGCGATAAGCGCGGTGGCGCTGAGTGGGTTGGACGTAGCGCGGTTCTGCTTTGAGGGGTTCCTGTCCACCGCAAAACGCACCCGGCGCGAGCGGCTCGGCGAACTATCGCAGGAACGCCGTGCCATTGTCATATATGAGGCGCCCCACAAACTGCGCGCAACGCTGGACGACCTGTGCGAATGTTTCGGGGAGGAGCGGCGCTGCGCGGTCTGCCGCGAGCTCACAAAGCTCCACGAGCAGACGCTACGCACCACGCTTGGGCAGGCGCGGAAATACTTCGCGGAAAACGAACCGCGCGGTGAATTTGTGCTCGTAATATCCGGCTCGGACGGCGGAGGAGACAAGCCTACTCTCGAGCAAGCGCTCGCACTCGCACGCAGCTACCGGGAGGACGGTCTCTCCGCAAGCGAGGCAGCGCGCCGCGCCGCCGGGGACACCGGTCTGCCCCGCGGCGCAATCTATCGCGAGCTCGTGCGGGAATAATTTAACAGCATTACACTTTCATTACAAAAGGGCTTCGGACGTTGACCGAAGTCCTTTTTGCATGTATATTTGTTATGTGGAACACCGTTCCTTTTCTGCGTGCCGCTCCCTTTTGTGCACGCTTTACGACACAACTCATACAGCGCATTTTAAGAGGTTATTTCCATGTCACGGCTATTTAGAAAATTTATATGTATGTGTCTCTCGTTCGTCATTGCAGCGGCACTTCCGCTTCTCGCGGGTGCCTCGGAGGTCCCCACCGACACCGCAGATGCCGCTGACGCGACCGACCACAGTGAGGCGATCGAGCTTCTCGTCATGCTCGGACTGATAGAGGGATATTCCGACGGTAACTACAACCTCGACCGCACCATAACACGGGCTGAGGCTGTGGCGCTCATCTCCCGCGCTCTCTGGGGAGGCGAGGACGACAGCGGTCTCTACATCGACGGCAACCCCGGAGGATACACCGACATCGACCAGCACTGGAGCGCGGGATATATCAACTACTGCACAGCGCTCGGTATCTTCTCGGGTGTCGGCAACGGGCTTGCACGCCCGGATGCCCCGATCCGCATGGCTGAGCTATGCAAGATGGCGCTTGTCGCGCTCGGTTATTCGCCAGATTTTGAGGGATATACCGGTGCGAATTGGTCGGCGGAGATCATTTCTGACGCGATAACCGCAGGTCTGCTCGACCGTCTCGAATCCGCACCACTCGACTATGTCTCCAGAGGCGACGCGTTTGAGCTTCTGAAGAATCTTCTTTACGCAAATGTCGTCGTCTATGTTCGCGGAACTGCGATCTTCGTGCCCGCAAGCTTTTCGGTGACCGACTATGTCGGCGGTCACGTCGGCTCATCCCAGACCGGTACCGATGCATCCTCGTGGCGCACCTTTGGTATGGAATATCTGGACTTTGTTTCGGTGACCGGCGTGCTATGGGCAAACGCATATGCGCTGCTCGACGGTGCACCCGAGCAGTACACGTATGCCTCATTCTCGACCTCGCCAAACGGGGTCACCACCTTTGGCGGGCTCATTTACAGCCGCTCCGGCGAGTGGTTTGAGCTGGACAGTATATCCCCGCCGCTTGAGCTTGTCGGTCGCGCGGTATCTGCGGAATTTGCCTCCGGAAAGGTTCTCTCGGTCCGTGCCTCCGGCTCCACCGTCGAATACGGTGCGGAGTATATGTCTGAGGGCAACGTCATTCCGCTGAACCTCCCGGTATATGTCAATTACAGCCTCAGCTCAAACGGACGCGACGACATTTACGACGCCATTGCGGACGGGTGCGGCATAACGTTCATTTCAAACGACGGCGACCGTATGCCCGATCTCGTTCTCATAGACCGCAATGACTATGCGGGTAAGCTCACCTCGATAGGCACTATTGAATATCCCGGTTACGGGGTCGCATGCGAGTTCAGTGAAGCTGGCATCAGATACAGCAATTACATCATCGGTGAATACGCACCGGGCATGTATATGAGCATTCGCCAGGTCGGGCTGTACTCATTTGTAGAGCCTATCATGGCTTTGGATCCCTCACCAGATGCGGAGCCCACCACAGGCGTTGCGCTCATAACTTCGATATACTGCTCGGTCGAAGAGAATGATATTTCTGTAGGCGTTCACGCATTCCTCGAGTCAGGAGAACATGGTAACTACCGCGTGTCCTATGTTCTTTCTGAAAACGAAGTTGTCTCAACCGAAGATTTCGGTGCTGAAATGACCGCAGAAGAGCTCGCCCGCACTCTCACCGGTATGAAATCTCTCAAGCTTGGTGACAACGGCAGCGCTACCGGGCTCTCCGCTCTTGTTGCATACGGTTACACCGAAAACGGAGAACTTGTCCTCTCCCCGTCGCTCGACTGCATAGATGCGAAGCTCTCGGACACAAAGCTTACCGTTTACGCCGACTATGAGACCGGAGCCCCCTCTCTCGGCATTGGGGATGACGGGCGCGAACGCTACGTTGGTTCGGAAACCGTGCTGTTCATTGAAGGACCGAACGGGTGGGAGGTATACCACGGAACAGATATGCCGGCGCTCGTCCGGCAGGGAACTCTTGTCCGTCTCAACGTTGCGTACTCGAACATGTTCTCGCTCGGTGATAGCGACTGGCTGCAAATCCGGGCGCTTGCCGCCCCGGACGGGTCTCTTTCGGTCGCTGGCGCTGGGGATGAGGAAAACGGTTAACTCGCAGGTCCGCACAGAGACCCGCAGGATGCGGGTCTCTGTGTATACATATATTTCAAGCAATTTAAAACATAAGGGAGGTCAAACCACGTGAAAAAGAAGCTTTCGCGCGCGGTATGCGCAATACTCGCCTGCCTGACCCTGCTCGGTTCGCTCTGCTTTGCATCGGCGGTGGAGTTTTCCGATCTTGAGGGTCACTGGTCGGAGCCGTACATCCTCGATCTCGTCGAGCGCGGCTATATCTCCGGCTACACCGACGGTACGGTCAAACCGGAAAAGGAACTGTCCGCCACGGAGGCTCTCGTGCTGCTCTCCCGCATGTATACTACGGATATACTGCCCGCCGAGCTGAGCGAGCAGTACGCCGAGACCGCAGCCGCCGCAGCAAATGCCGCCGGCATGAGCTGGGCTGCAAACAATATTGCGACCGCTCTAGGGAGCGGCATCATCTTGCCCACCGAACTTGCCTCAATTGATCTTACGCAGCCGATCAAGAAGGAACAGCTCTCGGTCTTTCTCGCCCGTGCAATGCAGCTCGACGACGAGGCTGAGGCGCTCATATCGGTGCCGCTCAGCTTCACCGACGTCTATGACATATCTCCAGAGAACCGTTGCTACATCTACATTCTCGTGAAAAACGGGATTCTCACCGGCAACACTTCCGGCACCTTCTCCCCTGACGCCAGTGTCACCCGTGCAGTCGCAGCGACCATGGTCTCCCGCGCGCTCGAATGGCTGGAGGCAAACGGCGGTCTCGAACCGATACTTCCCCCCGAGACCTACACCGCCGTCTCCGGGCTTCTCGTCGATTACGACGCAAACTCCATCATGCTCATGGACGAATACGGAGTCGTGCGTGTCTGGGCTGTCGCACTTGACGCAGAGCTGGTCGCGGACAACGCCGTGGTCACATGGAACCAGAATTACATTGGTCGCGCTGTGACCGCTTATATAGCCGAGTCCACCGGGCTTATTTCCTCGGTAAAAATAGATACGGCAACCGAGTACCTCTACGGCACCGTACTTTACGGTCAGAACGTGGGTAATCGCCGCACTATCGCAACGACCAGCGCGGGAACAGTCGAACTTGCCGCCGGGGTCTCGGTCTACCTCGATGGCGTTGAGACCGAGCCGGCACATCTCCCCTCCGGCAGTTTTATCCTATTTACCATGAGTGGCTCGCTTGCGACCTCCGCGCGCGCCTATACCGCCACCGAGATCACCGGCGTCATCGAAGATATTACCTACGGAGATTCGGCTGTGATGCTCATCTCCTCCGACGACGAGACCTTCTATTGCGAGGTCGCTCCCGGTAATATTCCGACCGTCTGGCTCGGCGACCAGAAAATAGACCTTACCCGGCTCAAGCAGGGCGACGAGGTGAAGGTCACCCTCTCCGCTGGCTCCCCAACCTCGATCAGCGTCACCGGTCAGCCCGAAGCGCTCAGTGGTCGCATTTCCCGGATAGCCTCCGTCAGCACGGATGCCGAGGTCGTCTACACCATCACCCTCGACCTCACGAGCGGTGTCTCGAAGATGTATGAAGTCTCGGGCACCGTTCCGGTGTATAGCTCGGACGGACTGTCCATCGGGGTCACTTCACTCGCAGTCGGGGACAATATTAAGCTGTCGCTCTACGGCGGGAGCATTGTCGAGATAGTAAAGACCGGTGCGTCCTCGTCCTCCTCCAGCGTGAGCGGCACGGTGGTCGGGTACAATGCCTCAACCGGTGAACTCACGCTGAATGTTGACGGCACCGGCTGGGTGTACGTCTCCGCCAAGACAGCACGTGTTATTGTTCTCGTAACTGGTGAGTCGTCGTCGCTCGCCACCCTTCCGACCGGCAGTATGGTCAGAGTTTACGGAAGCTCGACCGATACCTACCACTATACCGCAACCGTGGTATACATCCTGTGACCCGATACTATACACGTTAAACAAGGGGGGCTCCTGCCCCCCCTTGTTTTTTCTATTGCGGTATCTTTCCATGGCGCTTCCCGCAGTTAAAGTTTCATATTTGGCTTTTTAAGCAGGATACTGCACGTTAGTACCGATGTAAGGAGCACTACAAGCGGATACCACAAATTCTCGAGCACAAGCCCGCCTTCAAGCATCAGTCTGTATCCCCAACGCGCCGGCAGAAGTTCTCCTACCGCTTGTAAGAAATCAGGCAGGAGTTCGCTCGGGAACATGATACCGGTGAGCATTATCGATGGTAAAAATACTATCTGCGCTACCATTGTTTGCTTTGACTGGTTGCCGACCGCAAGCCCCAAAACACAGCCAATTCCCAGTGACACCGCAATGTATACGCCAAGCGCCGCCATGAATTCCGCCGGATTTTCAGGGCGTTCCGCTCCGAATGCTACCGGCGCAAGCAGGATTATTATCACACACATAAGCACGAGGTGTACAAACGCGGATATCGCCATAGTCAGAACTCCAGTATAGAGCGGCACTCCGTTCGCCCTGTACACCTTTGTGATCCCGCCGCCGTAAATTTCGCTCAGGGAGGGAGGCACACCTATTAGCGCCCCCATCGACACCCCCATCACAACAATCGATTGAATCAACGTTCCTCTCATTTCGGGCATCACCGCCGTAAAAATGCCGCCCGTCAACAAAAAGAATATCAGTGGAACAATATAGCAGGTGAGCAGCAGTGACTTGCTTCTCATGTCCATCCGGCATTGCAGAGCTACTCCATATATAAATGCACCCATCACATATCTCTCCTCACCATTTCAACAAAATGCTGCTCCAACGTACCGCGGTCCACCTTTATGTCCAGTATTTCGAGATTCTTTTGTCTGACCTCTCCGAGCATCTTCAGTAGCGCATCCGTAATATTTTCCGTTTCAACCTCCCACACACCGACGTCCGTTTCCACATGTACACGGTACTTTCTGCCCACCGCACGTGTGAGTTCTGCCACGGTGCCGCAGAACACTATTCTGCCCCCACTCAGGATCGCTACCCTATCACACAGCGCTTCGATCTCCGCCATATCGTGGCTTGCGAGGATAGCCGTTTTCCCCGCTCGTTTTAGTTCCCGGATGTTGCTGTGGAGAGCAAGCCGACCCTCGACGTCAATCCCCGCCGTCGGTTCGTCAAGGAAGATAATATCGGGATCACCAACAAACGCAAGCGCAAGGTGCAGACGTCTCTTCTGCCCTGTCGAGAGCTGTTCATACTGCTTTTTCCCAAATTCGTTAAAGCCGAGAGAACTGAGCATTCCGACATCCGGCTTCACTCCATTCCACTTTGCAAAGAGTTTCACCGCCTCCATTGGTCTAATGTATGCGGGAAGTGTGGACGTCTGGAACTGAATGCCCATCCTGCCATACACCCGGACGCTCCCGGCGTCGTACCGCCTCACTCCCTCAATACACTCAAGCGCTGTTGTCTTCCCCGCGCCATTTACACCGAGCAACGCAAATATTTCGCCTTTTTCTACTCGGAATTCAATATTCTTCAGCACAGTATGGTTTCGGTAGCTCTTTTGAAGACCAATCACCTCGATCGCCCAGCTCATTTAGCTACCTCCTCAAACGGACTTGCTCCAAGCCTTGAAAAATATACCTCCATTGCCCTCTCGAGGTATGCGTTCACCGCAGTTTGTCTTGCCTCCACCTGGTTCTGCGCACCGGTCGCGTTACCGAACTCCATAAGTTTCGGCAGGAGGGACATGTCCCCTCCGGTAAACTCCTCTATCAAAGCCCAATACTGCCCAGTCACCGCCTGGCATTTCTCACTTTCCGGAGGAATGCCGGCAGTTTGAAGTCGAAGTAATTCGTCGCTCAGGCAGTTGAACCGTTCTATGAATCTTAGCCCGCTCTCACGATCAAATCGTCTGCGGATGTGGTCGAGCATTTCACTATCAAAGCGCTTTATGAGGTAGTAGAACTCGTTGTTCATTTGTAAATTCACAATGATGTCCGCATACTTGCTGAAATCCACTGTCTGCATCTGCAATACCTCCTCGCATAGCTGCTCTATCTCAGTGAGGCAGGAGGATAGCTGCTCAATTTTTTGACGGATCTCCTCCGCCTGTTCGGTAAGTGCCTTTGCAACCTCATTCGGGGTATTTAGCGACATCAGCCTTCCGCGTATATCCTCCAATGAAAACCCCAGCGATTTCAGCGACAATATCTGGTGAAGCGTTATCAGATCCCTGTCTGTGTACAGCCGTCTACCTCCTTCGCTTTCCGCAGATGGAGAGAACAGACCCTTCCTGTCATAGTATTGCAGGGTGCGGACAGTCACCCCCATCTTCTTTGCGATATCTCCTACCGTCATATATCCTGGCGGTATCGCCCTATACTTTGCCACCTTTATTCACCTCCCGATCCTTATTATAAATCATTACCCGACGTCACAAGCAACCCCCTCAAACAATAAAAAAACGGCACGACCGATGCTACGGACTGATAACGAAGTATTGAACAAAACAGTTTATCAGGCGTAGCAAAGGCAAATAAAATCACCGAGAGAAGCAAAAAGCATTTCTCGGTGATTTTATTATATGGGGAGTTGGAACGGTACCTTTTCAGATTTATGAAATGAAAAATGC
>CALXFK010000094.1 GCA_944387575.1 uncultured Clostridia bacterium
AAACCACTTGCCGCCCGCACTAACCGTTCGCACTTCAAGGGTAGCATGCGCGATGCGTTCAAGGGCGCGGACATCTTCGTCGGCGTCAGCGGTCCGGGTATCGTGGACGCGGATATGGTCGCGTCGATGAACGAGAAGTCGATTGTGTTCGGCATGGCAAACCCCGTGCCCGAGATAATGCCGGCGGAGTCGCTCGCCGCAGGCGCGTTTATCGCCGGTTCGGGGCGCAGCGATTTCCCCAACCAGGTCAACAACGTCCTTGCGTTCCCCGGCGTGTTCCGCGGCGCGCTCGACGTGCGCGCAAGCGACATTAACGAGGAGATGAAGGTAGCGGCGGCATACGCCCTCGCAAACTTCATTCCGGAAAGCGAACTCGCGCGCGACAGGGTTCTGCCCGATGCGTTCGCCCCCGGCGTGGGCGAGGCGGTCGGCCGCGCGGTCGCCGAGGCTGCCCGCAAGAGCGGCGTTGCCAGAATCTAAATACATATAGTAATATAGCTGGTAAATATAACAAAACCCAGCCTTGCACAATTAGCAGGCTGGGTTTTGTGCTGCTCAAAATAAAAACGTGTGGTGATTATAACCATATATATTGACAATAAATATTCAAGCATGTTATAATTTGCACAAAGGGTAAAAGGCGTGGAGAGGAGGCAAACAAATGCTTTATGTGCAAAAGAGCGTACATAGACAGATGTGTTTTGCGATGGCAGCACTGCTGCTCGCGCTGCTATGTTCGTGCGTGGGGTGCTCCGAGCAAGAGTCCCGCCATGCCTCCAACACTCTGTACGGCAGCCCGATAGCGGTGAGCGGGAAGTATGTCTACCTCACCGAGTACACCGGCGGGGACATCCTTCGCTTCGACACCGAGACCGTGGAGGCGGAGACCTTTCTTGCCGCCCGCGCCACCACGCTGCTTGCGGCAAACGGGTATCTGTACTTTAGGGACGGCGGCTATACCCTGAAAAGGGTTCCGCTGAATGGCGGAGAGCCCGAACTGCTCTATGAGTCGCAGACCGGCATACGCTCGCCGCTTATAATGTACAAGGGCGACCTGTATTTTGAGCAGGAGGGCGAGCTGCACGTCGATGAGGAAGACGACTTGTATTTTCGAGACCCCGCAACCTTCTGCCGGCTTGGGGAGGACGGGCAGGCTGAAATAATACGCGGCGGGATTTACGCCACGTCGGACCCCTGGTGCGCATACACCGGCGGATGGCTGTATTTCTGCAACGCGGAGGACGAGACCACCCTGCGCATGAGACCGGACGGCAGCGAGGAGGAGAAGGTGTTTGACGTCGAGGTATACTTCATTGCGTCGAGCGACGAGGGGGCGTACTACAGGAATGTGGCGGAAAAAGAGTCGCTATATTACAGGTATATTGACCACGACGGCAATGTCACCGAAATAGGTCATTGGGTGCTCCACGGCGAGGGCGGCGCAATGTACTACCCGGTCAAGGAGGACGCCGAGTACTGGCTTGTGCGCAGCGACGGCGAAGAGGTGACCCGGCTGAGCCAGTTCTGGAGCAACCAGTCGATGAACATTCCGCTTCAGGGAGTGCCCGACTTCCTGTTCGTGCCCAGCTGGGTGTTCAGCTGGAGGGTGGGAAACGGAATCAAGCTGCTCGCTCTGAACGAAAGCACCCTTGAGGAGACCGAGGTGTGGAAGATTACCGACAAGCAGCTCTCCTGACCGCACTACTCGGAGCGCTCGATTATGCCGGACGCGACAAGCTCGTCCGCGATATACAGCGCGGCGTACTGCCCCGGCGCGGGAATCCGCGCCGGGGCTTCGAGCGTCAGCACGGCGCGCCCGCCCGATACCTCGACCGCACATGCGTGCTCCGAGCGCGAGTGACGCAGCTTCGCCGACGCGTGAAAACTGTCCCCGAGCTCTGGGCGCAGCCGCATAAACCCCGAAATCTCCACCTTTGTTATATACATATTGGATTCTTCGGCAAGTGTTATACTGTTTGTATTCGGGTCGATACGCTTTACGTACATTCTTTTGCCGGTTGCGATGCGCAGACCGCGCCTCTTTCCGACCGTGTAACGGTAGAGACCGTCGTGAGTGCCGAGCGTCTCACCGTGCTCCGAAAGGAAATCGCCTTTACGGGGATCCGCTCCCCTGCCCTCGAGCCACGCACCGTAGTCGCCGGACGGGACGAAGCATATCTCCATGCTGTCCCGCGCGGAGGCGGAGCTGAGACCGCCGCGCGCGGCGATGTCGCGCACCTGCTGCTTGTCAAGCTCGCCGAGCGGGAACACACAGCGCGAGAGGATGTGCTGCGGCAGGCGGCAGAGCATGTAGCTCTGGTCGTTCGGGCTGTGCGCCCGGAGCAGCGCGGTGTACCCGTCCCGCCGCTCGGTGCGGGCGTAGTGACCGGTTGCGACAAGCTCCGCGCCTATACGCTCTGCTTCGGCAATAAGGGCGGGGAACTTTACAAGCGGGTTGCAGTATATGCAGGGGCTGGGAGTGCGCCCCGCGAGGTATTCGCGCTCGAAACGGCGGCAGACCTCCCGCTCGAGCGCCTCGCCGATGTCCGCAATTTCGAGTGGAACGCCGGTCTCGGCGGCTGCGCGCAGAGCCGCCCCGCAGTCGAGACCGGAGTGGCTCAAAAACAGTCCGTGAACCTCGTAGCCGCGCTCACGGAGCAGTGCGACGGCGGCGGAACTGTCCACTCCGCCGCTCATTCCAAGCACGATCTTTTCCATTGTCTGACCTCCGCACCCGCCGGCGTGCCCTCACTGCGGCGAACCGGCGCTGTTGTCTACGTAGTCCCATTCGGGGGTGTAGGCGGCGTCCGCGCTCTCCGGGTCCTGCGCGTAGCCGGTGAAACCGAGCTGCGAGACGCACTCGCAGACGAGCTCGTATTCGCCCGCCGTGACCCTCCGGCGGAGCTCTTCCGGCAGCCCCGGCACCTCCCTTCCGTATTCGGCGGGCGGGGTGTACTGGCTCATCACGCCGACGAGGATGTCGTCCGGCGGCACGAGTTCGCTCAGCTCCTCGAATACTCTGATGGAGTCGTCGGCGTGACCGGGCAGGACGAGATGCCGCACCAGCAGCCCGCGCTCAAGCGTGCTGTCCGGACCAAAGCGGTATCGCCCGACCTGACGGAACATCTCGGCGATTGCCGCCGACGCCGCCGCGAAGTAGTTTGCCGCACCGCTCAGTTTCTGCGAGAGGTCGGGGCTGAAATACTTGAGGTCGGGCATGTACACGTCAACAAGCCCGTCGAGCTCGCGCAGCGTCTCCACCCGCTCGTAGCCGCCGGTGTTCCAGACCACCGGCACGGAGAGACCGCCGCTCCGCGCCCGCTCGATTGCCTGGGCAATCCAGGGGGCGAAGTGGGTGGGGGTGACAAGATTTATGTTGTGCGCTCCGAGCGACTCAAGGCGCAGGAACTCGTCCGAGAGGAGGGCGGCGGAGATCGTCTTTCCGTGACCGCTGCGGCGTGCGCTTATTTCGTAGTTCTGGCAGAACACACAGCCGAGAGGGCAGCCGGTGAAGAACACCGTGCCGCTCCCCCGCGTGCCGGAGATGCACGGTTCCTCCCACATGTGCAGGGCACACCGCGCCGCCCGGGGCAGCGCGCCGCCGCCGCAGAGACCTGCGGCGGCGGTTCTGTCCGCGCCGCAGAGGCGCGGACAGAGTGTGCAGCGGTGTGGGTTAAAATCGGAAAATCTCATGGGTCACCTCACGCATCACGCATGGAAGCGGTAACCCGCACCCCACACCGTCTCGATGTAGCGCGGGTTCTGAGGGTCGGGCTCAATTTTCTCGCGGATGCGCTGGATGTGTACCGTGACCGTCGCAACGTCGCCAAGCGAGTCGAGCCCCCACACCCGGTCGAAGAGGGTGTCCCGGCTGAACACGCGGTTCGGGTTTTCCGCAAAGAAGAGCAGGAGCTCATACTCCCGGGCGGTGAGCTGGCGCTCCCTGCCCCCTGCGATGACCTTGTGCGCGTCCTTGTCTATCTCGAGACCGGGGAAGGTAAGTACGTGCGAGCGGGAAACTCCTCCGGTCAGCCGCTCGAAGCGTGAGATGTGCGTCTTGACGCGGGCGACAAGCTCGCCGGGGCTGAACGGCTTTGTGATGTAGTCGTCTGCGCCGAGACCAAGCCCGCGTATCTTGTCTATCTCGTCGAGACGCGCGGTGAGAAGTATGACCGGGGTCTCTTTCGTCTCGCGAAGCCGCGCGCAGACCGCAAACCCGTCCATGTCGGGCAGCATCACGTCGAGTATTACGAGCGAATAATCGGTGTGGAGCGCCATTTGCAGACCGTCCGCACCGTTCGCGCAGATGTCGCACTCGTATCCGTTTATCTGGAGGTAGTCGCGCTCGAGCTCGGCTATCTCGCGGTCGTCCTCAACTATCAGTATCTTCTTTATTTCCATGCGCGGCTCCCTTCGTAGCTGTGTTTTCCATGTTGTTGACAGGTGCAAGCGGGATAGAGAAATATATTTCGGTACCCTCCCTGTCGCGGCTTTGGACCCAGATGCGTCCGCCGTGGCGCTCTATTATCTGGCGGGATATCGCGAGACCGAGCCCGTGCCCCGGTGTACCGGTGCGCGCAGGGTCGGCGCGGTAAAACCCCTCGAATATCCTGCCGAGCGACTGCTCGGGAATGCCGGAACCGTTGTCACGGACCATTACCCGAACGCTGCCCCCGACTATCGATGTTGCGACCGTGACCTTCAGAGGTCGGTCGGGCGAGCGGTACTTCAGGGCGTTGGAGAGCAGGTTTACGCACACCCTCCGAAGCTTGAGCTGGTCGCCGCGTATTACCGCGCGCCCGCTCCCGTCCGAAAAGGCGAGCTCAGCCGACGCCGCCTCGAAGTCGGTCTCAAAGTCGCGGCAGAGTTCGGCGAGCGCCGCGGTCATGTCGAAGTACGAAAAGTCAAAGCGCATACGTCCGAGCTCAAGCTCGCTGAACGCGGATGCCTGTTCTATCATCCGCTCCATGTCGCTTGCGCGCGAGTATATCGTGCGTATATACCGCTCGCGCATCTCGGGAGTGGAGGCGACCCCGTCGAGCAGACCGTCTGCATACCCCTTTATCGCTGTGACCGGTGTGCGGAGGTCGTGGGAGAGGTTCGCAAGCATCAGGCTGCGCTCACGCTCGGCTGCGACCTGCTCGCTGACGCTGCGGCGGAGCCGCGTACGCAGTTCGTCTATTGCGGTGCACAGCTCGTCCACCTCGCGCATGTCGCTGCCGAGCACCTCGACGTCGAGGTTGCCGTTACTTATTTCGGAGACGGTGCCGCGCAGGTCGTGCAGCGGCGCGAGCAGCTTGTGCGAGATGTAGCCCATTCCCGCCGCAAACGATATGCCGGTCAGTACGACCGCGCTCGTGCCCCATACCACCATCACAAAGAATATCCCGCCGCCGGGACGCATCTCGCGGTGCAGGGCGTCGCGGTCTACCTGTACGATGTCGGCGGATATGTCGGGCAGGGCATCGTTCTCGCGTTTGAGCGAGATGCCGGTGAGGAGTATCGCGGCGAGAAGTACCAGTATCAGCGCCGGGATCAGCACCATCAGAATATTTGTGATTATCAGCCTGCGTTTAAAGGTCATTTACAGCATCCTCCGTCGCCGCGCGCGGTGCGCTCAGAAGTCCTTGCGGTCAAAAAGCAGGTAGCCGCCCATAAGCATAACAGTCGAGTATCCGACAAGTAGAGCAATTTTCGGCAACAGCGCCATAAAAGGCAGCGGCGCACCTATCCAGAGATTGTGCCAGGAAGAATATGATGTGAACAGTATTCCCCCGAGCTGCGAAAAGAAGGTCCCGACTATCACGAGCCCCATGTACACGACTATGCTAACGAGCATCGAGAGGGTCGGACCGGGGACGAGCTGGCACACGAGCGCCGCCATCAGCACCAGCACCGCAAGCGGGAGCACGTCGAGAGCGTATGACCACAGCCCGGTCCACGCGGTGCGCAGCGAACCACCAGTGAAGAGCTCAAGCGTGACCGTAACCGCGAAGAGTGCTGCGAGGTAGAGCGTTGCGGTGATGAATACGGCAGTACATTTCGCGAGGTAGAGCTTGAAACGGGATACCGGGCGGAGCAGCGAGGCACGCAGGCTCCCGTCGTGTGCCTCGGATGAAAAGAGGTCGCACATCGCCATGAAAACTATTAGAGGTATGAAAAAACGGATAAAGAATCCGAGAAGCCCGAATGTGAGTCCGAAGGTTCCGGTGCGGATGAACCCGTCGCTAAACCGGGAGAGAAGTGCCTGGACAAGCATCGAAAATGCACAGATGAGCACTTCTATAAGCAGAAAAATAATATATTTTTTGCGTGCGGCAAGTTTTATCAGCTCTCCGCGCAGCGCGGCATTGAACCTTTTCACTGTGCACCCTCCCCTCTTCCGTCCTGCCCCGGGATGAGCGGGGTGTGGGCGGAACTGTGCCTGCGCACGTGTTCAAGATAGAAGTCCTCGAGCGACGCGCCGCCGGATAGCGCCTCCTCCATCGAGACATCGGCAAGTATCTCGCCGTCGTGCAGCACCACCACGCGGGTGCAGGTCTTTTCAAGCTCGGAGGCGAGATGGCTCGACACGAGCACCGCCCGCCGGTACTTCTCGGCAAGCTCGCGTATTATCTCGCGAATCTCGACCATCCCCTCGATGTCGAGACCGTTTGCCGGTTCGTCGAGCATCAGCAGCTCCGGACCGGACAGCATTGCGAGCGCCACTCCGAGCCGCTGCCGCATTCCGAGAGAAAAACGGGAGGTGCGGTCGGTGGAGTACCGCTCAAGATGCACGAGCCGGAGCACCCGCATACACTCGTCGTCGACCTCCGCGCGGGGCATCCTGGTGAGCGCCGCGAGCCGGAGGTTTTTCAGAGCCGACAGATGCCCATAGAGGGCGGGTGCCTCAATGAGGCAACCCACCTTCTCGTACGCGGCTTCATAGTTACGAAGTATGTCCGCGCCGAATATCCTGACCTCGCCGTCGTCGGCGCGGATAAGTCCGGCTGCGACTTTCATTATTGTTGTCTTGCCCGAGCCGCTTGGACCGAGAAGCCCACACACGTCCCCCGGCATCAGGCTGAGCGACACGTTGCGCACCCCTCTGCCGCCGGAGTACAGCTTTGTCATGCGGGTCATTTCGAGCGCGGGCGTCATTCGGTCGCCTCCGTATCCACCGACGCGGGGGTCAGGTTGTCGCCCACTACCTCCACGCCGTAAACCTCCATGAGGTCGTCGCTGAGCAGCGCATACAGTTCGTCCGCGCTCAGTCCGAAGCCCTCGCCGTAGTACTCAAGCTCGCCCGAGGCGTGCATCAGTGTCACGCTCTCCGCCACAGTAGCGGGGTCGATGTCCGAGAAGCCGAAGATTTCGCTGAACAGGTAGTCGAGCCGCTCCTCCGCGCCGAGCCCTTCAATGTAGGCGCGCGCAATCGCCGCGCTCTCGCTGTCGTTAGACCAGACGACCTGACCGTTCTTGGTGACGGTGTACGCCCAGTTGTTATCGCTTGTTCCCATCGAGTAGTCGTATATCGTGGCGT
>CALXFK010000095.1 GCA_944387575.1 uncultured Clostridia bacterium
ATGCGGCTCCTCCTCGGCATAAATTGAACACTCGGAATATGCTTTATCGAAACAGGATCGCCAAGCGGTCCTGTTTTTGTTTTTACAAAATGCTTGAAATTACCAATATTTTTTGTGTAATAGTTAATTGAATCCTGTTTAAAATCGGCCAATGCGGAGAAAGGTCGTTTTATGAAAAAATTACTTACTTTCCTCACCACAGCGCTCGTGCTGTGTCTCGTCCTGCTCCCCTCCTCCGTCCGCGCCGATTCCTCCGCTCCCCCACCGATCAAGCGACGGCGTTGACATCAGCATCTACGGCGATAAAAGCTACAATTCCACCCTCAACGTGGGCGGCACGCTCAATGCGACGAGCGGCGATATCACCGCGGGCAACGACTACAGCTACGGCGTCTACGTCTACTCCACTGCAGATGCACGCATCAATGCGAATAGGGCAGCAGGATTATTGCGCACGCCTCCATGGACGACGAAAACTACAGATACGGCATTAGTTTGACCTCCTCCAGCGCATCTGCCGTCATGAACGTGGAGGGCAGTTCGATTGATGCCTGCGGCAGCACCTTCGGTATCGATATCTATTCGCGAGGCAATGGAGCCGCCACCGTCCTGACATTAAAAGACAGTGCGCTCAGCACCAAATCCAGCGCTGTTTTAAGTGACTCCGCAGGCATTTCTATGTTCTCCGAATCCGGCAAAGTCACCATGACGATGAACGGCGGTACGCTTGACGCGAGCGGATGTTCCAGCGGGCTTTGCCTGTACAGCTACCCCGCCGCCACCCTGACGGTTAATAGCGGCACACTGATGGCGGATTACACAAACGTACTCCCCTCCGGCAACGGGAACTGGCTTATCTGCAACGGCGAAAACGCCTCTGTTCAGGGTGACATCACTCTTCCCCGCGACATGACCGTCAAAGATTCGCTTATCATTCCGGAGGGTGCATCGCTCACCGTTCCGGAGGGGCTGACGCTCACCGTTGCGGAGTACGCGCAGCTCACCAACAACGGCACGCTGAAGATTTACAGCGAGGGCAACCTTGAGGGCGACGGTGCTCTTGCGGGCGGCGGCAAGTTCCTGACTGTCAACTGCTCCGATGAGCCTACGCTCCTCCTGCCCACGAACGCCACCGGCACCGGCACCGACTACGCCGGGCGGGTCTCGGTAAGTTCAAACAGCACCGTTATGGGGCAGAAGTTTGAGCTCTCCGACTACACCATTGCCCTCACAAAGAACGGCGAGAAAGTCACCTCCGCCGTCGAGCTCGGGACGTACACTGTCACCCTGACCTATGGCGGCGGCAAGACCGTGAGCGGCAGCTTCACCATCTTCGAGTCCACCGTCATCCCGCCCGCCACCGGCGGCACAACCGGCGGTACAACCGGCGGCAGCCAGACGGTGACCAACAACCCGGACGGTTCCACGACCACCACCGAGACGAAGCCGGACGGCACGATAACTGAGACCACCGAGAAGCCGGACGGCACTACCGAATCGATTGAGACCAAGCCGGACGGCACAGTAACCGAGACCACCACCGACAAGGACGGCAACAAGACCGAGTTTGTGGGCAGCGCCAGCGGCGCGGGTACGACCACCGTCACGCAGGTGAACGGTTCGAACTCGGTGACGGTATCCGACGAGAACGGCAATGTAAAAAGTGAGGTCACGCTGAGCGCGACGGCGGTTGAGCAGGCGCATCAGTCCGGCGCTGCGGCGGCACTGCCGATGCCCACAGTCACCGCGACCACCGACCACACGACCGCTCCCACCGTCACGGTCACACTCCCAGTCGAGGAGAAGGTCGTGGTCGAGATTCCGGTCGAGAACGCCACCGCGGGTACGGTTTCGGTGCTAGTAAGTGACGACGGAACAGAGACGATAATCAAGACGAGCGTCCCGACCGGGAGCGGTATCGCAGTCTCGGTGAGTAACGGCGACACCGTGAAGATAGTGGATAACAGCAGGACCTTCACAGACGTCTCGAATGAGCACTGGGCGTCAGACGCGGTCGCGTTCGTCTCTAGCCGCGAACTCCTTTCAGGCACGTCGGAGTCTTCCTTCTCGCCGAACACCGATGTCACCCGCGCCATGGTAGTCACGGTTCTCGCGCGGCTTGACGGCGTGGACACTTCGACGGGTGACACGTGGTATGCAGCCGGAGCAGAGTGGGCGGTCACGAACGGGATTTCGGACGGCACGAACCTCTCGCTCCGCATCACCCGCGAGCAGCTCGTCACGATGCTCTGGCGGTACCTCGGAATGCCGGAGAGCACGGGCGACCTCAGCGGATTCAGCGACGCGGCGGATGTCAGCGACTATGCGGCTTCGGCAATGCGCTGGGCTGTCGAGACCGGAATAATCACCGGGTTGGACGACGGCAGCATCGACCCGCAGGGTTATGCGACCCGTGCGCAGTTCGCGACAATGCTCATGCGGTTCATGCAGAACATTTAAAACCAATAAACGCATCAACACCGGAAAACCAGAAAACAACACCGGCGGGATACCCCGCCGGTGTTGTTTTTTATGCCTGCCTGACTACAAGCGCGTACCGGTGCGGCTCAGCGCTACCGTCACGCTGTCTATTCCAAGCAGGATAAGGTATGCGCTCGCAAAATACCGTATTGTTGTCAGTGTAAACACCGGGCTCATCAGCATCATTAAACCGAGTATCATACCTGTGATGTTGACCACGAGCGTAAAATAGTACATCCCCCTGCCCGATACGAAGCGTATCCGATTAAGATGCGCAAGCCGGGACACACAGTGCGCGATGAACCATATTGGGAATAGCACGGTGAGCACGAGAACACCGGTTTTTGGGTAAACGACGAGCATTATCCCGCTCATCACGCTCAGTATTCCGGAGATAAGTGCGAGTACCGGACCGAACCCGGTGTACCGCTCCACGCGAATGTAGAGGATGATGTCCACCACGCCCATTACCACCGCCGTGACACCGTATGCGAACATAGTCGCGGTGAGCGCAACATCCGGCTTGACGAAAATGAATATTCCAAGCAGGACGAGTAGGATTCCGACCGCCAGCTCCATCCAATCAAAGCCCGAGTATTTCTTCATTTATTTTCCCCTCCCGAAAGGATATTCATGAACTCCTCTCCGGTTATCGTCTCCTTCTCAAAGAGGAATCTGGCGAGCTTATCCAGCTTTTCCCGGTTCTCCACCAGGATACTCTTTGCCTTTTCATGCTGCCGCTTCACAAGTTCGACCACCTTCCGGTCTATCTCCTGCTGGGTGGCGGGAGAACATGCGAGCGCGGCATCCCCTCCGAGGTACTGGTTCTGCACCGTCTCCATCGCTACCATGTCGAAGTCCTCGCTCATGCCATACCGGGTTATCATCGCTCGGGCGAGCTTTGTCGCCTGTTCTATGTCATTTGACGCACCGGTGGTTATCCGTCCAAACACGACCTCCTCGGCGGCGCGTCCGCCAGTGTAGGTGGCTATCTTGTCCTCGAGCTCATCCTTTGCGAGCAGGTATTTGTCCCCGGTATCCACCTGCATGGTGTAGCCCAGCGCACCTGAGGTGCGCGGGATTATTGTTATCTTCTGGACGGGGGCGGAATTTGTCTGCTTTGCCGCCACCAGTGCGTGACCTATCTCGTGGTACGCGACAACGAGTTTCTCATCGGTGGAAAGAATGGCGTTTTTCTTCTGGTACCCGGCTATCACGACCTCGATGCTCTCCTCAAGGTCAGCTTGGGTCACGACGGTGCGTCCACTGCGCACCGCACGCAGGGCAGCTTCATTGATTATGTTTGCGAGCTCCGCGCCAGAAGCTCCGGCAGCCATCCGCGCGACCGTGCGGAAATCCACGTCCTGCGCGGTCTTTATTTTCCTCGCGTGTACCCTGAGTATCGCTTCGCGTCCTGCGAGGTCGGGCAGCTCCACCGGAACGCGCCGGTCGAAGCGTCCGGGGCGGGTGAGAGCGTGGTCGAGAGATTCGGGACGGTTAGTTGCGGCGAGGATTATGACTCCGGTGTTCTCCTCAAAACCGTCCATCTCGGTGAGGAGCTGGTTGAGGGTCTGTTCGCGCTCGTCGTTGCCGCCGTACCCGCCGCCTGAGCTGCGCTTCTGACCGATGGCGTCTATCTCGTCGATGAACACTATACAGGGCGCCTTCTCCTTCGCCTGACTGAACAGATCGCGGACCTTGGAAGCACCCATACCTACGAACATCTCAACGAACTCCGAGCCGGATATCGAGAAGAACGGCACGTTCGCCTCGCCTGCCACCGCCTTTGCAAGCATGGTTTTTCCCGTGCCCGGAGGACCGACAAGCAGGATACCTTTCGGCATCGACGCTCCGACCTCGCTGTATTTTTGCGGGTTGTGCAGGTAGTCAACGACCTCCGCGAGGCTCTCCTTCGCCTCATCCTCCCCTGCGACGTCGTCAAACTTGATGCCCTTGGTGGACTGCACGTACACCTTCACATTGCTCTTGCCCATGCCAAACGCCATTGAATTTTTGCCGCCGCCCGCCTGCTCGATGAGCTTTTTACTCATGTACCTGCCAAGCGCAGCAAAAATCAGAATTGGCAACACAAAGGTAAGAAGAAAACTCCAGATGGGCGAGATGGGTTCTTCTATCACCCGCATGAACTCCGCCCCCGAGTCGTGGAGCCGTTCGGTGAGTGTGGGGTCGTTCATGGGAGCGGTCTTGTAGACCACCGCCCCATCCCTGTCGGTGAACAGTATCTCGGTGTCCTCCACCTGTACCACGCCGACATTCTCCTCGTCTATCATGTCCATGAAGGTGTCATAACTGACCTCAACGACCTGGCTGTGGGTGAGCATCGGGGTAATGAATATATTGAACAGCAATACAATTGCCATCACTATGCAGTAGTAATATATCAGCGGTTTCTTAGGGTTTTTTACCTCTTTCATGACCTATCTCTCCTTTTCCTGTATGGCAAGTTGACTATCTATGGCTTCTAGCGCGAGCAGCAGTGCCCTGTTCGCCGTCTGGACTGCAAAGTCAAGTGCATACTCTGCAAGCAGTATCTTCTCCTCCGCCGTCTCGACCGCCCCGACGTCCGCCCCTACGCGGCTCTCCGCGCGCTCCTTCAGTTCAGTCTCCACCCACTTCGCAGTCTCGTGCATCCGACCATATGCGCTCGCAAGAATCGCCGCGAGCGCCGCGTGTGAACTCAGAAGTTCGCTCTGCATATTTCGCTCGGTCTCGCCGCACTCCCGCCGCAGCGCCTCTATATCCTGTTGCAGCCGGTCATGACCGACTGTCTCGCTCAGGCGTATGCGGAGCTCCAACCGATCAAACGCATCGCGCAGCTCACTCAGTTTCACGTCAAGAACATCCTGTGCCATATTGACGCCTCCTTATGGCACTATTGTATCTGCGAACCGATCGCACCGCAATTATCACAATTCCCGCAATGTATAGACAAAAAAGACCAGAGTGTAAAGTTTTTTTACACTCTGGCAATTCCGACAGGTATTAAATTTCAAAACCTAATCCACCTTCACCCGCGAGGGGACCCCCTCAATTATTATACGGTAAACAGTGTGAACTATCTCGTCGAGCCGCTCGGTATCCTCCTCGGTCCACTCACGGAGCATCCCCATTATCGCCTGACTGTGGTAGCGCAGTATTATCTTCTGTTCGGCACGAGTGCTATGCTGGAAAAAATTCCTTTGCTCGGACGCCGTCTCAAAGTAGCGCAAGAAGTACTCGCGCAGCAGCCTCTCCAACTCCTCTCCGTAGTTCGAGCCTAGCCCGTGCTCAAAATACGGTATCGCGTTTATCGCCATTACAAAGAAACAGCGAAGCCCATCTTCTATACTCTCCTTCGCCATCGTCTCCCGCATGACCCGCTCGAAATACCCCTCCGTCATCCATCGGAAAAGCTCGGGTATCCCCTCGAAGTGGTAGTAAAACGCCTGCCTCGTAATGTGGCACTCCTCAACAATATCCTTCACCGTAAGCTTCTTTACGTGCCTGTCCATTAGAAGCGTCCGCGTCGCCTCAGCTATCTGTCTTTTCATGTCCGCAGGCATCCTATCCTCCCCCCCTTCGCTCGCTTTTCAATCAAAATAATTGTAACGTCTGCAAACCATCCGGGCAAATACTTCCGACGTGTAGTCAGGACTTTCTCGCCCGGACGAGCAGCATCATCGGGCGGCGCATCTCGTCGGGAAGTATCTCGCGCAGCGTCACGTCCGGCATGGCCTCCTCCACCGCCTCAATTACAAATCCGAGTCGAATTAGCGGCGCTAGTATCTGAGTAAGCGTGTGGTGCTGCTTTTTCACCGGGTGACCCAGGAAGTTCGTTGACCGCTCACCGGGGTAGAAGTACCGGTCGACCGGCCAGTAGAGAACGCGTCCGTCCGCGTCATACACCCAGTCCTCGTTTACTCCGGCGGTGAACACCGGGTGCTCGATGTTGAAAAGGAAGCTTCCCCTGTCCCTCAGCGTCCGCCACACATTCCGGTACACTCCCTCGAGGTCAGCAATGTAGTGCAGTGCAAGGTTAGACAGCACAAGGTCGTAACGCGCCTCCGGGTAGTCGTAACCGTCGATAGCGCCCACCTCGTAGCGCACCCTAGCGTCCGCGTTCCGCTCGCGCGCCGTCGCTATCATACGCTCACTTATGTCTATGCCCAGCACCTCCGCTGCACCGTTTTCGGCGGCATACTTACAGTGCCAGCCGTACCCGCACCCGAGGTCGAGCACCGACTTCCCATGAAGCTCGCCCATCAGCGGAGCTAGCTGGTGCCACTCCCCCGCCGCCTCAAGTCCGCCCACACTCCTGTCCATCTTCGCGTACGCCGCAAAAAAATCCTCGCTGTCGTATATGTTGTACATGGTTTTATGTCCCTTCTACCGTTCTCAAACTATTTGTAACACATACTTGCTCATACCGCAATATCCCCCGCGTTGTTTGTAAACAATGCGCATTTTTCACAAACCTTATATCTAATTTTTGTTGATTGTTTTGAGGTAGTCTGGTACAATATAGACGGAAGGACAGATCGGTCGCCACGGAAGATATTGAAATCTGTCACGGAACGGCGATAGAAAAGAGAGATGAGGTGCTGACATGAAACGGTTCAAGATCGCGGCATTGCTGCTGTGTGTTGTGGTCACCACATCGGCGCTCCTCCTGCCCGGTTGCAAGAACACGGATAAAACGCAACCCGATCCCCAGCCCGAAATCGAGGCACTTCCCGGACTTCCCCCGCCAGCCGAGGATATAGAGCTCAAGACGGTGCGCGTGCAGATAGGCAACATTTGGTACGACTACGTCTACACCGGTCACGACTTCGACGACCCAGGCGATGCGGCAGTCGCGGGGATCTGCGAGGACGGGAGCGAAGCTCTTCGTGCGGGAGCCAGCGACGCGATAGTCGCAGTCGCGGGCGAGCTTTACAGTTTCTACAGTCCGGCAGAGGACGGCACGACGCTAGGGGACGTGTTCGAGATATACGGAGTCCCAGCTTCCGGCGGAAGCGTGACCGTGATCGGCGAGAGGGTGGACGACGAAGGCGCGCTTGTCGAGGTCGAGGCAAAGATGGAGGACGGAGTGTTTGCGGAGCTCGCGCAGCTCGAGTTTGCGAGCGTAGAGCGGCGCGAACAGGAGAGTGTCCTTATGACCGACCGCACGGTGACGGTAAGTGGCGGTGCGCTGCCGCTCGAGCTCGAGTTTGACCCGGACAGCGGGCTCTGGTGGAGGGGTGGACTGCTGCTCTCCACTCCCGAAGAGCTTCGCGGGGAGATAGTGGATGTGGGCGAGATAGACCTCACCGACGACGGGCGGTACACTGAGTATGCCGAGTGGTACACCGGTTGGTCGGAGGAAGCATCTGAGGCGCTGAACGCGCTCACAACCGAGTTCATGACCTACCCCGAGTATGCGGACGGCGGGTTCTACGGCGGGGCGTACATAGAGGGCGGGTCGCTCGTGGTCTGCCTCACCGAGAACAGCGAGGAGAACCGCGCAAAAATAGAAGCAGTGATCCACTTCGATAACATCGAGTACCGCGAGTGCACGTACACTCTGGGCGAACTGTACGACTTCCGGCTTTGGCTGTACGCGCTGCAGACAGACGGCAGACTTCCGCACGTCACCGAGGTACTGAAGATACCCGACCCGCGCGACGGGAAGGTGGCGGTGGTGCTCGACGAGGTGTCGGACGAGAGCCTGGACGACCTCCGCCGCTACGACCCCGACTTCTCTCGCACTAAGGTATTCTGGTACGAACAAAGCTCGCTCATCGCCCGGTAAAACCGCAAAAAATTTTTGATCGATCCACTACTTCATATTGCATTCTGCCGGAAGTCGTAGTATAATATAAACAAATATTACGTTGAGCCCCACTTTGCGGGGCGGAAGGTAGGATGGAACCAATGGCGAAGCGTCACATGTACTACGACAAGACCGAGATCACTCTCGCTATGCGCATGGGCAACGGTTATTCAACATTCCATGTTCCCGCGGAAAAGGTTCAGCGCATAAAGTTCTCTCCTATGCAGGCAAAGAAGCTGTTCCGAAAGATCGAAAGCGAAATGATTTCGATAGAGGCGGCCGGCTTCCCCCCACTTATGTTATTTAAGCATGAGGAGGGTGAGTTCTTCGAGACATATAAGGAGGAACTTCGTAAATTCGGTAAGGAGAATCATATCAGCGTAATCGAAGAGACAGCCGGTTCCGCAGCAGTTTAAGTCCTTTCTTGAATTTTCTTCATATTTGGCAACCTTAGTTATTATAACGTCCCCATACTTTCATGGGGAAACCACTCCATATGGCAGCCCCCATGCCCACCACCATGATGGCTGTCGATTCTGCCAAGGACGCATATGCGTCCTTGTTTTTTATGTTCAAAAATGTCTGTGTGAACATACACCAAATCATCCCGCGTGGTTCAGCATGAACACCGACCACATGTACTGCCCCCCTAAATGGTTTGAGTTATTACACATCACCAGAACGGTGCTGGTTGTACGTGAACGACGACACATATCACACCGCTAATCTGTGCAAAGTCCGAAGTTCCATATATCATTAAATTAATTTGTGAGCAAAAAAAGTGAGCCGCCCTAAAAGGGTGGCCCGAGAGATATAGAAAAGGGGAAAAAACAAATGGATCATGGATAGCAGCTATCCAAGCAAACCACATGCTACGTGTAGAAGTATACCGTATTGTTCTGAATTTTGCAATATTACGTTTACTCAAATATGCACAATATCAGCATACTCAAACTGTGCACAACGCATAAAAAATCAAAATAGCGTTCTCGGAGGAAAAGTGCGCATATGTATTAACAGTGCATAAAAAAGTAGCTAAAACCCATAAAATACGGATCAATCAGTGATTTCAAGGAGACGGTCATAGGTTTCACGACCTAGCACTCCATCGGCAAAAATACCCTGGTCGGATTGAAAACGTTTTACCGCTCTGAAAGTTGCGGAGCCGTATACGCCATCCGGGGTTCCGGCGAGGTACCCGGCGTCAATCAGGCGCTGCTGGGCGTCAGCGACATCGCTGCCGCGTGAGCCGTCCTTCATCGTTCGGAATGGGGCGGAGTTGTGTCGTATACATACGCGAGTTCCGTACGAGACAAGTGTGCGAAGTTCGGCAACATCGTCGTTTTTCATTCGTATACAACCGTGAGAGGCGTTAGTTTTACCGATAGTCCACGGTTCAATAGTGCCGTGGATGCCGTACATTCCCCACGGGCAGCTCAGCGCGATATACGTGCCACCGAACCCCTCGTTCCAACTCTCCACAAAGGTGACGACCCACTCTCCGGTTGGGCTAGGGGATGAGGGTTTGCCTCCAGAGCAGGGGTAGGTCTTGTATTCTTCGCCGTCGCGGTATACAGTGAGGGTGAGGGTGTCGAGGTCGACGAGTAGCGACACACCCTGTTCACTTGGACTGAACGCGCCGAGCATACTCATGCGGCGCCAGAAGTCGGGGTCGTCGGCAAGCTCGGGTGCATAGTGGCGGATCAGCCACGCCTCCGCGGCAGCGAACGCAAATGCGGCAGCAGCCGCGAGCGCCGCGAGTAGCAGTATGAGCGCCGCGCGCAGTAGTTTCCGCGTGGCGGGGTTGATTTTCAATGCGCATCGCCTCCGATATGCCGGGATACCGAAGTATATGCGCGGCAAAATTGCAAAAGAACAGGCGGACACGCCGCCTGTTCGTCCTCGCAAATAGAAAAGGGGGGCTTTCCCCCCCTTCTCTCTTTTATACCACTCTTCGATGTGGATTTCTGCGTGTTTTGGTTTTCAAATATTCAGACTATCCGTTCGCCGTCGAGCACCGCCTCCACGAGCGTTCCGCCGTCGTAGGAGAGCTTGAGTGAGAAGAACGGGATGTCCTGTGCGAGCAGGCGAAGAAATATCTTGTCTCCCTCCCACACCGGCAGCTCAGCGACCCGGTCCTTTGGCACCCACTCGAGTACTCCCTCATCACACGTCTCGACGAGCTCACCCTCGAACCGTGACGCGATAAAAAGGAACATGTACTCCTCCGGGCTAGGCGGACATACAAAGGTGACTATCCCACGCAGCTTCGGCGAGACCAGTCGAAGCCCTGTCTCCTCCATAGTCTCGCGCAGGACACAGTCCTCCGGACTCTCCCCCGCCTCGAATCCGCCGCCGACGCCTATCCACTTGTCGCGGTTGACATCTCGCTCCTTGCGTATGCGGTGCATCATGAGATAGCATCCGTCCCGCTCAATGTAGCACAGTGTACTGTTTCGATAGCCGCGGTCGCCCACCTCTTACACCCCTTCGATAAACTTCCCGAGCCGTGCACGGCGAAGAGCCACGCCGAGCGCACGGTAGAGCGGCACCGATAGCGTCACGGCGATGAGCGCGTTTATGAGAGAGGTGGCGGCTCGGGTACCGCAGTCTATCATCGCGGTCTCCCACTCGGTGCGCAGGAAGAACAGGTCGGTCACAAGGGCTTTGCCAAGGTATAGCACGACGTAGGTCAGCGACCCGGCAACTGCCGCGACAATGCAGCGGAACCAGCGCCCCTGCACCCCGTCCTTCCCCGTGCCAGACGCATGGAGCGCACTTGCGACTACGCCGCAGACGAACGCGAGCATGAATTTATTTATGAACGTGATGGGAGCCTCAGATATGTAGGCGGGATTTGTCATGTCGTAGATCGCCGAACCGAGACCAGCAGCAAGTCCGCCGCGCCAGCCGCCGAGCAGAAACCCGGCAAGCAGGCAGAAAATGTTGCCGAGGTGGAGACGGCTGATGCCGATTACCGACGGAACCGGTATGCTTATAAGGCTGGACACAAAGACCAGCGCCGCCATCAGACCAATAAGCACTATCTGGCTGAGCGCACTACGTTGTTTCACCGAAATCACTCCTTAAAAACTGTATAACACGGTATGATACTATTGTAGACCAGCGCCAAGTAGGTGTCAACACGCAAAAAACACTAAAAAACAGGTGCGCAACGTGGCATTGTGTGATACAATACAATTATAGTAAAATTTTTCTGATTTTGTGATACGGAGTGACCTTTGATGGAGCTTGATCTCACCGAGCGAGAGCTTGAAAGAAAGACAGTTTTTCACGGGATAATAATTGATGTCCGTCAGGACACAGTTGAGCTGCCGGACGGCACGAGCGCAGTGCGTGAGGTCGTTCAACACCCCGGCGGGGTGTCGATAGTTGCGGTCGACGAACGGATGAATGCGCTTATGGTGCGGCAGTACCGATACGCAATGGGACGTGAGATGCTCGAGGTCCCTGCGGGAAAGCTCGAGCTAGGCGAGGACCCGGCGCAGGCTGCGCGGCGCGAGCTCCGCGAGGAGACCGGGTGTGTGTGCAGCGGTTTTGAGGCACTCGGTCGGGTCGCTGCAAGCCCCGGCGTCTATTCAGAGACGCTATGGCTCTATCTCGCGACCGGACTTGAGTATGTAGGTGAACAGCCGGACGAGGGCGAGTTCCTAAAAATCGAGAGGATCCCGCTTTCCGAACTGCGCAAGCGCTGCCTTTCGGGCGAAATAGAGGACGCAAAGACGAATATCGCAGTCCTTCGCGCATGCGCACACCTTGGAGTGGAATAAATTCGGAGGGAAAAATGGCAAAGATACTTGTTGTAGAGGACGAAAAGTCGATATGCGACATCATAGTTTTCAATCTTGCGCGCGAGGGCTACGAGATCCTCACCGCACAGGACGGGACGCGCGCCTATGAGCTCGCACTCAGCGACCTGCCCGACCTAATCCTGCTAGACGTGATGCTTCCTAAAATGGACGGTTTTGAGGTATGCCGCCGTCTAAGGGCGAAGGGCGCACAGATGCCGGTGATAATGGTAACAGCACGGGAGGAAGAGAACGACCGCGTTCTCGGGCTCGAGCTTGGTGCGGATGACTATATCACAAAGCCCTTTTCGATGCGTGAGCTCCAGGCGCGTGTGCGCGCAAACCTGCGCCGCAGCGCCATATCCTCGCAGTCGCAATCTCAGTCCGATACCGGTGAACGAACGGACGCAGCACACGGCGAGCTTCTGGAGGTCGGCGAACTGCGCATAGATGGGCGCGCGATGGACGCATACCGAAACGGGCAGGCACTCGGACTCACGGCGCGCGAGTTTGAGCTGTTGAGCTTTCTTGCGCGATTCCGCGGTCAGGTATTCAGCCGTCGAGAACTTATGGAGCGGGTCTGGAACTACACGAGCCTAGGCGGCGACGACGACCGTACCGTCGATGTGACGGTAAACCGTCTGCGTGGAAAGGTCGAGCGTGACCCATCCACTCCGAAGTATATAATAACACGCCGGGGCGCGGGATACATGTTTGCCGAGCCGGAGGCTTGAACGGGAGCATAGCGAATGCTGCGAAATCTGCACACAAAGTTGATGCTGGTGCTGGTGCTCCTAATGATAGCGATAATGGCGGTCACCGGCACATTCCTTATAAACGGCATAGGAACATACCACCTGAGCGAATTCACAAGCCAGATGGCGACGGCGTTCTCGCAGTCGAGCGAGCTTGTAAGCGACCTGCGTGCCGCGGCGCGCAGCGGAAACGGGGCGGAGGCGCTCAGCGATGTGCTGCGCGCCTACTCCGGTACGCTCGGCGTCGACCTGTACAGCCGAAACTATTATGTGCTCGACGGTAAAACCGGCGCGTTTCTTACTGGTTCAGGGGAGGCTTCGCCCGAGTTTGCGTTTGCGCCGAATATTCTCACCGCACTCAGCGGTGAGGTTGGTGACGCGCGCACCGTCACAGGTACATTCATGGACGTCGCAGTCCCGATAGACGGTGGCGACACCAGCTACATTGTGTACATCCGCGACTCGAAATTGCGCGCAAGTGAGCTTACAAGCGAGCTTTTTGTAATAATAACTGAGTCTCTCTTCTTCGGGCTCGCGATCTCGGTGGTACTCGCGTTCCTGCTCTCAAAGACGATAACCACCCCGATAGAGTGGCTCACCCGCAGCGCCGAGCGGCTCGCGTCCGGGCGGTATGAGGGACGGATAGAAAGCTCGGCTGCCGACGAGATTGGTGTACTGACCGAAACATTCAACGACATGGCAGAGCGCCTCGAGACCACCCTCGAGACCATGCAGAGCGAGCGCAACAAACTGGAGACCCTCTTTCTTCGCATGACCGACGGAGTGTGTGCATTTGCGATGTCCGGCGAAATAACTCAGATAAACCCCGCTGCGCAGAAGATGCTCGCACTGGAGGACTCAGACTGGAGCGGCAAGCGATATGACGACCTGTTCGGGCAGCAACTGAGCTGGGAAACCGCACTCGCGATCCGCGCGGGCGGGTGTGCGGAGTGCGATATCGAGCGGGACGGGCTTATCCTCCGGGCGTACATCGCTCCGTTTGGCGACGGCGCAGACGCCGGTATAATGGCGGTCGTCCACGACGTGACGGAGCAGACAAAGCTAGAAAACTCACGGCGCGAGTTCGTCGCAAACGTTTCCCATGAGCTGCGCACCCCGCTCACAAACGTTAAGAGCTACGCCGAGACCCTATACGATACCGACGACCTCGACCGCGACACCGAGCGTAACTTTCTCGGTGTCATCATCGGGGAGAGCGACCGCATGACACACATCGTAAGCGACCTTCTCACCCTTTCCCGGCTCGACCATGACCGCGGCGCGAAGAATTTCGAGCTGCACGACCTGTCTGCGATCGCACAAAAGGTCTGCCTTGCGATGGAGCTTTCCGCAAAGGAGCGCGGTCACGACCTCTCGCTCGACCTGTCCGACCAGCCAGGGCTCGTCATGTGCGATGTCAACCGCATCGAGCAGGTGCTTGTGAACATCCTCTCAAATGCGATAAAGTATACCCCGGACGGTGGCAAGATAGAGATGCGGGTCTACTCCGAGCCGGGCTACGCCTGTGTATCGGTCAGCGACAATGGCATAGGTATCCCCCAGGATTCACTCGACCGTATCTTCGAGCGGTTTTACCGGGTGGACAAGGCACGCAGCCGCGCAGCTGGTGGCAGTGGTCTAGGTCTGTCCATTGCAAAGGATATAGTCGACCTCCACTCTGGCGAGCTGAAAATTTCCTCACGTGAAGGGGTGGGCACGACGGTTTTTGTTCGCCTGCCGGTCGCGCAGTCTGAAAAATAAATTCACCACCACAGCAAACCACACCCACACACCCACGTATTCGCACATTCCCCGCGCACCCAATACAACAAAAAGTCCCCGCGAGCCGGATGAACGGTTTGCGGGGACTTTCTCCCTGTGCCATGCCCACATTGTATTTCAGGCGATAATTATTCGGTATTTTACATTTCACCTCGCGCGGAGTACAATAATTACATACACATTTAAAGCCGGAGGTGAAAGTGTGCAATACATCAAACTTGGCAATTCCGACCTGAAGGTCTCCCGCATCTGCATGGGGTGCATGGGATTCGGTGATGCGGCACGCGGTCAGCACAGCTGGACACTGGACGAGACGCAATCACGCGAAATAATTGCTCACGCCCTGGAACTTGGGGTCAACTTCTTTGACACTGCTCCGTCCTACCAGAGCGGTACAAGTGAACAGTATCTCGGTCGGGCACTTCGGACTCTTGCATCCGCACGACGGGATGAGCTGGTAGTCGCCACAAAATTTCTCCCGCGCAGCGACAGCGAGATAGCCGACGGGGTGGACGGACGCAAACACGTACGTCGAATGCTGGATGAAAGTCTGCATCGATTGGGATTCGATTATATCGACCTCTATATCTGCCACATGTGGGATTATCGCACCCCGCTTCACGAGATAATGGAGGGGCTGAACGATGCGGTACAGGCAGGCAAGGTCAGGTATATCGGTATATCAAACTGCTTTGCGTGGCAGCTTGCCAAGGCAAACGCACTTGCAGAGCGCGAGGGATTCGCGCGGTTTATTTCGGTTCAAGGGCACTACAACCTCATTTTCCGGGAAGAGGAGCGGGAGATGATCCCCTACTGTACAGATGAAAACATAGCGCTCACGCCGTACAGCTCGCTTGCCGGCGGGCGACTGTCACGGCTACCCGGAGAGAACACGCGCAGGCTCGCCGAAGATAACTATGCAGCTCTCAAGTACGACGTGACACGTGACATAGACGCTCCAATCATCGCGAGGGTTGCTGAACTGGCAGACCGCCGAGGCGTGACCATGACCGAAATATCGCTTGCCTGGCTTCTCGAACACAGCGCGGCGCCGATAGTTGGCGCGACAAAGGCGCACCATATCGAGGGCGCGGCACGTGCAGTGGAACTGAAACTGACACCCGGGGAGTGCGCATACCTCGAGGAACTGTACCAACCGCATTCGCTCGTCGGCGTTATGGCGCAAAATACTCCGCGCAGCGATAATTCTCGTCAGGTCTGGTTCACAAAAGATAAATAAAAAGAAGAAAAGCAGCGGCAGCCCCACGGCTGCCGCTGTTCGGCATTCACTTATTACTCGAAGTTTACGACGATACCCTTCTCAGAGGACTCGAAAGCAGCTTCCATGAGCTTGAGCACACGGAGCGCCTGCTCGGGAGTGACTATCTGCTTGGCAGTGCCGTTGATAGTGTCAACAAGGTTCGAATAGAGCTCATTGCGGTCATAAACCACGTCGGGAAGCTCGAGCTCCTCAATGGACTGACCCTGGCGCGGAGCCATGGTCTTGGTGAGACCCTCGCCCGCGAGTATCGGGGTTGCATCCTTATCCTCCCAGGTATTCAGACGCACCATCTTACCGTCGTTTGCCCAGCTATGTATAACAGCGGTGCCGCTGTCGGCAGCTATGAGCCAGAGCGGAAGGTTGATAAAGTGGCAGGTGCCGACCTCAACGACAGCAGTAAGACCGCTCTCGAAAGTGAGATGCATCTTGAATCCGTCATCGACCTCGTCGTTCGTTATATGAGTAAGCGAGCAGAAAACGCGCTTTACTTTTTCCGGAACCATCATGAGCAGACGGTCGAGCAGATGGACGCCCCAGTCGAGCATCATTCCGCCGCCGTACTCCTTCACTCCGCGCCAGTCGCCCGGAATTCCGCGCGAACCAAGAACACGGCTCTCAATGTTGAAGGTGTTTCCGAGCAGTTTCTCATCATAAATCTTCTTGATTATGAGGAAGTCCTTATCCCAACGCCTGTTCTGACGCGGATAGAAAACCTTCCCGGTCTCCTTTGCGACCCGCATGACATCCTCAAGCTCGGCGCTCGTCGGCATGACCGGCTTCTCGCACAAGACATGCTTTCCGGCACGCATCGCGGCGATCGCGAGGTCATGGTGCAGGTGGTTCGGAGTGGCAACCAGTATTACATCAACATCCGGGTCGGCGAGCATCGCCTCATAACTCGGATAGTTGTAAAACCCCATATCCGCAGCCCACTTCTGGCGCGCAGGATCAATATCATACACGCCCGCGAGAACGAGCTTCTTCGATATATCGGTGGTAACGCCGTCGTTTACCGCTTTTGCATCGGTTATTTTGGTGGCGTTCCACACCGCGTCGCCTGTTCCGCTGCCTATGGCGATCGCATGACCTCCGCCCATTCCTCCGCAGCCTACAATAGCTATTGCGCATTTTCCGTCTTTCATGTTATCCCTTTCCTTTCGTTATTTAAACTCTATATGTAATCATATGCGAGTTCACGTAAACGTTTTCGTATATATTATTACATACGCGCACGCCT
>CALXFK010000096.1 GCA_944387575.1 uncultured Clostridia bacterium
GGACAGGAGTACGCTCTCGCCCTCAGCATTCTCGACGGTGAAATCGGGAGCCTCGACCTGTTCCGCGTCCTCGCCGGCATCCTGTTGCGCGCTCTCGCTGCCGCCCTCTTCCGCGTTCTCGCCGTCGCCCTCTTCCGCGTCCCCGTATGTGTTTGTGTTGGTCGAAGGTGTGGGGGTAGGTGTTGCGTTTACGCTCAGTCCGGGGGTGGCGTCGCCAGCGAGATTGATGTACAGGAGATACGCGCCGCCGATGACCGCCGCGAACAGAACGATAACCCAAATGAGCATTTTCTTGTTCATTTTCTCTCTCCTAACTCAGTAGGGCGAGCAGGCGTCCGAGAAGTCCGGTAGCCATCAGCACGCCTATGACGATGAGCAGCCCGCCGCTGATCGCGTTTATAACCCTGTAATTTCGTTTTATCCAGTCGAATGTGGACTTGAGCCGGTCAATGAGCACCGCGCTCAGCAGAAACGGAACGCCGAGACCGAGCGAGTACGCAAGCAGCATCGCCACCCCGACAAGGACATGCCCCTGCTGTGAAGCGAGCATGAGTGCGGAGCCGAGAAATGCGCCGACACACGGCGTCCAGCCTACCGAAAATATCACGCCGAACAGAAGCGAGGACAGAAACCCGGGCGACTGCGGCAGGGACGATCCGTTCGCGCCGCGGAATATGTTAAGCTGGAACACTCCGAGAAAGCTCAAGCCGAACAGGATGACTACCGCGCCGGATACGATATTGACCGCCGTCTGGTGAGCCCGAAGGAAGCTGCCGAGCGTCCCGGCGAGCGCCCCAAGCGCGGTGAAAACGATGGTGAACCCGAGCACGAACCCTATCGCGCCGGCAAGTGTCCGCCGTGTGCTGCGCTCGCCGCCGCCTGCGAAGTATGAGATATATATCGGAAGCATCGGCAGCAGACATGGGGATATGAAGGTGATTATCCCCTCAAGAAACGATATAAAGTACTGCATTATCTACCTGCCGCCTCGGTGAGGTACTGCTCGGCGAAGTGTGCTGCGGTCGCTCCGTCTGCGGCTGCGGTCACCACCTGGCGCAGCGGCTTTGTGCGAAGGTCGCCTATGGCGTAGACCCCCGGTATCGCGGTGCGCGTCGTCTCGTCCGCGATAACGTATCCCGTCTCGTCGCACTCGAGCTTGCCGCGCACGAGCGCGCTTGCCGGTTCTCGCCCGATGCACACGAATACGCCGCCGCACTCAAGCTCGCCGGTCTCGCCGGTCTTGAGGTCCTTTATTGTGACACCGCTCACGATGTCGTCGCCGTGGATCTCGGTGATAGCACTGTTCCAGCGAAATTCGATGTTCTTTGCCGCCGCAAGCGGTTCGTGGTAGACGCGGGAGGCGCGCAGAGTGTCGCGGCGATGAATGACGATGACCTTCTCGCATATGCGGGAGAGCGTGATGGCGTCATGCGCGGCGGTGTTCCCGCCGCCTGCAACCACGACCGTCCGACCGCGGTAGAGCATCCCGTCGCACGCGGCGCAGTAACTCACGCCGAGCCCGGTGAACTCTGCCTCGCCCGGTATTCCGAGCCTGCGCGGGGAAGCTCCGGTAGCGAGAATGACGGTGCGTGAAAGCAGCTCGCCGGTGCTCGTCACTACCTTTTTGATTTCGCCTTCGAGCTCCAGTGAGAGCACCTCGGCATATTCGGTCTTTGCACCGAAACGCTCGGCGCCGAGCCGCATTTTTTCACCGAGTTCGTTTCCGTCCACCCCGTTTTCGAAGCCGGGGTAGTTGTCTATCTGGGTGGTGAGCGTCATCTGACCGCCTGCGGACATCTTCTCGACGACGAGCGTGTCCAGCCCGGCGCGCACCCCGTAAAGGGCGGCAGTGTAGCCGCCAGGACCGCCGCCGACCACTATCATGTCATAAATATGTTCCATTTTCGTACCCCTTGTACCGGTTTCCGGCGCTGCCGGAGCCCGAATCAGCGAATAACAGTCACTGGCTGTAATAATATATTATATAATATATGCCGCACGCGATGTCAATACCGCCGACGCGGCAGAAGGAGACGTATGAAGATTTCGGAGGCATTTCCGCCGTGGGACAAGCTCACCGACGGCGACAGGGAAAAACTCGAACGGACGGCAGTGAGCCGCAGTGTCCCGGCGGGAACGCTGATATACGGCGGTGAACAGGACTGCCTCGGTCTTATCGTGGTCTGTTCGGGGCAGCTCCGCGCGTATATACTGTCCGACGAGGGCAGGGAGATAACGATATACCGCCTGTTTGAAATGGATGTCTGCCTGCTGTCCGCGTCCTGTATGCTCAATAATATCCAGTTCGACATAGCGGTGGAGGCGGAGAAGGACAGCACCTTCTGGGTGATACCGCCGAATGTATACCGCGAGATAATGGAGCACTCCGCCCCGCTTGCCAACTATACAAACGAGCTGATGAGCGGCAGGTTCTCGGAGGTAATGTGGCTTGTCGAGCAGATAATGTGGAAGAGCCTCGACAGCCGGGTTGCCGAATTCCTGCTCTCGGAGAGCGCGATAGAGCAGAGCACACTGCTCCATCTGACACATGAGAAGATAGCAAACCACCTCGGAACCGCGCGGGAGGTGGTAACACGGATGCTGCGCTACTTCCAAAGCGAGGGGCTCGTAAAGCTGTCGCGGGGGACGGTGGAGCTCACCGACCCCGCGCGGCTCACAAAGGATTTTGCCAGGCGTTAGAGCATCGCGACTATCTGGCTTTTCGGGCGGGCGCCGACGGTGCGTCCGGTGATCTGACCGCCCTTCATGGTAACGAGGGTGGGGATGCTCATGACGCCGAACTGTGCCGCGAGCTCCTGCTGCTCGTCCACGTTGACCTTGCATACCTTGATGTCTGGACGTTCGTCCGCGATCTCGTCCACTATCGGGGAGACCATGCGGCAGGGTCCGCACCAGCTCGCCCAGAAATCGATGAGGACCGGGCGGTCGCTCTCCATAACTTCGCGCTGAAAATTCGAATTAGTGATATTGATAACCGACATTTTGTTGTCCTCCTTGTTGGTCGTTTTTTATGTGCGCAGTATACCCCATATTTTGCGGAGCTTCAGTGATTTTATCACATAGCCGCTCAAGAATAAAAAAGCAGTTGCAGATGCGACTGGAATGATGTAAAATGTATTACATTAGTGTGACCAAATAAAGCAGCCAAACGGCGGAAAAGGAGAAAAGACATGGGAAAAGAATTTATATGCCTGCCCGATTATCCGGTGGCAGAGACCACGAAGGGGAAGATACGCGGGTTCAAGTTTGGCAGTACGTTCACCTTCCACGGCATTAAGTACGCGAATGCCGCGCGCTTCCGTATGCCCGAGCCGGTCGAGGCGTGGGACGGCATATGCGACGCGCTCGCGTATGGGTACACAGCCCCGCTTATGGATCCGGGCAGACCGGACGGGATAGTCACCCCGCACCGCTTCTGGCCGGAGGGGGAGGACTGCCAGTATCTCAACATATGGACGCAGTCGCTCGACCGCGGCGCCAAGAAGCCGGTCATTGTGTGGATACACGGCGGCGCGTATGTCGGCGGGTCGTCGGTGGAGATGGTCGCGTACGACGGCACTGCACTTTCCGAGTTCGGGGACATGGTGGTCGTGAGCCTGAACCACCGCCTGAACCTGCTCGGATACTTCGACCTCTCGTCGTTCGGGGACAGGTATTGGAACAGCGCGAACCTCGGTCAGGCGGACATAGTTGCGGCGCTCGAGTGGGTGCGGGACAACATTGAGGCATTTGGGGGAGACCCGGACTGCGTGACGATATTCGGACAGTCGGGCGGCGGCGGAAAGGTGCACGACCTGATGCAGACGCCGGCGGCTGACGGTCTTTTTCATAGGGCGATAATAGAGAGCGGCATGTGGCCCGGCGCCGGGATGCCGCACAGCGACCCGCAGGGGTGGCGCGAGATAGCGGAGGGGATGATAGCAGAGCTCGGGCTGGACGGACCGGGGGGACTTGAAACCGTGCCGTATTCCGAGCTTGTGCGCGCCTACAAGGCGGTCATTCCCGCCCAGCACGAGAAGGGCAACAACACCGGATTTGCGCCTCTGCCGAACGACTGGTTTGTCGGCAACTCGCTCGACGTCGGGCTCACTGAGCATGCAAAGACCATTCCGGTCATCGTCGGTTCGACCTTCGCGGAGTTTGGCTTCGGCTTCCCGATAGGAAATAAGGACTCGCTGAGCGAGGCGGAGCAGATGGAGATAGTCCGCGGGAAGTACGGTGAGGATGCGGAGATGATGGTCGAGCTGTTCCGCAAGGCGTACCCCGGCAAGAGCATCGTGGACGTCGCGGCGCTCGAATACTTCTTCCGCGAGCCAACCATCGCCTATCTCGACATGCGTGCCGCCGCCGGAGGGGCGGATACGTTCTCGTATGTGTTTGCGCTCGATTCGGCGCTCAACGGCGGAACTCCCGCATGGCATTGTGCCGAAATCCCGTTCGCGTTCCACAATGTAGACCTTGTGCCGGTAAATAATATCCCGGGAGTCACCGAGAAGCTGGAGGCACAGGTCGCGGGCGCGTGGGTGAACTTTGCGCGCACCGGCAACCCCGCAAACGAATACCTGCCCGACTGGCCGCCGTACCGCACCGGGTCGGAGGCGACGATGGTGTTCGACCGCGAGAGCGAGGCAAGGTACGACTTTGACCGCGAGATAGTCGCAAATGTCAAGCGGCTCAAGCCGATGCCCTCTCCGGGGAGCAACCCGAAAGCCAAGAAGTAAAAACAAGGAAAATTAAATTAAGTTATAAAATACCGGGGAGCTGCAAGGCTCCCCGGTCAGACTGGCAAAAACGCGAAGAATGCTTCTGCAATAGAGCAGCGGAGAAAGTGGAAGGGGGTAAAGTGTCCCCTTTGCCTTTAATTTACGGGGATATTTCAACTTTAAGTTGAAATATCCCCGATGTTTTTTTGCCTA
>CALXFK010000097.1 GCA_944387575.1 uncultured Clostridia bacterium
AAATTCAGATAAGCGATTATACTTCCTGACGTTGGAAACGGTCAATTGTGGCGAATGACAGAAACTTTGCGCAGGCAAAAAAATACGTCGGAGCAAAGCGAACTTTGCTCCGACGATGGTCCGAGTGACAGGACTTGAACCTGCGGCCTCTTGACCCCCAGTCAAGCGCGCTACCAGCTGCGCCACACCCGGATACCCGATTATAATAGCATGGTTTACCTGGCATGTCAAGATAAAATGGTAAATTTGTGTGCGGCAAACATAAACTCTCCGGAGGCGGAAGAGCCTCCGGAGAGTTGTTCTATTCATTGTTCTCTTTTTCAGACATATCAGCCGGGGGAGATGCTTCCAGGGTCTCCCCGGAGCTGGTATAAGTTTTCGGATCTGTAATGGCGTCAATGTATTCCGGACCTCTCATAAGGCTCCTGCAAAGTACATACGCCGCAAAGAAGGCATCACTTTTCATTATCTGCATAGCGTAATCTCCATAGTGGCAATGGTTGGTTCTGTACCTTTCGACCTCCTTTCAGTCGTGAATTGGAAGATAGTTTGTGTGTAGGAGGAGGTTATCTCCACCAGCAATATATTTATACCACCTTTGCGGGGTGCGATGGTGAACGCCTGATAAATTACCGGTGAACAAATTGTTAATAACGGCGGACAAACAAAAACTGCGCCGCATGAAGCGGCGCAGCCTTTCTGTCGCTTGATTAGATAGCGCGGGTAACCTTGCCCGAACGGAGGCACCTGGTGCAGGCGTAGACATGGCACGGAGACCCGTTGACCATGGCTTTGACGCGCTTGACGTTCGGCTTCCACATCCTGTTCGAACGGCGATGGGAATGAGATACCTTAATGCCGAAGGTGACACCCTTTCCGCAGAAATCGCACTTTGCCATTCTTCAAACCTCCTTCTGGCAGAATCGCCGCCTGAGCGGCGGAATAAACAGAACACAACTGTGACATATAACACAAGCTAAACTATAATAGCAGAACTCGGGAGAAAATGCAAGTGTTTTTTTAAAATCGGTGAGAAAAAACGCGACCTTGCCCGCATGCCGGAAAATATGGGCGCATTGCGCTTGAAAAAAGGGATGCGAGATGGTAGAATAAGCAACTATAAAGGGGGCGAATAGTTTGGCAGCTCAGAAAATTGACCGACGCACGATGCTTCTCACGGCTCCGATATCCAGTTTGATACCGCGGATGGCGGTGCCGACGATAATAAGTATGCTTGTCATGTCGTTTTACAACATGGCGGACACATTCTTCGTAAGCTCGCTTGGGGACGCGGCGACCGGTGCGGTGGGCGTGAACATGTCGGTGATGTCGGTAATACAGATGGTCGGCATGGCTCTTGCAGCCGGTGCGAACAGTTTTATAGCGCGCCTGATAGGTGCGAACCGCATAGAGGACGCGGAGCGGACGCTCGTGACGACGTTTGCGACCTCGTTTATGCTCGGGGCGGCGCTTCTGGTGTTCGGCACGATATTCATGGAGCCGATGCTGCGGCTGCTCGGGTCGGACGAGCCGTCGGTGTGGCTTGGTGTTGACGACGCGAAGTACGAGATGTACACGGCGGTGCGCAGGTACTCGAAGGACTACGCGACCTATATACTGCTCGCCGCGCCGTTCATGACCTCGCAGTACACGCTCAACCAGTGCCTGAGGGCGGAGGGGAGCGCGGCGCTGTCGATGGTAGGGGTCGTAGCGGGCGCGGTGATAAACCTCGGTCTCGACCCGCTCTTCATATTCGTGTTCAAGTGGGAGGTTGCGGGAGCGTCCGCCGCGACCGCAATATCGCAGTTTATCAGCTTCTGCATACTGCTCATGCCGTACCTGCGGCGGAAAACCGTGCTCAGCCTCTCGCCGAAGCGGTTCGGGTACCGGCGCGCGCTTGCGGCGGAGGTCGTGAAGATGGGTATGCCGACGCTGATGAGAACCGGGTTCATGTCGGTGGCGACGATAGTGACGAACAATGTTGCGATGGGTTTCAGCGTCGCGGCGCTCGCGGCGATATCGGTGGTCAACCGCATAATGATGTTTGTTGGCTCGGCGATAATAGGTTACGGTCAGGGCTACCAGCCGGTGGCGGGGTTCAACTGGGGCGCAAAGCGGTACGACCGGGTCACCGATGCGTTTCGGTTCGCCTCTATTACCGGAGTGGTCGTGATAAGCGTTATCTCGCTTGTCGCGGGCATATTCGCACCGAATATAATGCGGCTATTCTCCGAGACGAAGGAGACAATAGACATAGGCTCGCTCTCGATACGCCTGCAATGCCTCGTAATGCCGGTGCACGCATGGGTGGTCGTGGTCAACATGACCTATGCGGGGCTCGGGAAGGCGGTCGGAGCGGCGGTGCTCAGCCTTGCGCGGCAGGGTATCTGCTTTATTCCGTCGGTGGTCGTGATGTCGCTGCTGTTCCGGGAGAACGGGCTTGCGTCGGCGCAGGCGGTAAGCGACATACTCTCGCTTGCAATTGCAGCACCGCTCGCCGTCAGGGTGCTCAGAGAGCTGCGCCGCCTGATGTCGGAGAACGGACAGTCGCTCGGAAAATTTAAACTGCGTGAATGAACGCAAATCAAACAAAAATTATACTTGTATATATCCGAATACTGTGGTATATTACATTTATTAAAATTGCTAAGGGGGAAATAATAGTGGAAAAATCTACCAAACGCGAACTTGGCAACAAACTGTACATAATCAAAACGAACTCTGCCTGTAACATACCGCTGCTGTATCCGGCGGTCGCGCTTGCGCTGATAGCGTTTGTGGTGCTGCCGACAAATGAGGTCACTGCGAATATGGAGTGGATACAGTGGGTCGTTGCGGCGGTGTGCGGTCTGCTTGTTCTCTATGTTATTCTTCAGATGACATACTGCCACATAATGCTGCATGAGAATGCCATTGTGATCGTCAGCCTCACCGGCAAGAAGATAATATGGCGGGACGATATTGCGGCTATCCGCTGGGATAAGCCGGGGTTTTACGAGGGCAGCACGCGTGGTGTCCGTAAGAACACCGAGATAGCGGAGGTAATGCTTCATAACGGCGGTATGGTAAAGATATCGACCGGCGCATACACCGGTGTTCCGCAGCAGCTTGGAAGCTGGCAGTCGGACTATCGGATCCCGCAGGAGCTGTAAAGCGAAAAAGTCAAAACAAAGAGAAGCGGAGGGGTTTCCCTCCGCTTTTTGTGGTTTTTAAGGAGCCCGGTTTTTCGGGCTCCGGTTTTTATATTTCGCGGCGACCTTCTATCGCGCGACCGAGGGTGGCGGCGTCGGTGAACTCGAGGTGACCGCCTATCGGGATGCCGTAAGCGAGACGGGTGACCCGCAGACCGTCCGCGCCGCGGAGCAGGCGGGAGATGTAGAGCGCGGTGGCTTCCCCCTCGGTGTCCGGGTCGGTGGCGAGGATGACCTCGCGCACGCCACCGCCGGAGAGGCGGGCGAGCAGTTCGCGGATGCGGATGTCATCCGGACCTATGTGGTTCATCGGGGAGATGACGCCGTGCAGGACGTGGTAAAGCCCGCTGTACTCGGCGGTGCGCTCAATGGCGGCGACGTCCTTGGGGTCGCTTACGACACAGATGACCGAGCTGTCCCGCGTGGGGGAGGAGCAGATCGGGCAGACCTCGCCGACGGTGAGGTTCTGGCAGAATTTGCAGAACCCGACCTCGCTTTTTGCGGAGGTTATGGCGGCGGCAAACTCCTCCGCCTCCTCAGCCGGAAGCGAGAGCAGGTGGAACGCGAGCCGCTGCGCCGTCTTTCGCCCGATGCCGGGAAGCCGCGCAAAGCAGTCGATGAGCTTTTCGACCGGTGCGGGAAAATGTTGCATATTCTCTCCCCGCTATCGCTAAATCAGACCGGGAATGTTCAGACCGCCGGTTATCTTTGACATCTCGCTGTCCATTGTGCTGTCCGCCTTGCGCAGCGCCTCGTTGACCGCGGCGACTATCATGTCCTGGAGCATCTCGAGCTCCTCCGGGTCGAGCGCGTCCGGCGATATCTCGACCGAGACCAGCTCCTTCTTACCGGTGACCACCGCGCGCACCGCGCCGCCGCCCGAGCTCGCGTCGAACTCGCGCTGCTCCATCTCCTGCTGGAGCGCGAGCATGTCCTGCTGCATTTTCTGTGCCTGCTTCATCATGTTCGCGCCGGAGGGCTGCTTGGGCATGTTTGGAAACTTTCTTGCCATAGCTCAATACCTCACTATATTAGTACTGTATTATATTATTTCAAAGTTGTCGAATTTTGAAAACTTGTCCACAAGCCGTTTCATCCTGTTCTCCTCCTCACTTGCCGGAGCGCTCAGACGCACCGTGACCGGCGTACCGAGCACCTCGCCCGCCGCACGCCCGAGCGCGGGGGCGATGTCGCCGCGGGAGAGCTGGGCATGAACGAACGCCTCGCGCGTGTCCAGCGTGAGTACGTCGCCGCTGAGGGAGGGAACAGGAAGCCGCTTGAGCTGCAACAGGTCGGGCTTCGAGAGCTGTGCCGAGACCGCGTCGAGTATCGCCCGCCAGGTCTGCTCGTCGAGCGCGCCGGGGGTTCCTGTCGTGGCAGACGCACCTTCGGTCGCAGCCGCCGCTGCGGATGTTTCGGATGTTTCGGATTCTCCCGGCTGAGCAGGTTCGGTTTTGGGTGCGGAAGTGGTGGTTTGTGTGGGCGCCGGCACTGCTGCCGGGGTGACCGCGGGGGTCACGGCGGGTCTCGCACCAGATCTGAACGCCCGCTCGAGCGCGCAGAGCCTCTCCTCGAATGACGTGAGGGTGGCGGGTGTGGTGGTGAGGGAGGAGAGGGACGGGTCACATAGGCGGAGCAGGCAGAGCTCCGCGTCCAACCGCCGGTCGATACTGCGCTGCAAGCGGAGCAGGGTGTCGCTGACCGTGTCGAGCGCGAGGCGGAGCCGGGCGGGGTCCATATCGATGGAGGTGAGTTCGTCGGTGCGGTAGCTGCCGGAGGTGAGTGAGAAGTCGCCGGTTGAGCGGAGCACGACGAGGTCGCGCAGCAGGCGGGAGAGTTCGCCGAGAAATGCGGGGATGTCCTCGCCCGCCTCGTAGACGCGGGCGAGTACGCCGAGCGCGGAGTGCGCGTCGCAGGCGGCGATGGCGCGGACCGCTTCGACCGAGTCGCCGTAACCGGCAAGACCGAGCGCGGAGAATATTTCGTCCTCGCCAATTTCTGGATAACCGGCGGAGGAGACCTGGTCGAGCATCGAGATGGCGTCCCGCATACCGCCCTCCGCGAGCCGTGCGAGAAGCAGGGAACCGCTGTCGGTGAGCGGGATGTTCTCGGCGAGGGCTATGCGGCGGAGGTGGAGCGCGATGTCCTGCGGCAGTAACCGCCGGAACGCGAAACGCTGGCAGCGGGAGAGGATGGTCGCGGGTATCCGCTGGAGATCGGTGGTGGCGAGGATGAAGAGCACGTGCTCGGGCGGTTCCTCGAGGGTTTTCAGGAGCGCGTTGAACGCGCCGGGGGTGAGCATGTGGCACTCGTCTATGATGTACACCCGCCGCCTCGCTTCCGCGGGGGTGAACACGGTCTGCTCGAGAAGCGAGCGAATATTTTCAACACCGTTGTTGGAGGCGGCGTCGATCTCGGTGACGTCGGACAGCGAACCGTCGTTGACGCCGCGGCAGTACGCGCACTCGTTGCACGGCTCGCCGCCGCGCGGGTGTTCGCAGTTGACCGCCTTGGCGAGCAGCTTTGCGCAGGTGGTTTTGCCTGTGCCGCGCGAGCCGGTGAACAGGTACGCATGGCTCAGGCGACCGCTTTCGACCTGGCGACGGAGTGTTTCGGTGACCTGGGGCTGACCGATGACGTCCTCAAAGGTCATCGGACGCCATTTGCGGTATAGAGCCTGGTACAAAGCGCGCCTCGCCTCCTTATCAGCATAGTTGTTATAATACGAGCCGGTCACAGAGACGGCGGCTCCGGTTACCCCGCGGCACACACGGTTTCCCGCTTAATGCTGCTCGGTTCCCCGCCTGACATGGTTCACAGGTCCGTGTTGCGCGGGACCGAAGCCGTCGCTTCCGCGACCGGCTTCCATATTGTATCACTGTTTGGGTCGTTTTACAACCCTTTTTCGGGAGGTGTTTTGCCGCGACAGGCAAATCGGCGCACCATTGCCATCGCCAGCACCGTTCCGAGCGCCGCGCAGACCGCGCCGCTTGCGGCTCCCGCGAGCACGTCGGTTAAATAGTGGACGTGTAGCCAGACGCGCGAGAGGGCGATGATTCCGGCGAGCAGGAATGCGCCTGCCGAGACGAGGAGCGCTGTCCTCATGCCCGCTCCCGCGCCGAACGGTTGTGACCGGCGCAGGGTGAACGCGAGCGCGAACGCGCACGCAAATGAACTTGCGGTGTGTCCGGACGGGAAGGATGCGCCGCCCGGCGGGTCGATAAGCGGCTCGATGGCAAAGCGGATGAACGGTCTTGCGCGGTCAACGAGGGTTTTGAGCACCAGATTGTTCAGCAGCAGGCAGAATACCAGCGAGAACGCGAGCGCAGCTCCGCAGCCGCGTGTGCGCCGGAATATGAGGAGCGCCGCCGCGAGCACGATCCAGATAAGCCCGCCGTCCCCGGCGTGGGTCACCGCGCGCATGAAGGCGTTGAGAGCGGGGGTGTGCAGCCGGTCGAGTGCGTCGACCACCGAGAGGTCGAGGCTGTAAATTGCGTCTATTATTGCGGTCATAAGTTTGTACAGAGGTCGCCGTACTTCCGCTCGAGGTAGCGGGTAAAGCAGGATGGGTCGAACGGGGCTCCGCAGCAGCGCTCTAAGAGGTCGCCGGGGTCGTACATGCAGCCGTGCCTCCACACGTGTTCCCGCAGCCATTCGTTTACCGGCAAGAGGTCGCCGGACGCGACCGCCGCGTCCACGTCCACGGTTTTGCGCATGACCTCGAGCATCTGAGCGCCGTACGCCGAACCGAGCGCGTAGCTCGGGAAGTAACCGATGCCGCCGCCCGACCAGTGGCTGTCCTGGAGGACGCCGTGCGCGTCGTCCGGCACGGTCACTCCGAGGTACTCGCCCATCTTTTCGTTCCAGAGGCGGGGGAGGTCGCCGACCTCGAACCTGCCCTCCATCACCCCGCGCTCAAGCTCGTAGCGCACCATGATGTGCAGGCAGTAGGTGAGCTCGTCCGCTTCAATGCGTATGAGCGACGGCTCTGCGCGGCAGACCGCGCGGTAGAAGCTCTCCGCGTCCACGTCCGCCGCCTCCTCCGGGAATATCTCGCGGAGCACCGGGACTATCAGACCGGCAAACGCGCGGCTGCGCCCGATTATATTCTCGTAGAACCGGCTCTGGCTCTCGTGGATGCTCATCGAGATGCCTCCTGCAAGCCCGGTCCCGTCGTACTCCTCGCCGATGCCGAGCTCGTAGAGCGCGTGACCGCCCTCGTGAATGACGCTGAACATTGAACTGAGGACGCTGTTTTCGTGGTAGTGCGTGGTTATGCGCACGTCGCTGCGGGTAAACCCGCTTGTGAACGGGTGCTCGGTCTCGCCGATTATACAGTGGTCGCGGTCGAGCCGGAGGATGTCCATGAGCCGCCCGGAGAGCAGGCGCTGTTTCCAGACCGGGAATCGCCGCGAGGTGAACGGCTCGGGCTTGGAGGCGGCGAGATACGCGGAGACGCGTGACATCAGCGGCACTATCCTCTCGCGCAGCGCCGCGAAGAACGCGTCACATTTCTCGGTCGTGAGCCCGCGTTCGTACTCGTCGAGCGCGGTGTCATAGACCGGGGTGTCCGGCGCGATGTACCGGTTAAAGCGGATGTTGGTCTCGAATATCTTTTCGAGGTATGGGCGGAAGAGCGCAAAGTCGCTCCGCTCCTTTGCGTCGCGCCAGACTGCGCCCGCCTCGTTTACAAGCCGGTTGTACGCGACATATTCGTCTGCCGGGATGCGGGAGAGCCGCTCGATGCGGCGGAGCATCTCGCTGACGTCGCGCAGGGTGATGGGGTCGAGCTCGTCGGAACGGCTGCGGAGTTCGCGCAGAAGTTCGGTGGTGTCGCTGCCGGTCTGGAGCTCGTAGGTCACGCCGGACAGCACCGCGAGCGTCTGCCCGCGGAGAGCGGCGCTCCCCCTCGGAGCGACCGTGTCCCCGTCGTATTGGAGCACGCCGGTCGCGTGCGAGTATGCGGCAAGCGTCCTACGCAGGCTGTCGAAGCGGGACAGGAGCTCGGAGGTGGAGGTGGTAATAGCCGGCATTTTACGTCACTCCTGTTCCCCGCACTCGGCGGCGATGGCGCTTTCGCAGTCACGCATGGCTTCGAGGGTGCGCGAGAGGAGCTCGTCGAGCTCCCAGCCGAGCATCTCTGCGCCCTGCTTTATCACGTCGCGCGAGCAGCCGGCGGCGAACCGCTTGTCCTTGAACTTCTTTTTCAGGCTGGAGAGCTCCATGTCGGAGCAGCTCTTTGAGGGGCGCATCCGCGCCGCGGCGCCTATGAGCCCGGTGAGCTCGTCGACGGCGAAGAGGACCTTCTCCATCTCGCAGTCCGGCTCAATGTCCGAGCAGAGCCCGTAACCGTGGCTGCATACCGCGTGAATCATCCGCTCGTCCGCGCCGCCCTCGCGCAGGAGTTCCGGGGCGCGGGTGCAGTGTTCCTCGGGCCAGCGCTCGAAGTCGATGTCGTGAAGCAGACCGACCGTTGCCCAGAAGTCCGCCTCGTCCTGGTACCCGAGCTTTTCGGCAAACCAGCGCATCACCGCTTCGACGGTGTATGCGTGCGCGATGTGGAACGGTTCGGAGTTATATTTCTTCAGAAGAGCGATTGCTGCGGTTCTTTCCATAACGTTTTCCTCCGTTGAATCTTGGTATAAGTGTTGTGAGCAGGATGAGCATCGGGAAAATCTCGAGCCTTCCCGCAAGCATGACAATGCTCAGCACGAACTTCGAGAACGCGGAATAGGCGGAGTAGTTTCCGACGGCGCCCACCATGTCGAGACCCGGTCCGACATTGTTGAAGCAGGAGGCCATCGCCGAGAAATTCACCGTAAACGAGAACCCGTCGAGCGACAGCAGCAGCACCGTGCCGGTTGCAATCGCGCAGTACACCATGAGGTACACGCCCGCGCCCTCCACGACGCCGTCGCCCGCGGTCTTACCGTCCATCTTCACCACGCCGACCGAGCGGGGGTGTATCATCCGCTTTATTCCACGGCAGACTACCCGCTTCATCAGGATGAAGCGCGAGACCTTGATGCCGCCGCCGGTGGACCCGGCGCACCCGCCGATGAACATCAGCGTGACAAGTATCGTCTTTGAGAACTCGGGCCAGAGGTCGTAGTTCGCGGTGACATAGCCGGTGGTGGTGATTATCGAGGCGACCTGGAACGACGCGTCGCGCAGCGCGGTCGAGAATGCGTCGTACTGGTCGAGTATGTTCATCGTGATGAGCGCGACCGCGGCGACGACTATGAGGACATAGACGCGCAGCTCGTCGTTTTTCCAGACGTCCCGGAAGTGCCGGAGCATCAGGAAGTAGTACAGGTTGAAATTCACGCCGAACAGGAGCATGAATATGCATATCACCCAGTGTATATATGAGCTCTCGTAGTGTGCAATGGAGTTGTTCCAAATTCCGAAACCGCCGGTACCCGCCGTGCCGAACGAGTGGACGAGGCTGTCAAACACCGGCATCCCGCCGGCGCAGAGCAGCACCACCTCGAGCAGGGTGAGGATGAGGTAGAGAAAGTAGAGGATCTTTGCGGTGTCCTTCAGGCGCGGGACCAGCTTTCCGGGCGCGGGACCGGGCATCTCCGCGCGGATGATGTACACTGCGCCGCCGCCTGTCATCGGCACCACGGTGAGCATGAACACCAGCACGCCCATGCCGCCCACCCAGTGGGTGAAGCTCCGCCAGAACATGACCCCGTGCGACAGTACCTCGACGTCGGTAAGGATGGTCGCGCCGGTGGTGGTAAACCCGCTCACCGTCTCGAAAAATGCGTCGAAAAACCCGGGTATCGAACCTGTGAGGATGAACGGGACCGCCCCGAACAGGCTCACGCATATCCACGCGAGCGCAACTATTACAAAGCCCTCCCGCGCGTGTATCGACGAATCCGCGTGCCTGCCCGGCACCCAGGACAGAAACGCGCCCACAGCTCCGCAAAGCGCCGCCGAGATCAGGAACATCAGCGCATCGTGCTCGCCGTACAGTATCGACACAAGGACCGGAAGTACCAGCAGCAGGCTCTCGGTCAGAAGTATGTGACCGAGAGTGCGCAGTATCATTTTAATGTTCACAGCACACCTCGTCAGAATTTAGTGGTTGTTCGGAACGGTCAGGCGAGGATATCGGTTATGTCGCTTATACGGCGGTCATCAGAGATTATTATGACGCGGTCGCCCGGTCGGATCATGTCGTCGCCGAGCGGGACGATGACCTCTTCGTTGTGGGTTATCGAGGCGACGAGTATGCCGCGCTTGATGGTGAGGTCGCGCAGCGGGATTCCGGTGAGCCCCGGTATATTTTCCTTTACCCGGAACTCGACTGCCTCCGCCCGCCCGCCGGACAGCTTGTAGAGCGTCTCGACGTTGTTCGAGCCGAGGGCGTTCTGAAGCGAGCGCGCGTAGCGCAGGATGTGGTTTGCGGTGAGGTCGTGCGGGGAGACTATGCTGTCCAGCCCGAGACCGCCGGTGATGGTGCGCAGGTCGGTGTTGTTGACCTTGGTTATCACCTTATTGACCCCCTGCGTCTTTGCGTAGAGGGACAGGATTATGTTCTCCTCGTCTATTCCGGTGAGAGACACAAACGCATCGGTGCGCGATATGCCCTCCTCCGCGAGTAGCTCATGGTCGGCGCCGTTGCCCTCTATGACCGTCGCCCCGGGGAGCATTTCGCTTAGCTGCATGCAGCGATCATGGTCCTTGTCGACTATTGTGAGCTCAACGCCCGAGTTGCAGAGCATCCGCGCAAGGTAGTACGATATGCGGCTCCCGCCGATGAGCATCGCCGAGCGAACGCCGCTGCGCAGCGCACCGATCGCCCGGAAAAACCGCTCCACCTCCGACGGCGACCCCGCGACGGTTATCGTGTCCCCATTGTGGAGCACAAAGTCGCCGTTTGGGATGGTCAGGTGGTCGTCGCGCAGGACGGTTCCGACGAGTATCTTTAATTGGTACTTTCTATAAAATTCGCTCAGTTTGATGCCGTCGAGCTGGCTGTGTTCGAGTTTGAATTCGACGAGCTGGACCTTGCCTCGGGAGAAGTACTCTATCTTCTGGGCGGCGGGGAAGCGGAGGGTGCCGAATATCTCGCGGGCGGCGATCAGCTCCGGGTTTATGGTCATGGACAGACCGAGATTGTCGCGCATGAATTCGAGCTGGTTGAAATACTCGGTGTTCCGCACGCGCGCGACCGTGTGGCGCGCGCCGAGCCTGCGGGCTATCATGCAGCCGAGGATGTTCATTTCGTCGGTACCGGTGGAGGAGATCATGAGGCTGCTTTTCGAGATGCCGGCTTCGTTGAGCGCGTTACGGCTCGCGCCGCTGCCGCAGACGGTCATAACGTCGTAGGCGGCGCTCAGGTGTTCAAGAACGCCCTCGTCGGGGTCGATAGCAACGACTTCGTGTCCGTCAAGTATGAGCTGTTCCACAAGGGTGCGCCCAACCTTGCCAATGCCGGCTATTACAACATACATTGTTTGAAAACTGCTCCTTTCGACATGTCGACGTTGATTTCGGTCATTTTTGCTCTATTTGATTTGCCGCTGCGCGCACTCCGGTGCGCAGCGCGTCCTGTCGGGAAGCGTTGTGCAGTCGCGCTGAAAGGAACCCGCCGAGCAGCGCGTCGCCCGCGCCGACGGTGGTCGCTATCCCGCGCACCGGCAGAGCCGCCTCGTGCACGTAAAGCTCGCGCGAGAGGTAGAACGCCCCGCCCGCACCGAGCGAACAGAGCACCGCCCGCGCCATGCCGCGTTCGACTGCGACTCGTGCAAGCTCACGCAGCCGCTCAGGCGGCGCACCAAGCTCGCCGAAGAGCCCGGCGAGCTCATCCGCGTTCGGCTTTATGAGGTCGGGCACGGCTTCAAGTCCGCGCCTGAGCGCCTCGCCGTCCGCGTCGAGCACCGTGTATGCGCCGCACGCGCGCGCGGTGTGTATCAGCCGCGCATACCCGTCCGGCGGAAAGCCGGGGGGCAGTGACCCGCAGAACGCGGCACACATGGCGCCATCCCTCTCGCGACCATTGCCGAGACACCGCTCGAGTGCTTCGCAGAGGCGGTCGGCGGTCGAGCTGTCCGCGCGGGGACCCGCCTCGTTGAACTCGGTAAATACGCCGCCGCAGCTCACTTTCAGGTTTATGCGGGTCTCGCCCGCGACCGGCACAAATTCGTACGCTAACCGTTCGCGTTCGAGGAGCTTCCCGAGCGCAGCCCCGCCCGCGCCGCCCGCGGTGGATATTATGCGGCAGCCGCACCCGGCTGCGCTCGCCGCGCGAGCCACGTTTATACCCTTGCCGCCTGCCCGGGTGGTGACCTCGCCCAGGCGGTTCAGCCGCCCGAGCTCGAGCGTCCCGGGGCTGCAAAACCGGTCGAGCGATGGATTTGGGGTCACGGTGACAAGCAGTCCCTGACCCATACTCAATAGAAAGTCGCGACCGGGTCGTCCGGGCGGAGCGCATGAGAGATGTCAAGCGCGGTCAGCACCGGTCCGACCTTGCCGTAAGCCTTGTGGAACATGTTGTGGAACTCGGCGGTGACCACAACCCAGTCCCCCTTCTTCAGCTCGCGCGCGTCCGCCCACTGGCAGACCAGCCCCGCAAACTGTATGTCCTCGATGCAGCAGGTCATGACCTGCCGCCCGATTATGAAGCAGTCGGAGGGGAGCTTCGCCGAGGTCGCGACCGTCCCCTTGAAGCGCACCGTCTTTCCGTCGTACGCCTCCATGTCCTCCGACAGGTCGCGGTAGAAGAGCGCGTAGTCCTTGTCCTCTACCTCGATGACCGGAGCCTCCTTGTCGAACGGGAGCGGGTCGACGATGTCGTCGTACTCCACGCTTCCGTCGAGGTATTCGTATGCGATATCCGCACGGCGGGTCACCCCGCGGACTATCTTGTGTATGGCGTCCTTGTCTACGCTGTCGTCCGCCCTGCCGAACACGATGAGCTCGCAGCTCTTGAGCTTGTCGACAACTAGATTACGCATGTTTGCGTTGTACACCACATAGGTGGAAGCCTCCGCAAAGCTGAACTCCTGGTACACTATCCAGTCGCGCGGCATCGCGTTGTACAGTCGGTCGAGCAGCCACATGCCGTTGTACTCGACAAGCACCCGCACCGCCCGGGTCTCCTTGCGCCACTTCGCAAGGTTCTCTTCGTTCAGCTCCTCCTCGCTTTCCACCATCCGCAGTGAAACGTTGGCACCCGAGAACTTGTCGGGCGCGTACTCCTCCTCGCCGTCCTCACAGACGATGAGAAGCGTCCGCTCACCCTTGTTGAACCGCTCGTCCTCGAGGGTCTCCTGTATGAAACTGGTCTTTCCCGAACCGAGAAAGCCGGTGAAAAGATATACCGGGATCTCCATATGAACACACGCCTCCGGATCAGGCGACGCCGAACAGCGCCGCGACCGCCGCCGTGTTGAGCTCGGAACCTATGACACAGAGCCGCCCGGTGAGCTCGGACGAACCGGTGCGCACGTCCGGCTCACCCGGAGTGTAGTCAAAGTGCAGCCAGCTCCCGTCGGTCGAGCGGACTATGCCCTTCACGCGCAGCACCATGCCGAAGCGCTGCTCGTCCGAGAGCTGATCGAGCATCCCGCGGAGCTCATCCGCACCAAACGCGCGGGTGGTCTCCGCACCCCACGAGCTGAACACCTCGTCCGCGTCGTGGTGGTGGTGATGATGATGCTCATGACCGTGACCATGCCCGTGACCGCAGCACTCGTGGTCGCCGTCTCCATGACCGTGACCATGCCCATGTCCGCAGCACTCGTGGTCGCCGTCTCCGTGACCGTGTCCGTGACCATGCCCGCAGCACTCGTGGTCGTGGTCATGATCGTGGTCATGCCCATGTCCGCAGCACTCGTGGTCGCCGTCTCCGTGACCGTGACCATGCCCGTGACCGCAGCACTCGTGGTCGTGGTCATGCTCATGCTCGTGGGCGGAGGCGACGAATGCATCGAGCGTGTCGCGGTGTTCGATAGCGCCGAGGAGCTGTTTGCCGCTGAGCTGTTCCCAGGGGGTGGTGACTATAACGGCGGAGGGGTTCTTCTCGCGGAGCATCGAGACGGCGGTCTCGAGCTTTGCGGGGTCGATGCCGGAGGTGCGGCTGAGCACGATAGCGCCGGCGGTCTCGACCTGGTCGTTGAAGAATTCGCCGAAGTTTTTCATGTAGACGCGGCAGCGGGTGGCGTCGACGACGGTGACGAGACCGTCGATTACGACGTCGTCCGAGAGGACGCCGCGCACTGCGGCGGCGACGTCAGAGAGTTTGCCGACGCCGCTCGGTTCGATGAGGATGCGGTCGGGGGAGAAGCGCTCGAGCACTTCTGCGAGAGCCTTGGAGAAGTCGCCGACGAGGCTGCAGCAGATGCAGCCGCTGTTCATCTCGGTTATCTCCACTCCCGAATCGCGCAGGAAGCCGCCGTCAATGCCGATCTCACCGAATTCGTTTTCGATGAGGACGAGTTTCTCGCCGGCGTAAGCCTCCTCGATGAGCTTGCGGATGAGTGTTGTTTTTCCGGCGCCGAGGAATCCGGAAAAGATCTCGATTTTGGTCATTGCTGATCGTCCCTTTCTAAGTATACACTTTACAGCGCTCTTCGCGTGGGACGCGGGGAGCGGGGGTTTTTGACTTATTTTTTTGTCTTTTTGGAAAAGAGGCTGCTTTTGTGGCGTGCCTCGCGTGCGCGCCGTTTGGCGACAGCACGGCGGCGGCGCTCATTTTCGCGGCGCTCGCGCTCCGCGTCCTCGTCGAGAGGGGCGGGGCGCTTATAGAGGGTGATGACGCCCTTGTCGTGAAGGGTGCAGGCGAGTGCGACGGTGACCGGCATCATTATCATGCCGATGACGCCGAACCAGCGGTAGCCGAGGTATATCGAGATTATCGAGACTATCGGGTTCAGACCGAGCTGGTCACCCACGATTTTCGGCTCGATGAAGTTGCGCACGACGGTAATGACGCCGTAAATGATGAGCAGACCGAGCGCCTGCGAGTAGTTGCCGAGCAGCAGGTCGATCGCCGTCCAGGGCAGGACTATGCCGCCGGTACCAAAGACCGGGAGTATGTCGAACAACGCGATACCGAACGCGACCGGTATCGGGTTATCTATGCCGATGATGAAGAAGCCGATGGTAAGTTCGACGAAGGTGACGAGCATTATCTTCATGTATGCGCGCAGGTACGCCCCGACGGTGCTCGTGATCGCCGCCTTTCCTGCGAGGATGATCTTTGTGACGCGGAGCGGGAGCTGCGCGGCGATAAAGCGGGTCACCCCGTAGTAGTTCTGGCTGATGAAGAAGGAGGAGAGGATGGTGAACACGAACGCGATGAGGAACCCGGGGATTCCCTTCGCGACGCCCGCAAGCGAGTTGAGCCCAGCCTTCGAGACCTCGGTCACTCCGTTCATAAGCGCGCTTGTGATGCTGGTCTGAGCAAGGTCGAGCATCTCGACCCACTCTCTCGGCATACGGTCGAGCAGGTTGTCGAATGTGTTGCCAAGGTTGGACAGCGCCGGCATTATCGTGTTTGTAAAGAAGTCGGGAAGGTCGGAAAACAGGTGCCCCAGCACGCTGACAAGCTCGATTGTCAGCAGTGTGAACACCGTTCCGAACACGGCGTAGCCGAGTAGTACGACCACCACCGCCGCGAGCTTGCGCCCGATCTTCAGCCGGTCGACCACCCAGTAAATTATGGGGCGGAGGGCGAACGCGATGATAAAGCCGATGATGAATGGCATCATCCAGCCTATCACGTATTTGACGCAGAAGTAGAATAGTGCCGCAACAAGAATGAAGAAGGCGAGGTTGACAATAAACGCGCTTCTCTTCTGAATTTTCGGGTTATCCATCGCACACCTCGCGGGGTAATTTTATAGTATACATTATGCATTATAACCGCGCTGAAAATAATTCGCAATATAGCGCGCGATTCTTAGCGGGGAATATATGGACTTCGGACGCCTGTGGGAACTACCACAGGTTGCCTTTATCCGAGCAGTCCTGCTCGTTGAATGAGGAACGGCTGGAGGGGTTCCAGTCCCACGAGCTGTACTTCTCGGAGCAGGAGTTTCCGATGTACGCGCAGCCGCTGAGTTCTGCGGCGGAGGACTGGACAGAGAACAGTGCCTGTGCGCCGTCCGAGTGCCCGTTCCCGATGAAAAGGCAGTTTACGAAGCTCGCCTCGGTGTCCTGGAGCAGAACGGCGGAGCCGCCGCAGTCCGAGATGGTGCAGTGCGAGAGCGAAATACTGTCCGCCGTGCAGTATATCCCGTTCATCCCGCTTATATTGCAGGCGATAAGCGAGATGCCGCTGCCCCCCTCGAAGGTCAGCGTCCCGTCCGAGCTCACCTCGGAAAGCGGGATATCGTAACCGAAGGTGATGTTGCAGAGGGTGAGGTTTGAGCAGTTGGCGAAGTAGAACACCGACTCGCCGCCGTACCCGGACAGTATCCGCACCTCCCCCGACCCCACGAGCGCGAGGTTATCGAGAGACAGTGCAAACCCGAGCCCCGAGAGGTCGTAGGTCCCCTCGGCGATGTGTATCTCGGTGTCAGACGCGAGAGCCGCGATGAGCTCGCGCGAACTGTTCACCTCTACGACGGTGCGCCCGGTGTCCTCCGGAGCCGCCATGTCGGCAAGCTGTGTCACCGACGCAAGCGCGCGCAGTTCGCCGGGCGCGCTCTCCGGCTCGGGGAATTGTTCCTCGCTCCCCTCGAGCAGCTCTATCGCCTCGGATGAACGCCCTTCAAGCGCGAGCGAGACGACCCTGTTTGCAAATTCGTCCGCCGTCTCGGCAGCGCTCTCCTGCACTGCGGTCATCGGGATGGAGCCGGAGACCGGAAGCCCTGATACGTTCCCCGTACAGGCAAAAAGCCCGAGCATAAGCACGGGCAGCAAGAATATGGCAATAATACGTGTCATTGAGAACCTTTCCGCCGAAATACGGCGTGGAATGCGTGATTTTGTGATTTGTGCGATTTAAGCGTTTTTGCCTGCCGGTCCGGAGACCGGCAGGCATCGAGACGTTGTAAGATCAGCCGAGCATCGCGGCGCCGATGATACCGGCGTCGTTTCCGAGGGTCGCCTTGGTGATGGTGGGATGCGGGACGTCCTTGCTCTTGAACGAGTATGCGTCCGCCGCAACTATCTCACGCAGCGGCGCGAGCAGCGTCTCGCCCTCGTTGGATATGCCGCCGCCTATACATATGGTCTCGGGCTCAAAAATATTGATGAGGTCGATTATTCCGGCTGCGAGGTGGTGCAGATAGACGTCCACGACCTTCTTTCCGCACTCGTCGCCCGCACGCATCGCGTCGAACGCGGTACGTCCGCTGACCTTCTCAAGGTCGCCGCCGACCATCTCCCACATCGCGGTGTCCTTGTTTTCCTGCATGTACTCCTGGGTCGTCTTTATCAGACCGGTCGCCGAGGCATACGCCTCCCAGCAGCCCTTGCGCCCGCATCCGCACTGGCGCCCGTCCATCGTGATGACGATGTGACCTATCTCGCCCGCGGTCCCGTTGTAGCCGGCGTAAACCTTCCCGCCGAGAACTATACCGCCGCCGACGCCGGTACCCAGCGTGACGAACACCGCGTCCTTCGCGCCGACTGCGCCGCCCGCAGCCACTTCGCCAAGTGCCGCGCAGTTTGCGTCGTTATTTATGTAAACCGGAAGCCCAAACTTGGCTTTGAGACCGGCGGTGATGTCGGTGTTGAGAAGCGGGAGGTTGGGGGAGAAGTAGACGATGCCGGTCTCGACGTTCATCATGCCGGGCACGCCTATGCCGATGGAGCGGATGTCGGAGAGGCTAGCACCGCTCTTTTCGAGAAGTGAATCGACGACCTGTTCAAGTCCGCTGAGGACTGCGTCGGTACCCTCGGAAGCGCGGGCGGGTATCGAGACCTTGCAGGTCATTTTTCCGGATCCGTCAACGAGTGCGGCGGCGATATTGGTACCGCCGAGGTCTATTCCGATAGTCATTGTTTTTCCTCCTGTAATGTGTGTAAATAGGCGGCGCATGGGTATGCAGCCGGTATTTGGATATTGACACTGGTAATAGGATATAACAAAACTCGCAAAAAAGCAAGCGAATGATTTTCGGGAGCGCCGTTTTTACAGCTCGCTGAGGTCGTAGGGGGTTGCCTGGTAGACGTAGTAGTTGAGCCAGTTGGTGTAGAGGAGCTGGCTGCACGCGCGCCAGGTGACGCGCGGGGTGTTGCGGGGGTCGTCGCCGGGGAAGTAGTTTCGGGGCAGGTCGATGTCAAGACCGAGCGACTTGTCGCGGAAGTACTCGTCGGCGAGGGTGTTGGCGTCGTACTCCGAGTGACCGGTCACGAACACTCTGCGACCGTCGCGGCTCATGCAGGCGTAGAGACCCGCCTCGAGCGAGACCGACAGTATTTCAAGCTCGGATACCGCAGCGACGTCCTCCAGCCGCACCTCGGTGTGGCGCGAGTGGGGGGCGGGGAACACGTCGTCGAAGCCGCGGAAGAGGGGGCAGAATGGGTCGATGACGTTGTGCATGTACACGCCGAACATCTTCTTTTCGAGTTCGTGCTTCTTTATGCCGTAGTGGTAGTAGAGCCCCGCCTGCGCGCCCCAGCAGATGTGGAAGGTTGAAAAGACGTTGCGGCTGCTCCAGTCCATTATTTTGCAGAGCTCGTCCCAGTATGCGACCTGCTCGAACGGCATGTGCTCGACCGGTGCGCCGGTGATTATCATTCCGTCGTACCTCCGGTCCTTTATCTCGTCGAAGGTGTTATAGAAGGAGAGCAGGTGCTCGCTTGAGACGTGGGTGGGGGTGTAGCTCGAGGTCTGGAGCAGGTCGACCTCGATTTGCAGCGGGGTGTTGGACAGCCGGCGAAGGAGCTGCGTCTCGGTGGCGACCTTGGTCGGCATCAGGTTGAGGATGACGATTCGCAGCGGGCGGATGTCCTGAGTGAGTGCGCGGTGCGAATCCATGACGAAGATGTTCTCTCGGGTGAGCGTCTCGTGCGCGGGAAGTGCTTCCGGAATTTTTATCGGCATCTGAGGCTGCCTCCATACTTGAATTTTAAAATTGTTCGCCGCGCAGCGACGTGTGTTTGCGGCGGGGAAACTCCATAAACGTCAGAATGTCGAAAAAAGTGGCAAAGCCACTTTTTTCGACAGCCTTCAGCACGTTGTTTTAATGGTTTGTCACTTGATGACGCGGCAGCTCAGGATGTCCGGAATGCCGCGGAGCGCCTCAATGACGTCGTCGGTGTACTGCGTGAGGTCTACCATGGTGTATGCATAGTCGCCGCGGGACTTGCTCGTGATGTTCTCGATGTTTATCGAGCGGACCGACATGCAGTTGGTAACGGCGCTGAGGACGCCGGGCTTATTGCGGTGCGCAAGGCAGACGCGGACGCCGACCCTTCTTGCGAATACTGCGGGGAAATTGACCGAGTTGCGGATGTTGCCGTTCTCGAGGAACTCGATGAGCTGCTCGCACGCCATGACCGCGCAGTTCTCCTCGCTTTCGGGGGTGGATGCGCCGAGATGCGGGAACGGGACCACGCCGGCGTGACCGAGCACGTTCTCGTTCGGGAAATCGGTGACGTAGCGGGCGACCTTTCCGCTCTCGAGGGCGGCTATCATGTCCGCGTCGTTGACGAGCTCGCCGCGCGCGATGTTGATTATGCGGACGCCGTCGCGCATCTTGGCGAACGCCTCCGTGTTGAGCATACCCTTGGTCTCGTTTGTGGCGGGGACGTGGATGGTTATGAAGTCGCTGTTAGTGTAGATGGTGTCGAGGTCAAGCGCGTGGTTGACGCTGCGCGAGAGGTTCCACGCCGCGTCGACCGAGATGTACGGGTCATACCCGAGCACCTTCATGCCGAGCGAGGTGGCGGCGTTCGCGACCATGATGCCGATGGCGCCGAGCCCGATGACGCCGAGCGTCTTACCGCTTATCTCGGGACCCACAAACGCGCTCTTGCCCTTTTCGACCGCGGCGGTGACGCCCTCGGTCCCGGCGAGGCTGCGCACCCAGTCGATACCGCCGAGGATGTCGCGCCCGGCGAGGATGAGAGCGCCGATAGCGAGCTCCTTGACCGCGTTTGCATTGGCGCCCGGAGTGTTGAACACCACGATGCCGCGCTCGGAGCACTGGTCTATCGGGATATTGTTGACGCCGGCGCCGGCGCGCACTATCGCGCGGAGGGACGGCTCGAATGCGTAGTCATGCATCTTGGCGGAGCGGACGAGAATTGCGTCCGGCTCTGCGGCGGAGTCGGACACCGAATATTTCGCGGTGTCCAGCAGCTTCAGACCGTTCTGCGATATGTTATTGAGAGTTTTTATGTTGTACATTTAATTCCTGCCTCCGTGTCGGTTCGGTTCGGTGGTTCAGTGGCTTGCTTCGAACTTGTCGATATAGTCTATGAGGGCGAGCACACCTTCGCGCGGCATCGCATTGTATATCGACGCGCGCATTCCGCCGACCGCGCGGTGACCCTTCAGCGAGGTGAGACCCGCGGCTTCCGCGCCCTTGACGAACTCGGCGTTGAGCTCTTCGGTCTCGCAGCGGAAGGTGACGTTCATCATCGAGCGGTACTCGCGGTCGATGCCGAGGATGAACATCTTGGAGGCGTCGAGGCGGTCATAGAGCAGCTTGGCTTTCTCGGCGTTGCGCTGCTTCATAGCCTCGAGACCGCCGGTCTCCTTGACCCAGTCGAGCACGAGCCCGAGCATGTAGATGCAGTATGCGGGGGGAGTGTTGTACATAGAGTCGTTCTTGGCGAGGGTGGCGTAGTCCATCATGACCGGGGTGTACGGGAAGGGGCAGAGGTTGAGGTCGTCGCGCATGATGACGACGGTGAGACCCGCGGGCGCCATATTCTTCTGTGCGCCGGCGTATATGATGCCGTACTTCGAGACGTCGACCGGCTCGGAGAGGATGCAGCTCGACATGTCGCAGACGAGCGGCGCATCGGTGACCGGGATATAGTTCCAGGTCGAGCCGTAGATGGTGTTGTTCATGCAGTAGTGGAAGTAGGCTGCGTCCTTCGAGAGGTCGAGCGCATCCTGCTGCGGGATGCATGCGAAATTGCGGTCCTTGGAGGTGGCGGCAATATGTACTTCACCGTACTTGGCAGCCTCGTCCGCCGCCTTCTTGGAGAAGTTGCCGGTGATGGCATAGTCCGCCTTGCCGGTGGAGGATATGAGGTTCATAGGCGCCATTGCGAACTGGAGGCTTGCTCCACCCTGGAGGAAGAGTACCTTGTAGCCTTCCGGGATATTCATGACCTCGCGGAGGTTCTTCTCGACCGACTTGATTATCGCGTCGTAGGTCGCCGAACGGTGGCTCATTTCGGTCACCGACATACCGGAGCCGTGATAGTTGAGCATCTCGGACGCCGCGCGCTCGAGGACCGGCTCGGGCAGCATCGACGGACCTGCCGAGAAGTTATATATCCTGTTGTGTCCCATGAAAGTCACCTCTGAATTTTAAATTTTTAAATTTGCGTGTCAGGTGCTGGAAAATGGAAAACCATTACATAAAATTATACTATTATAACCTTTGTAAGTCAACTGTACATAGCGGCGCACACAATTTTCTGTATACTTGCAATAAAATAAGTGTTGCAAAATGCCACTAATTCATTATAATTATATGTGATACAGGCGGGCGCGGCAGTGCTGCGGCGATTTTGCCCGCCGAAGTTTTAATAAGGAGAAAATCCGAATGCGTGTACGCGATATTAAAGAGATTCTTGAGGCGGAGCTGCTCTGCGGCGAGGAACTTCTGGACACCGAGGTGCTCAGCGCCTGCGGTTCCGATTTGATGAGCGACGTGCTTGCGTTTGTCAAGGAACAGTCGCTGCTGCTCACCGGGCTTGTGAACCCGCAGGTGGTGCGCACCGCTGATATGATGGATATGCGCTGCATAGTCTTTGTGCGTGGCAAGCGCCCCGACGAGGGGACGCTCGCGCTTGCGCGGGACCGGGGCATCGCGGTTATGTCCACGGGTCTGCGGATGTACAGTGCATGCGGGAAGCTGTATGCCGCCGGGCTTGCAAGCGAGGTGTGAGATGGACGCGCTGAAACTGCATTACGACGTTGACGGCGAGGACTTCAGCGCAGCGGGCGAGGCGTCGAGCAATGTGAAGAAGGTGCTGCGGCAGCTCGGGTTCCCGCAGGAGGCGATACGGCGCACCGCGATCTGCATGTATGAGGGCGAGATAAACGTCGTGATACATGCGGGCGGCGGCTTTGCGGACGTCACCGTCGAGCCGGAGAGGATAACTATTGTACTTACCGACCACGGTCCCGGCATCCCGGACGTGGAGAAGGCGATGAGCGAGGGGTGGTCGACCGCCCCGACCAAGGTGCGCGAGCTCGGGTTCGGCGCGGGGATGGGTCTGCCGAATATGAAGAGGTACTCCGACGAGTTCAGGATAGACACCACCGTCGGGGTCGGAACCACTGTGACGATGACTGTGAATGTGACGCAGGGTCAATAGAGACAAACTGATGAATGGGAGGCGAGCGTCCGATGCTGAATTCGGTGACGCTGGACAAGGACAGATGCCGGGGCTGCACGACCTGCATGAAACACTGTCCGACTGAGGCAATCCGCGTGCGGCGGGGACGCGCGCATATACTTGCGGACAGGTGCATAGACTGCGGGAACTGTATCCGGGTCTGTCCGCACCACGCCAAGAAGGCGCTGAGCGACCCGCTCGACGTCATAAATGAGTTTGAGTACAGCGTGGCGCTGCCCGCGCCGACACTGTATGGGCAATTTCGGAATATCGACAATATCGAGATAGTACACGACGGGCTGCGTGCGCTCGGGTTCAGCGACGTGGTGGAGGTCGCCGCCGCAGCCGACCGAATATCCGGGCTCACTCGCGAGATGATGGAGAAGGACGGGCTTCCGCGCCCGCTGATTTCGTCGGCGTGTCCGGCGGTGGTGCGGCTGATAAAGATGCGGTTCCCGGCGCTTGTGCCGAATATTTCACAGTTTATGGCGCCGGTCGAGCTTGCGGCGCTGCGCGCCCGCTCAAAGGCGGTCTCGGTGACAGGGCTCCCGCAAGAGCGGATAGGAGTGTTCTTCATCACTCCCTGCCCCGCAAAGGTGAGCGCCTTGAAGGAGCCGGAGGGCTTTGAAAAGCCGCTTGTAGACGGTGTTATCTCGATGAACGACATATACAAGCGCCTGCTTGCGGTCATGAAGAAGGGCGGCGAGCAGCCTAAGGGCGAGGCTGAGAGCGGCATGGTCGGGGTCGGCTGGGCGCGCTCCGGCGGGGAGGCGTCTGCGCTCCCGCGTACCCGTCACCTGTCGGTCGACGGCATCGAGAACATAATAAAAATACTCGAGGACGTGGAGGACGACATGCTGCCCGAGGTCGAGTTCCTCGAGCTGAATGCGTGCAACCAGGGCTGCGTCGGCGGATGCCTGACGGTGGAAAATCCGTACGTCGCAAAGACGCGCATAACGCATATAATGAGCCATCTCCCGGTGCGCAATATCAAGCCGCAGACCGGCGAGAGCGAACTGATGAGCATCGACCGCGACCTTGAGAGCGACGAGGTGTGGCGGCTGGACGAGGACGTGAGCGTCGCAATGGAGAAGTACGCGCGCATTGCAAAGCTCACCGCCGAACTCCCCGGACTCGACTGCGGGTCGTGCGGCGCGCCGAGCTGCCGCGCGCTTGCCGAGGACGTCGTGCTCGGTTTCGCAAGCGAGGAGGACTGCATATTCCGTATGCGCGAGCGTATGCAGTACATGACCGGCTCGGCGGATGCGGACGCATACCTGCCGCCGCCGTTCCGCAAGGGCAGCGTGAGCGAGTGACCGGTTCGAAAAACGGCGAAAACACGGGAAAATATGCATGACTGCTGCCGGAGGACGCTGCGGACGTCAGCGCGGAATTTGAAATAGCGGAATAGCGCGGGAGGTGTCGGAGTATGTCACGAAAAACGGCGTTCGTTTTTGCGGTCGCGATTGCCGCGTTTGCCGCAGTTTTCACCGGCTGCCGGCAGCAGGCGCAGACGCCGGAGGACGTCCTGCGGGACTGGTACGGCAAGAACCTGTTCATTTCGGAGGACGGCGGGTACTACTGGTCGAGCTCGCCGAGAGATATAGAGCCGGGCGGCAGCCTGCCGCAGACCGCGCTGCCGATTACCGACCTGTGCGAGCTTGAGGACGGAAGCGTGTCCGAAGTGTCGTTTGCGGCGGTGACCGATGAACTTTCTGTTTCAGCCGACGAGGCGGAGGTCGTGTGGCTGACCGGCGCGGACGGGGTGGAGTTCTCCCCGCACTACTGGATTGAGATATACCTCGACGGCGAGTGGTACTGCCTGAACGTGTACGCGGGGAGGTCCGGCGAGCGGATCGCGCTCGCGCCCGGAATTGAGCGGGAGGATTCGTTCGGGCTGAACGGCGAGTACCCGGCGGGGAAGTACCGGCTGATTGGGGAGTATTCCGCCTCCGGCGACCCGACCGGGCTCAGGTATCTGAGCGCGGAATTTGAAATAGCGGAATAGCGCGGGAGGTGTCGGAGTATGTCACGAAAAACGGCGCTCGTTTTTGCGGTCGCGATTGCCGTGTTTGCCGCAGTTTTCACCGGCTGCCGGCAGCAGGCGCAGACGCCGGAGGACGTCCTGCGGGACTGGTACGGAAGACGCCTGTTCATCTCGGAGGACGGCGGGTACTACTGGTCGAGCTCGCCGGGAAATATCAATCCGGACACCGGCATGCCGTGGATGACGATTCCGCTTGTCGGGCTGTTTGAGCTTGAGGGCGGAGACGGGTCTGAAGTGTCGTTTGCGGCGGTAAATGAGGAGGTGTCCGTCTCCGATAGCGAGGTCGCGGTCGTGTGGCAGACCGGCGCGGAGAATATAAGCGCGGCGGTCGACTACTGGATTGAGATATACCTCGACGGCGAGTGGTACTGCCTGAATGCGGACGTCGCCACCTTCGGCGAGCGGAGCGAACTCGTGCCCGGCGTCGAGAGGGAGGACGCGTTCGCGCTGGACTACTACTACCCGGCGGGGAAGTACCGGCTGATTGGCGATTACAGCCCGACCGGCGAGCCGACCGAGCACAAATATCTGAGCGCAGAATTTGAAATAGCGGGATAAGTGCCTGAGTGCCGCGAAACCGTGCGGGTGCGGGAACAGGAATTTGTGCCGCACCCGCACGGTGCGAAGTGAGGAGCGAAACTGTTGGAAAACGTCGAAAAGGAGGGTGAGATATGAAGGTAAACGAGCTTGCGGAAGGGCTGTCGCTCGAGTGTCTGTACGAGGGCGACGGCGAAAGAGAGGTCGAGGGCTGCTACTGCGGCGACCTGCTGAGCTGGGTCATGGGCAGGGCGAGCGCGGGCGATGCGTGGGTGACGATAATGTCGAACGTCAACGTGGCGGCGGTCGCCGCGCTTGCGGATGTGGCGTGCGTGATACTCGCGGAGGGCGTGGAGCCGGACGAGGCGCTGCGCGGTCGGTTCGAGAGGCTGGACTGCGCGGTGTTCCGCAGCGGTATGGCGGCGTATGAGCTCGCATGGAGGATACACGGACTGCTTGAGGGGCGGCAGGAATGAGGGTGGCGTACGACCTCCACCTTCACTCCTGCCTCTCTCCGTGTGGGTCGGACGACATGACCCCTGCGAACATCGCCGCGATGGCGGCGCTTGCGGGGTACTCGCTCATCGCGCTTACCGACCACAATACCACACGCAACTGCCGCGCGGCAGCCGCAGCCGCCGAGGAGAACGGGCTTGCGTTCGTTCCGGGAATGGAGCTCACAACCGCGGAGGAGGCGCACATCCTCTGCCTGTTCCGGTCGGTGGAGGCGGCGGAGGAGTTCGGGAAATACGTCTACGAGCGGCTGCCCGACGTGAAGAACCGCCCGGAGTTTTTCGGAAACCAGTACATAATGAACGAGCTCGACGAGGTGACCGGTGAGGAGCCGCGGCTGCTGCTCTCCGCGACCGGTATCGGGACGTACGACGCCGCCGCGCTCGTGCGGGAGTTCGACGGGGTGGCGCTGCCCGCGCATATCGACCGGGACAGCTTCTCGATAATTTCGAACCTCGGTTTTTACGACGAGCGGATGGGCTTCGGCGCGGTCGAGCTGAGCCGAACCGCAAATGTGCGCGAGCTGTACGAGCTGCACAGCCAGCTGCGCGGGATGGGCTGCATATTCAACTCGGACGCGCATTCGCTCGAGGCTATGCCCGACCCGGAGCACACGCTCGAGCTAGAGGAGCTGAGCGCGGCTGCGGTGGTGGATGCTATTGCCGCGGGAAGGCTCAGCGAGCGCATAGAAATCTGAAAATCAGGGCTTGAAAATACAAAAAATTGTAGTATCTGCCGAAGGTAGATATTTTGCTGAAAAAGCAGTGGAAAAAGCTGTGCTTCGATGCTATAATATTTAACGTTGAGATTTGTCTGCATATGAAGCAGATGTATGCACGCGCAATTATAAGGAGGTTTTGAAATGCCCAATACCAAGACGTTGGTGAGCTTCAGGGGTACGCCTGAGCAGGAGGCGGAGCTCCGGAAGTTCATCGAACAAACCAAGGACGAGCCCGGCTCGACCATGCCCATAATGCAGAAGGCGCAGGAGATATATGGGTATCTGCCCGAAGAGGTGCAGATAATCATAGCTGAGGCGACCGGGGTCCCGCTCACCGAGATCTACGGAATAGCGACCTTCTACGCCCAGTTCTCGCTGAACCCGAAGGGTGAGATCCAGGTGAGCGTATGTCTCGGTACTGCCTGCTACGTCAAGGGCTCGGGCGACGTGCTCGAACGTGTCGTAAAGAAGCTTGGTTGTGAGGCAGGCTCGATTACCGCCGATGGGCGCTTCTCGGTTGATGCAACGAGGTGCGTCGGCGCGTGCGGACTTGCTCCTGTCATGATAGTGAACGGCGAGGTCTACGGTCGTATCAAGCCGGATGAGGTTGATGCGATCCTCGAGAAGTACATGTAAGGTCTGGCGCCGCCATGAAGGAGATCTCACTAAATCTGCTCGATATTGCGCAGAACTCGGTTTCTGCCGGAGCGACATTGATAGAGCTCACGGTGCGCGAGTCGCAGGCTGAGGACATCGTGCTGATGAGTGTCGCGGACAATGGCAAGGGGATGAGCCCCGAGTTTCTCGCGCGGGTGACCGACCCATTCACCACCACCCGCACCACCCGTCCGGTGGGCATGGGGCTTCCGCTTCTGAAGATGGAGGCGGAGATGACCGGTGGGGGGCTGGAGATAAAAAGCGAGCTTGGGCGCGGGACGACGGTAACCGCCACCTTCCGCCGCTCGCATATCGACACGCCGCCGCTCGGCGACCTGAAGGGAACGGTGGTCACGCTTGTGCAGGGCAGTCCGGATATCGACTTTGTCTATCGCCGTGAGACCGACCTGGGGCAGTTCGTGCTCTCGACAAGGGAGATGCGCGAGCAGCTCGGTGGGGTCCCGCTCGACGAGCCGGAGGTTCTCGCGTGGATAGGCGAGTATATCGAGGAAAACGAGCAGAGCCTGCAGGGTGAGTAAGGCGCATTCCGGCGGGGGCACCGCCGGCTCCGTGTAACGACTAATCCGTGTAACGACTAATATGGCAACCGCTCGCCACTTAACAGAGCGGCAGCACGGCGCAAGACCGGTTTCCGTCCGCCGCTGACGGGAACTGCATGGCTGCGCCGGTGCGACAGCGGCAGATAGGAGAATACAATGGCTAAAAGCATAGCTGAGCTGAAGGCTATACGTGATCGTATGCAGGCGCAGATGAACCTGCGCAAGGACGACGGGGACAGCATCCGCGTCGTGGTGGGCATGGCGACCTGCGGTATCGCGGCGGGCGCGCGTCCGGTTCTTGCAGCAATAGTGGACGAGGTCGGCAAGCGTGAGCTTGCGGACGTCAAGATAAGCCAGACCGGCTGTATCGGCGTTTGCCGTCTCGAGCCGATAGTTGAGGTTTTCGAGCCGGGCAAGGAGAAGGTAACATATGTCAATATGACCGAGGACAAGGCGCGCCGCATGGTAAGCGAGCATCTTGTAAATCACCGTGTGGTGTCCGAGTACACCATCGGCGCGGCTGAGTAAGGGGGAAGAGAGATGAATTTTGCGAGAGCACATATACTCGTCTGCGGCGGTACAGGCTGCACCTCTTCCAAGAGCCCCGAGATAATCGCCGAGTTCGAGTCCCGCCTCAAGGAGAACGGGCTTGCCGATGAGATAAAGGTCGTGCAGACCGGCTGCTTCGGTCTCTGCGCGCTCGGTCCGATAGTCGTCGTCTACCCGGAGGGCATCTACTACTGCCAGGTCAAGGTGGAGGACGTCGAGGAGATAGTCAGGGAGCACATGCTCAAGGGGCGCGTCGTGGAGCGCCTGCTTTACAAGGAGAGCGAGGAGGTCAGCGAATCGCTCAACGACACCGACTTCTACAAGAAGCAGACCCGTATCGCGCTGCGTAACTGCGGCGTTATCGACCCGGAGAATATCGACGAGTACATCGCTTACGACGGATACCAGGCTCTTGCCAAGTGCCTGACCGAGTACACTCCGCAGCAGGTCATCGACCTTGTGAGCGCGAGCGGACTTCGCGGGCGCGGCGGCGCCGGCTTCCCGACCGGGCGCAAGTGGCAGTTTGCGGCGGTCGAGAAGGGACCGGTCAAGTACGTCTGCTGCAACGCCGATGAGGGCGACCCGGGCGCGTTCATGGACCGTTCGGTGCTCGAGGGCGACCCGCACAGCGTGCTCGAGGCGATGACCATTGCCGGTTACGCAATCGGTTCCAGCCAGGGTTACATCTATGTCCGTGCCGAGTACCCGATAGCGGTTCAGCGTCTGAAGAAGGCGGTTGAGCAGTCCCGTGAGTACGGGTTCCTCGGAAAGAACATATTCGATTCCGGATTTGACTTTGATATAGACGTCCGTCTCGGCGCAGGCGCGTTCGTCTGCGGCGAGGAGACCGCGCTTATGACCTCGATAGAGGGTCACCGCGGCGAGCCGCGTCCGCGTCCGCCGTTCCCGGCGGTCAAGGGTCTGTTCGGCGTGCCGACCATCCTCAACAACGTCGAGACCTATGCGAATATCCCGTGGATACTCGTCCACGGACCGGAGAAGTTCGCCGAGATGGGTTCGGGCGCGTCGAAGGGCACCAAGGTCTTCGCGCTCGGTGGCAAGATAAAGAATACCGGTCTTGTCGAGATACCGATGGGCACTCCGCTCCGTCAGGTCATCGAGGACATCGGCGGCGGCTGCCCGAACGGGAAGAAGTTCAAGGCTGCGCAGACAGGCGGACCTTCCGGCGGCTGCATCCCCGCTTCGCTCATCGACACTCCGCTCGATTATGAGAGCATGGCGGCAATCGGTTCGATAATCGGTTCCGGCGGACTTATCGTCATGGACGAGGACAACTGCATGGTCGACATCGCGAAGTTCTTCCTCGAGTTCCCCGTCGACGAGAGCTGCGGAAAGTGCTCGCCCTGCCGTATCGGCACCCGCCGCATGCTCGAGATACTCAATAAGATAACTTCCGGTCAGGGCACGCTCGAGGATATCGACACCCTCGAGGAGCTCTGCAACCACGTCAAGAACAACTCCCTGTGCGGACTGGGTCAGACCGCGCCGAACCCGGTGCTGTCCACCCTTCGCTACTTCCGCGACGAGTATATCGCCCACGTTGTGGACAAGAAGTGCCCGGCGGGAGTGTGCAAGGCGCTGCTCAACTACTCCATCGACCCGGAGAAGTGCAAGGGCTGCACGCTCTGCGCTCGTAACTGCCCGGTCGGCGCTATCACCGGTTCGGTGCGGCAGCCGCATGAGATTGACAAGTCCAAGTGCATAAAGTGCGGCGCCTGCATTGAGAAGTGCAAGTTCGACGCCATATACAAGGCGTAAGGAGGATAATGTAAATGGATATGGTTAACGTCAAGGTAAACGGCGTCGAAATACAGGTGCCGGCCGGAAGCACTGTCCTCGAAGCCGCGCATATCGCGGGAGTGGATATCCCCACCCTCTGCTATATGAAGGAGATAAACGCCATCGGCGCGTGCCGTATGTGCGTCACCGAGGTCAGCGGGGCGCGCGGACTTGTCGCCGCGTGCGTCTACCCGGTCGCCGAGGGCATGGAGATAAACACCAACTCGCAGAAGGCTTTCGCCGCGCGGAAGATGACCCTCGAGCTCATACTCTCCAATCACCGTATGGAGTGCCTGACCTGCTCGCGCAGCCAGAACTGCGAGCTCCAGGCTCTTGCCAAGGAGTACGGTGTGGAGCAGGTCCGCTTCGGCAACCCCAAGGAGATACAGCCGGACATCGAGTGCTCGACCGCTCACCTCATCCGCGACAACTCCAAGTGCGTTCTCTGCCGCCGCTGCGTGGCAGTCTGCCGTTACAATCAGCACGCCGCGGTCATCGGACCGTCGATGCGTGGTTTCTCGACCCATATCGGTTCCGCGTTTGAGCGCGGACTGGGCGAGGTCGCGTGCGTGAGCTGCGGTCAGTGCATCGCGGTCTGCCCGACCGGCGCTCTGACCGAGGTCGATAACACTGCCGACGTCTGGGCGGCTCTTGCCGACCCGTCGAAGCACGTCGTCGTCGGCAGCGCCCCGTCGGTGCGCGCCGCGCTCGGCGAGGAGTTCGGTATGCCGATAGGCACCAATGTCGAGGGCAAGATGGCGACCGCTCTGCGCCGCCTCGGCTTCGACGCGGTGTTCGATGTCAACGCGAGCGCCGACCTCACCATCATGGAGGAGGGTCACGAGTTTATCGAGCGCCTCACCAACGGCGGCGTCCTCCCGCTGATAACCTCCTGCTCGCCCGGATGGATACGCTTCTGCGAGCAGTACTACCCCGAGTTCATCCCGAACCTGTCGAGCTGCAAGAGCCCGCAGCAGATGTTCGGCGCGATGATGAAGAGCTACTATGCAAAGAAGAAGGGGCTCGACCCGAAGGACATATATGTCGTGACCGTCATGCCGTGCACCGCGAAGAAGTACGAGGTGCGCCGTCCCGACCAGTCGTCGGTCGACGGTCTGTGGGACGTTGACGCGACCATCACCACCCGCGAGCTGGGCAAGATGATACGCCGCGCAGGCATCGATTTCGTCTCGCTCGGGGACAGCGGTTTCGATCCCGAGTTCGGCGCGTTCAGCGGCGCGGGAGTCATCTTCGGTGCGACCGGCGGCGTCATGGAGGCTGCTCTGCGTACCGTCGTTGAGGTCGTCAGCGGCAAGGAGCTTCCGAAGCTCGAGTTCACCGAGGTTCGCGGAATCGAGGGCATCAAAGAGGCGAGCTACCAGGTCACCGACGACCTCACCGTCAAGGTCGCGGTCGCGAACGGTCTTGAGAATGCGTCCCGCCTGCTCGAGAAGATCAAGAAGGGCGAAGCGAACTACCATTTCATCGAGATCATGGCGTGCCCCGGCGGCTGCGTCAACGGCGGCGGTCAGCCGATACAGCCCGGCAAGATCCGCAACTTCGTCGACCTGCGCAAGGAGCGTGCAAAGGCGCTTTATAACCAGGACGACGCGATGAACCTCCGCAAGAGCCACGAGAGCCCGCTCATGAAGGAAGTTTACGGCGACTTCCTCGGCGAGCCCGGCAGCCACCTCGCACACGAGCTGCTGCACACCAAGTACTATGCCCGTCCCAAATACCCCGGATTCGAGGCGGACAGAGCCTGAAATAATTAAAGAAAAGGGTGGGAGCGAAAGCTCCCACCCTTTTGCTGTATTCGGCGACAATAAAAGCGGGAGGGGATTACCCCTCCCGCTATGTGGTGGTGCGGTGTGCTTGTCCTGAACTCAGCGGAACACTACCGTGCCGTTGAGAAGGCTCGACGAGAGCATGAACAGCACGTCACGGTTCGCGTTTGCCTGTTCGGAGGTGTCCATGAACTGGGGTATCGCCGCCGAATTGATATAGCGGAGGTCGATGACCGTCACCCGCTGGTAACCGCTTATGAGCAGCGGCGCGAGGCTGCTGCCGAACGAGTCGCGGAAGATGACGAGTTCGCGGTCGTTTTCTGCGAGCGGGTTGTCGATGGTGAGGAACGCCTTCGAGCCGCCGAGGAACAGGTCGTAACCGTCTGTGCCGCCGAACTTATCGGTGGTGTAGACCGGCATCTGCGACGAGCTCTCTGCGTCATGGACTGTGGCTGCGTCGGTGACCTCATTTGTCAGGTAAACGAGCGTGTCCGGCTCGACCGGGAGCGCCGACTGACCGGCGTACACTCCGTTGAACGGGTACATCTCGTGCTCGGTGTACTCGCTTACCGGGTCAAACTCGGTCCCGAGGGCGGCGCTGAGTGCGTCGAGCACCGGCTGGAGATCCTCCTGGCGCCAGTGGGAGTCGGTGGAGTAGTAGTCGTCCACGCCGAGAAGCCCGAACAGGTCAATGTAGGTCATCGACGGGGAATTTTCCACCATTATCCGCTCAAGCTCGTCGTAGTCGATTGAAGGGTAACCGTTCGGCTCTGCGAGTACCGCGTTCTTGTCCGGAGGAATTGCGACGAACAGATTCGCGCCCGAGAAGTATTTGGCGGCGAGCTTCTCGAAGAAGTCCGCGCAGTACGCGACGTGGCTCGAGTTGAGCGTCTTTTCGAATTTTGAAAGCGAGCCGTCCGCGAGGTATATCCCGTCCACGTCCTTCTGGGCGAAGAGACCGAGCCGCAGCGCCGCGTTGAGAGTGCGGAAGCTGTCGCGGAGCGGGAACTGGTCGAGCAGGTATTCTTCGAGCGTCTCGCTGTATTTTGCGGAAAAGACCGAGCTCGCGGTGATTTCGGGGAACTGCGCGAGCGGTCGGCGCTCGGAGTAGCTTATTTCCCCGTCGGGCAGGAGTATCTCCGCAAGACCGAGGATGGAAATAATGGCGACAAAGCTGACCACTGTGATAATTTTTCTGAGTTTGTTCATCTGTCAGCCCTCCTCAGAAGCGGAAATACAGGAACGGATTAAACGAGCCGTTGACTATGCTCGCGGTGCTCGCGAGCAGCATCAGCGCGCAGGAGACCGGCTCGAGAAGCGTCATTGCGCCGCTGTCCTCGTAGCGCAGCGCGAGCTTGCGGAGCAGCGGCACCGAACCCACCGCCGCAAATGCCAGCAGCAGCGCATAACTGCGCAGGTAGTAGAGCGCCTCGCCGCTCACGAGCGGGATACCGCCCGCGCCGAACATGCCGCCAATGTCTTCGACCGCGCCGCTCAGTCCGTTTGCGTTGAACAGGACAAACCCGAAGAGTGTCCATACGATAACCCAGACGTGCCCAAATATGCGCGGCGAGCGTTCAAGCACTTTTCCGACCCACAGCTTTTCCACGAGCAGCAGGATTCCGTACATCACGCCCCACGCGATGAAGTTCCACTCCGCGCCGTGCCACATTCCGGTGAGGAACCACACTACGAGGATGTTGCGTATCCACTTCACCCTGGAGACGCGGTTTCCGCCGAGCGGAATGTAGACGTAGTCGCGGAACCAGCCGCCGAGCGTCATGTGCCAGCGCCGCCAGAACTCGGTCACGCTGCGCGAGATATACGGGTAGTTAAAGTTCTCGGGGAAGTTGAAGCCGAATATCCTGCCGAGACCTATCGCCATGTCGCTATAGCCGGAGAAGTCGTAGTATATCTGGAACATGTACGCGACCGCGTACAGCCAGTAGAACAGGATGCTCTTCTCGTCCGATGCGCGGAAAACCGAGCAGAGTTCTCCCATAGAATTTGCGATAATGACCTTTTTGGCAAGTCCGAACACGAACCGGCGGGCGCCCGCCGCAAACTGTTCGAGCCCGGTCTCGCGCGCGGCAAGCTCGCTTTCGACGTCCGAGTAGCGAACTATCGGACCGGCGACGAGCTGCGGGAATAGACAGACGTAGGTCGCAAAGGTCGCGAAGTCGGCGCGGGCGTGGGTGTTGCCACGGTAGACGTCGATGGAGTAGCTCATGGTCTGGAAGGTGAAGAAGCTGATGCCGAGCGGCAGCGGAACCCCGGTCAGCGGGATTGACGTTCCAAAAATTCCATTGACTATTCCGATTAAGAAGTCAATATACTTGAAGAACCCGAGCAGCAGCAGGTTTATAACAACCGCGCTTATCAGCGCGCGCTTTGCGGAGGGAGTGTCCCGGTGCTTTTCGATATATATGCCGTGCAGCCAGTCGGACACCGACGAGAAGAGCAGCAGCAGCGTGTATACCGGCTCCCCGAAGAAGTAAAACAGAAGGCTTGCAGCGAGCAGAACAAAGTTCCGCGCACGACCGCCGAGGGCCGTGCGCGGAACCAGGAAATATACTGCAAGCGTCGCGGGAAGAAAGAGGCACAAAAACGTGACGCTTGAAAACAGCA
>CALXFK010000098.1 GCA_944387575.1 uncultured Clostridia bacterium
GTTTACGAGTATTTCTACAATGGAATAAAGCACTTCTTTAAGTGAATGTTGCTGAAAAAGAGAGGGCTGCCGCGCAGGGCTGAAAAGCCGCGCGGCAGCCCTGTTTGCTGCCGAGAAGAGGAATGAGATGTTTTGCACAAAAAATAAAATGAAAACGGGTGGTATATTGACAAAATAAACGGATAGGGAGTAAAATAATACTGTAATGTAACGCGAAATAAAAGAGAAAATAAAATTTGACAACAAATTTTGTGTAAAATAGCAATATTTTACGGGAAAATATGCTTGATGTATTTTGCAATTGCGAAAAAGAGAATTGGGTTTCGCCTGGGTAGAAACAGACGTATGGAGCAGGAAGGGGTGATACCTGTGTTTTATTCGCTTTAAACACGCGTACATAGCAGATTTGTAACGCGCAAGGAGGTATACAGAGTATGAAAAAGACACTTACAACAGCTTTTGTGCTTTTGCTTGTCGTTGCTCTCGCTATGCCGGTCTTTGCGGATGATCTGATTGCTGCCGAACCAATACTTCCGGCGCAGGTTCCGGTTTCGGAGGACGTGCCGCCCGACTTTATAGAATATCTCGAAGAGCGGGTAGAAAAAGGCTTTGTTGGCAGCATGCGGGCGTTTGAGCCTGACATACCGTCGGGCGAATTTACATACGGCGGCGGGTATGAGCGAATTATGTTCGACCCAAATGGTGAAACCAGATCGGTACCAAATAGAGCATCCGCGATAGATTCAATTTTTGACCTCAGAGATTATATGGTTGGCACTATTTATGAATTTATAGGGTACATAGACGGAGAGCCTGAGTTTGTGTTTGAGATAGTCAAGAAAGGGGACCACTACAGCACCGGCACGTCAATACTCAGCGCGGGCGCTGCGCGGGCGTTTGAGAGCGCGGCGTTTACAATGCTGCCGTACGATGGCACAAAATATGTGACGGCGATTACATCCGAGCGGTGCGGAGTGTGTGCGGTAGACGGAGACATAGAGCTGATGACAATATGCTACGACCCGCTTGCCGAAGAGCCGGTGGATGCGCCTTTAGCCGGAGAGGAGCCTGTGGTGTTTGAGGCGTATGAATACTCGCGGCATATGCTTACAAAATGGCAGCAAAAAGCTGCGGAGACCGCCGAATACCTCCGCGAGAAAGGCTTGCCGGAGGGCACGATTATTGTAGGCGCTCCTGTCGATACAGTATCTGATTTTGTGCCGACGCATGTGGTTGACCTTGCCGGGTATGAGCGCATGAAAGAGGCGCGCGAGCTGCGCGCGGTGCTCCTGCCCGCTGGAGCGATTGCAATATGCGGCATGGGCGTCGCGACCGCGGCGATATACTACCGCCGTACGCGCAAGACTGGCGCGAATTAAGACTGCCGCCCGTAAGGGCGACCATGCCACGACACAGCCCGGCGTAAGCGGTTGCGGCGCGGAGAGGAGGCACAACGAAATCCGTTCTCAGAAATGCAAAGTATTTCGGGGAACGTTGTGAAGTCGATGCCGACGAGCGCAGCCGGCTGGCGAAAAACCTGCTTTTCGTGGGGTTAAACCGGAAAAAGGACGGCATATGCCGCCCTTTTTCCGATTACAAAGGAGGTGCTCCGCCGGAGCATATGAAAACATCCGCTAGTAGCGGCGGGGTAAACACAAAAACTAACAAAGATGGTTAAATATTCTTGACAAGGTTATTATATAATATTGTATTATATAATTCAAGAAAAATTAGTAAAATAATTAAAAAATTTTAAAGACATCCTGTGCTGAAAAAGGGGACTGGCACAGAGCGAGTAAACTTTTGGCGGATGGAATTGAGGTCGAATGATTTATGTTGTATAATTGGAACGGTTGTTGTATAATATTCACCTAACGGCAGTGCAAACGTGGACACTGCGCCGGGCGAGCGGCACTGCTGTGTGGTTAAAATTTTGTTCTGAGCTCGAGACAACGGCGCAGCGGAGGGATACAAATGAAATGCAGCTCTTGCGGTCGTGAGATACCGGATGATGCGGAGCGTTGCCCGGGCTGCGGGACTCCGGTCGGTTCGGAGGACGCGCTGTGGGATGCGGTAAGCGAGGAGTACCGCTCCAGCGGCGATAAGGTAGACGACTTCATAAAGCAGATAGATATTGACTACGGCGACGAGACCGTGCCGATACAGAGCAGGTCAGGCGCGTCCCGGGGGAGGGTCTCGGATCCCCACCTTACCGGAGGAATGCTTTTTGGTGTTCCGCGTATTTATGTCGCGGCGGGAGCCGCGGCACTTGTGGCGCTCATAATTGGAATGGTGCTCATTTTTAGGAGCTGTCCTGCATCTATGCCGGTTTCAGAGGAAGTGACAGAATCGCCTGCCGATGAGAACGTGGATGACGCCGAACCGTTTTCCATCGGGGCGGATAAGCTCGAGCTCGAGCAGGGTGATACATATAAGTTCAGTGTGAACGACAGCACTGCGGGAAACGAAGGCGAGTTCATACAGCCGGTATGGAGGTCGAGTGACAACACTGTGGCGTCGGTTGACGGGTATGGTGTCGTGACCGCCGTAAGCGAGGGGGTCGCCGTAATAACCGTAACAGTGGGTGAGCAGAGCGTATCCTGTGAGGTGACAGTCAGCGGTACTGAGTACTCCGAATGGATGAGCGAGTTGCCGCCGGACATTTCGTCGGATGATTATGATATCCAGTCGGCGCGCTTTTACCGGTTCAGGGAGAAGGAGCTCACCACATCCACCGAGAGCGAGCTGGATGGTTGGACGGTGTACGAATCGCTCGATGTGGCCGGTGAATTCGGGGGATGGAGCGACTGGCAGACGACGCCGGTCAGTGCAAATCAGACACGCGAGGTGGAGACGCGTACCGAGTACTCGAGTCGCATCATGACATCACCCGAGCAGTGGGGAGAGTGGAGCGACTGGGGATACTGGTCGAGTACCCGCCAGACAGCGAAAAACGGTGAGCTTGACGAGGACACCCGCACTACGTACCGATATTATTATTACGTATGCCCGCGCTGTGGTACTCGAAGCCCAATACACATGTGTGCGCAGATAAACTGTTCAGGAGAGATGACAGAAGATGATCTTGTGGAGGCGTGGAGTGAGACCAGTTATGATGATGCGCCTCGCTATGAGTGGGACGGCGGTATGAAGTATAACGGAGACGCCACATATTATCGTACTGTTATCGATCAGAGCACATATTACTTTGAGGACACCGATGACGGTTCGAACGTGCGGACCGAATATCGCTACCGGACTCGCAGCTACACACCGGAGCAGTGGAGCGACTGGGGTGAGTGGTCACCGGAGGAGGTGCAGGCGTCGGAAACCTGCGAGGTGCGGACACGCACGGTGTACCGTAGCCGGATAATGAATACGCAGTCGCTCAACTACTTCTGGAGATGGGGCGAGTGGAGCGAACCGGTACAATATGTGGAGGGAGAGGAGAGCTTTGTGTCCGGAGAGGACATTGAGTTCCAGGACGTGACACTGTACCGGTATCGCGAGAAATAGAATAGAGGAAGGCGAGGAGGATAATATATGGGACGAGGAGGAAGAAGTTCGGGAGGAGGATTCCGTAGCTCTGGCAGAGGCGGCGGATTCCGAAGCTCGGGCGGACGGCGTTCGGGAGGGATCCGGCGTGGTGGTTCGGGTGGCAGCTTTGGAGGCGGCAGCGGCTTTGGAGGGTTTCATTCACCACGCCCGCCTCGCACACCGCGTCCGCCGCGCCCGATAGTGGGTTTTGGAGGTATGCGTCCGGTTGGGGGTGTGCGCCCTGGTGGGCTCGGCTGCTTGATGCCGTCCACGATCGGCATTGTCGTTGTGATAGTGCTGGTGGCGTTTCTCTTCAACTTTTGCGCGTCTCAGAACCCATCTAGCAGCTCGACTCAGCAGATCACCGTTTCCACTATAAAGAGGGAGCCGCTCGAGGCAGGTGCGGTGATTGAGACTGGTTATTATACTGACGAGCTTGGCTGGATAACCGATGCCGCGAAGCTTGAGAGTGGGATGAGAAACTTCTTCCGACGCACCGGAGTGCAGCCCTATCTCTATATAACCGACGAGGTGGATGGTACGCACTATCCGACCGACGCACAGCTCGATTCTTTTGCGAATTCGATTTATGACGTTCTATTCGAGGACGAGGGGCACATGCTCGTACTGTTCTTCGAATATGACGGGCAGTATATCATGTGGTATGTCAACGGGCTCGCCGCTGACACGGTCATGGACAAGGAAGCAGTCGATATACTGTTTGATTATATCGAATATTACTACTACTCTGACCTCACCGATACTGAGATGTTTGCTAACGCATTTGACAAGGCGTCCGAGCGGATAATGGACGTTTCGGTTTCGCCGTGGATATATGTGCTCATCGCAGGATGTGTGGTTGCGGTCGCGCTTGTCGCATATTTCTGGTGGAAAGCTGCGGCAAAGAGGAAAAAGGAGAAGGAGGAACATACCCGTCGCATTCTTGAAACTCCGCTCGAGACGTTTGACGATTCAGAGGCGGAGCGCCGTGCGCAAAAGTACGAAAGCGACAACGGCGGTACCGAGCAAGACGCTGGATCCGGTTCAAGCAGTGGTGGTACGAACCAAGACAAGTAGCGGTATATTCCGGAAAATGCCGTCATATGCGACAAAACACAGGAAAGGGAATGTAACGGATGCAAAAAACAAACGACACAAAGCCGGTCGTAGCCGAAGGAGAGCCGGCGAAACTCTGGAACCGCTCATATATCATGATACTCGTGATGAGCACCTTCACTTCGTCGGCAAGTCAGATGGTCACACCGCTGATCTCGAAGTATGCTCTCAGCCTTGATGCTCCGCTCGCGCTTGCGGCGACCATCTCGTCTCTTATGTCCACCGTCGCACTGTTTCTGCGCCCGGTTTCCGGGATGTGCAGCGACCGGTATAACAGAAAGAAGATAATTCTTATTGCGAATATCATCACCAGTCTGTGTCTTGCGTGTTATGCCTTTGTTCCAAACGTGGCAGCGCTCACCGCAACTCGATTTATACATGGTATTGTGTTCTCGTTTTCTGGGGTGGCGAGCATGGCGTTCAATACCTCTTTTATGCCACATAACAGGATAGGAGAGGGACTTGGCTGGATGGCACTGAGCAATATAATATCCTCCGCCATCGGTCCGAACCTCGGAATGTGGATAGTCGATAACTCCGGGTTCAACGTTTGCTTTATCATAGCTGCTGCCTTCTGCATTACAAGTACGCTGTTGCTCGTGCTCGTGCCGTATACGTATGTAAAGCCGATAGAACGCAAGAAGATAAATATAAGCAGCCTAATATCGGTGAGAATACTGCCGTATGCCTGTATAATGGGTCTATTTAGCAGTGGGAATGCGCTTACCAACACCTACCTTTCGATAATAGGCGACGAGCGGAACATAGCGAATATTGGTCTGTTCTTTACTGCGTATTCGTTCGCAATGGTCGCGGTGCGACCGCTCTCCGGAAAGCTGCTTGACCGCAAGGGACTTAAAATAATAATGTTTCCGTCGCTTGTTGTGGCGGCAATCGGAATGGTCGTGCTCGGCTCGGCACAATCGCTGTGGCTCGTGATCGTTGCGGGGGTACTGAAGGCTCTCGGGCAGGGAAATGGGTCGCCGTCGGTGCAAGCGGCGTGTATCAAGCTGCTCGGCAGGGAGCGCGCAGGGGTGGTGTCCAGCACCTGTTACATAGGTCAGGACCTCGGTCACTCGGTGGCGCCGCTGCTCGGAAGCTTCGCGGTGGAGAGCCTCGGATACGGCGCGATGTTCTATATCTATGCGGGTATCCTGCTCGTCGGCGGCGGACTTATTTACTATCTTAAGGATAAGTACGATCAAAAGAAGTACGGAATTTCGCTGTAAACGTGTAGAAAATACAAGATCCGAACCGGGATAGAGAACCTGGTTCGGATTTTCTTTGGGGTTTATTTCAAAGGATATGTACACCGCCCGCCTGGGCGGTGTTTTGCGTCAAAGGGTAATCTCGGACTCGCAGCAGTGGTAATCTGTGTCAATAGTATTGGCTAGTGCGCGTACTTTGAATTTCCGCTGTCCGCATAGTGTGCCACCCGATACGTTGAGATCCTCCGGTGCAACAAAACTGATGCACTTTACAAGTACGTCGCGGCAGGTGGAGGAGCCGTGGGCGGGAATGGTCATTGTTTTCATTCCGCGCTGGTGTTCTCTACCCTCCCGGTCGAGCTCGGTAAGAATAACTGCGAGTGCGACCCTCTTACCGGGGCAGACGCGCCTGATCGTGAGGTCAAGCTGTATTATCCGACCCTGGGACTCTAGTTCAATGTCGCCCACGTCCACAACGACGGCGTCCGAGCACCCGTCTACCGATATTTCAACCGGATCGGGGCATTCCTCTGGATAGACAACGGTATCACACTCCACCGCCACGGTAGGCTGTGGGAAGACTACCTTATTTCCCTCGGTGTCGGTGTAGGTTATAGATTGGTTGACCTGTTTCCTGCCCTGACCCTGACCAACGTGGCGTATAAAGAATTCAAGGGTGGCGGTCTCGTTTTCCACGACCCCGAGCTTCGGAATATTCCAGCGTAGGCTGTGGGCATCGATGGTGGTGGCGGATCCATTTGCCGGCTGCAAAATGCTCGTTATTACAAAATCGGATGTGACTGTTTCGTCGATAGTGATGTTGGTCGCGCCTGGCTTTGTGATGTTGACGGCGAGCTGTGAAAACAGCTGCTCGAGGTCCTCCGCGTCTGGAGTGACGTAGACGTGTGAGTTGTACGGCTCGGTAGCCCAACTGTTGAGTACCTCCGCATCCAGACCGTCCGAACCAATAAGCCCAATGCAGTAAATGATGATTCCCTGCGACCTGGCTGACTCTGCTACCGCAGCTGGTGGCGCGCCGGTAGTGGTGTTCCCGTCGGTGAAAATGACTATGACCTTGCTGTTGTTGGAACTGGGGTCGAATAGCTGCATGGCGCGAGTAAATGCGTCTGCGTGGTTGGTGTTTCCGCCAGCAACAAGACCGTCTATCGCGTTCTTCAGTGTGTCTACCGATGAGACAAGAGGCGCCTCCACCACGGCAGAGCTGGAAAAACTGACAATGCCTATTCGGCTGCCATAACCGATCTGACCATTTTTGGTGCTGTCGGTGACCTCGTCAATGATGTCTATAAAGGTCTTTGCACCTCGTTTCATCCCTGAAAGCGGTCTGCCGGTCATGCTTCCGGAACGGTCGAGAACAAGCACAATGTCGGTCGGATTCGAAATAATGTCGGGTGAGGCAGTAAGAGAGAGTGTCACACGCAGCGACCCGTCGCAAGTTATCCGGTCGGCGCTGACTACCTTATTTGAATTTGTAACACCCATGTGTGTCACCTCCTTCTGGGAGTAGTCCCGCACCATAGTATGAGGGCGCGAGTCGCGGCGCCACCCAGCTGCCAGTCGACCTTGAGGAACGCGTGTAACGATGTGCACATACAATGGTGTGGCTGCTGCCGAAAGGAGATACCATATGATAACATCCGATATTTTGAACGAAACCCAGACCTGCCCCGCAGTGGGCTATCAGTCCGCGTCAATATGTGTTCCGGTTACGGTAACGCCGTTTGCGCAGGCGGTGTCACCAGTACCCGCTGCTGCGGTACTCCGGTAGTCACCCCGGGGCGTGATGTTTGCGCCGGTGTGCGCAACGGCGCGTGCTTCTTCACTATTACGCAGGACATCTGCGTGACAGTGCCGGTAGAATTTGGCGCGGTGGCAACGGTTGGGGACAGCTTCGTGAGCTGCAACGGAGCGTCCGACCAGGACATCTGCACAAGCTGCGACATCCTTCCCGAGATCCCGACTGTTCCTACTATCCCGTCTGTGGTCTGAGACTCACGTACTGCCCTTCCACCCGGCTCCGCCGGATGGAACGGTACGTAATTGGAGTGAGAGAAAACGGACGCAATTCTGGACAGCGTATGTAAATGATGGTATAATTGGGCTGCCAGATTTGGTGCCCGGGAGACGATTTCGGGTGATCGGTGAAAATGGATTGGAGGTTATAACATGGCAAGGGCTGAAACAGCGGCTGCCGGACGGAAGGGTGCGAAAATACGCAACGCGCTGATCGCGCTGCTGCTAGTATTTTCGATTTTCGGGAATTGTGCTCTGCTTGGCGGGTGTGAAAGCGAGCCGCAGGGCGACGGAAATGCAAATGTCTTGGATGACGACACGACGGATCGCGAAGATGAAAATGTGTCCACGGACGACCGGGAAGATGACGCGGATGCCGACAGTGAGGACAAGCTGGAAGTGGTTCCGCTTGCCCGTCCAAGCTTCCTGAGTTTTCCGGAGAGTCAGGGAGTACAGGCGTCGGTGCCTGCATATACGGTGAGTGCCGGACTTCCCGAGATCGTAAACACGGACATGTTCTATCTCTCCGAGGGTGCAATGGCAAAGCTCGAAGAGAATATGTTCGTGGTTCTGAGCACGTATTATGACGAGTTTTTCGAACTTTATGAGGACAACCGCTACTTCCAGATACCGAATTTTGTAACGGTCGATTCAATGATGCATACCTACCACCTCTACTTCAGCATGCTGCTCAACCGCACTGAGAAGGAGCATCTCTCGGACGACCTCGCGGAGCTCAGCGCGAATATGCTTGCCGCCGCAGATGCGCAGTACGAGGTGCTTGTCGGGACCGAGTGGGAGACGGCGGCGCTTAAAACTGTTGCGTTTTTCGCAATAGGTGCGTCGCTGCAAGATGAAAATACCGTAGTCCCGGATTACGCAGCGTCTATCGTTGAGACCGAGCTTGAGCGGATATACGCAGCGGGCGGTATAGAGAAGTCGCTTGTCGCTGACGACTATATGGACTACACTCAGTACATACCTCGCGGATACTACGAAGGGGACGCAGTGCTCGAGGCGTACTTCCGCGCGATGATGTGGTATGGACAGGTCAACTTCACGCAGGGCAATGACGACCTCGACCGCGCCGCGATACTCATAATGCTGAGTCTTGCTTCTGACAGCAAAAGCTGGGAGGATATATACACTGTTACCGGGTTCTTTGCTGGCTGCAGCGATGACCTCGGCTACTATGAGTATTTGCCCGCGATACAGACTGCTTATGGTGGGCTCCCGGAAGTGGGCGAGCTTGCGGACGATGAGGAAGGGTATAACAGGTTCATATCGATCGTGGAGAAGATGGACCCGCCCCAGATAAACTCCATTCCTGTGAAGGACAATGCCGAGGATGGTGTGAGTGCAGATGATGTGCTCGAGTCAAAGAAGGGATTCCGTTTTATGGGACAGCGCTTCACGATAGATGCGGCGGTCATGCAGCAGCTAGTCTATCGCGCGGTCGAGCAGACGGCGGACGGCGAGAAGCGCATGTTGCCGGATACTCTTGATGTTCCGGCTGCGCTCGGTTCGGATGCGGCGCTCGATATACTCCTCGAAAAGGGCGAGGGAAAGTATCCGAATTTCTCCGAACAGATGGACAAGATGCGCAGCTATGTCGAAGAGGCTGCGCCGGATACCTGGACGTCCAGCCTCTATTCGAGCTGGCTCTATACGCTCATGCCGGTGCTTGAGCCGAAGGTTGAGGGCTACCCATCCTACATGCTGAGTGCCGAGTGGCAGAAGAAGTGCCTTGAGACGTTTGCGGGAAGCTATACCGAGCTCAAGCACGACACGGTGCTCTATTCGAAGCAGGTCATGGCTGAGATGGGCGGCGGACCGGAGGAAGTTATTGACGACCGCGGGTATGTTGACCCGGAGATCGAGGTTTACCAGCGCTTTGCTCTGCTCGCCGAGCAGACGGCAGCCGGGCTTGACCGGCTCGGTTATCTCGGTGACAATGATCGCGAAAATCTATCGCGGCTCGCGGAGCTTGCGCAGAAGCTTGTTACGATTTCCGAAAAGGAGCTTCGAAACGAGACGCTCACCGATGACGAGTACGAACTTATTCGCGGTTACGGCGGTACGCTTGAGCACTTCTGGGTGGAAGCGATGAAAGACCGCGTCGACGCCGATTACCTCGCGGCAAAGGAGATGCCGTCCTCGCTTGTGACCGATATTGCGACCGACCCGAACGGAAGCGTGCTTCAGGTGGCGACCGGGCGTCCGGCACAGGTGCTTGTGGTGGTGCCGGTAGACGGGACGCTGCGTATAGCTTCCGGCACGGTGTATGATTTTTACCAGTTCACTCAGCCGATAAGCGAGCGCCTTACCGACAGCGAGTGGCGCAAGGAGATTGGTCAGTGGGTTGGTGAAGACGGAAGCTACAACTGGAATGCGCGGGTCGACAAGCCCGAGTGGACCGACAGCTATTGGTACTTTGATTAAAATGAAACGGAAAAGGACGGTTATCTGTCTTGTTTCGGCGGTCGCGGCGTGTATCATCGCCGCGACCGGTCTGTTTGCGGCGTACAGGTGCGGCGCGTTTCTGCCCGGCTGGATAGAGTGGGGGCAGGGACAGGTCGCGGGTGAGTGCACGGAGGAGCCGGAGAGCATACAGCTTGAACGAGGTGACCTGTGGGCGACGCTCGCGGGCGAAACGGTATGGAGCATCGATTCTGCGGTTCGGGTACAGGATTTTTTGTATTGTGATATTGACCGCGATGGCGCGCGGGAACTGCTTGTGCTCTGCTGGAGCTGGGGACGGTACGGCGAGAGCCGACCGTTCTGGGTGGAGCGGGACGAGTGCGGGTGGTTCCAGCACATCTACATTTACCGCTGGGAAGGCGATGGAATGCGTCCGATATGGATGGCGTCGGATATAGGCAGGGAGGTCGGGACGTGGTACTTCGATGAGACCGAACGGCTGGTCATAACCGACCGTAAAGGGACTGTGACGGCGTGGGACTGGCGGAGCTGGGGGCTTGAAAACATCCCTCTCGTGCGGACGCTGACATTTGCTGCGCTTGGGGACAACCTGATACACCGCCAGCTTTACGACTATGTGTTTCGACGCTGCGGCGGAGACTTTGGAGTGCTGTATTCTTCGCTCGCGGACGAGCTTGCCGGTTATGATGTGACCGCTATACAGCAGGAGGGTCTGTATGTCGAGAAGCCGGAGCAGTACGCATCATACCCGCTTCTCGGTACGCCGGCGCAGGTCGGCGAGGCGCTCGCAGACGCCGGATTTTCGGTGGTGAGCTGCGCGGGAAACCACTCGCTTGACTTCGGCACCGAGGCGATAGACAGGACGGTCGAGTTTTTCAAGAGCCGCGGGATACTCTGCCCCGGCGTGCAGAGCTCGTCCGAGCGAGAGTACCAGCCGTATCAGGCGTTGGAGCGCAACGGTATACGCTGCGCGTTTCTCGGATTTACCGAGACCACAAACGGACACCGCCTTCCGGAGGAGGCACCATACGTCCTTAATACCCTCGACGATGAGAAAATGGTGCGAAGCGCAGTTGGGGCGGCGCGGGAGGCGGCGGATCTTGTGGTGGTGTTTGTCCACTGGGGCGACGAGTACTCGACCGAGCCGAACGACAGTCAGCGCCGGTGGGCGAAACTGTTCGCGGACAGCGGCGCGGATGTCGTTATAGGGACCCACCCGCATGTGCTCCAAAACTGGGAGTGGGTGACCGGAGACTCAGGCAGGAGTGCGCTCGTATACTATTCGCTCGGTAACTGTATCTCCGCGCAGACACAGGAGGAGTGCCGCGTTGGAGGACTTGCGTGGTTCACCGTCGCGCTGGACGGCGGCGCCTGTGAGATAGTCGACTGCGGCATGAAGCGCGTGGAGACCCTCGAGGAAAACGGAAAATACAGTGTCGCGCTAGAACAGTGAATGCCGCTAAATTTATAAACGCAAATACGGATGCCCCTGCACGGTGGTCGTTGTGCAGCGGCATCCGTATTATATTGCGGCGCAAAGTTTATGCACGGCAGAAAGCTGTGATAAGTCGAGAAAACTAAATTTTATTTTAAAAATGCAAAAACATGCAAAACGAATTGACAATTTTTTGGCATAATGTTAAAATTGATAAAAATGGGGGGGGGGGGTGCTACGCTATATAGACATATTGTACAAAATAAAAACCCCTGAATTTTAAATGGCGATGTTTGCTGTGTGCATAAAAATTCAGTGTATGGTTTTGTAAATGGTTTATGGGATGGAGGGCTGAGGATATGAATCTTATTGAAATGAGCGGTGTGACCAAGAGCATCAGAAGCACATTCATACTTGACAATGTCTCGCTGTCATTTGAGAGGGGAGTGATATGCGGGCTTATCGGTCTGAACGGCGCGGGAAAGACGACGCTCATGCGTGTGATTGCCGGGCTTGTCCTGCCGAGCGGCGGGAGCGTGAGCTACATGGGCGACGAGAGCGCGGATGCGCTCAGGAAGTTCCGCAGGAATTCCGGTTTTTTTCATAGAGTCCCCGGTGCTGTACCCCGATATTGCGGCGTATGAAAACCTCACAAACGCCTGTATTCTTCGCGGAATAGACTTCGATTGCATACCGCGCGCCCTCGATGCAATGAGCTTCGACCCAACGCCCGACTCGGACGACATGCACTCGCTTCGCCGCAGTGCACGCAGGCTTTCGGCTGGAATGAGACAGCGGGTAGCTCTCAGCGAGGCACTGCTCGGCAAGCCGGAGTTTTTGGTTCTGGACGAGCCGTCAAACGGGCTTGACACGCTGAGCGTGAAGAAATTCTACCGGTATCTGACCGAAATAAATTCAAAAAACGGCACAACGATACTAATTTCGAGCCACCGCCTGGATGAGCTTCGTTCAATGTGCGACGTCTTTATATTTATGCACAAGGGACATGTCATGCGGATTATGGATAGCGGCGAGATGCGCGACGAGATGGAGCGGAGAGAAATCGACGTGGAGCAGCCTTTGAGCAGATTATCGGCGTTGAGGGGGCGGTGTCGAATGACTGAGGTATTGAGATTGGAAGTAAAGCGGATTTTCCGCATGAAAAGTTTCTGGATTATACTGATTGTATTCGCCGTGAATACCATAATGTGGAATACC
>CALXFK010000099.1 GCA_944387575.1 uncultured Clostridia bacterium
CGCGCATAAAGAAAATGCGGTTTTACGCATACTGTTTTGTGCAGAATTCGGACACAATTGCGGGCGTGGAGATTGACTCGAACGCCTGTTTGTGGTACAATATCCAGTACGCTAAAAGCATGCTGAAAAGAGGGAGGTGCGCATATGCCGGAATTTAAAGTCGTAAGCCAGTTCGAGCCGGCGGGGGACCAGCCGCAGGCGATAGAGGCGCTCGCGGCGGGGGTGGAAAACGGCATAGAGGAGCAGACGCTGCTCGGGGTCACCGGGTCGGGAAAGACCTTCACGATGGCGAAGGTGATAGAGCGGGTGCAGCGCCCGACGCTGGTGCTTGCGCACAACAAGACGCTTGCGGCGCAGCTTTGCAGCGAGTTCCGGGAGTTCTTCCCGGATAACGCCGTCGAGTATTTCGTAAGTTACTACGACTACTATCAGCCGGAGGCATACATCGCGCACACCGACACATATATAGAAAAGGACATGTCGATAAACGCCGAAATAGAGCGACTGCGCCACTCGGCGACGAGCGCGCTTTTCGAGCGGCGGGACGTGATAATAGTGGCGTCGATAAGCTGCATATACACGCTCGGCGACCCGTCCGAGTACTCGTCGATGGTGGTGTCGGTGCGCGAGGGGCAGCGGATAGACCGCGACCTGATGCTGCGGCGGCTCGTTGGGATAAGGTACACGCGAAACGACCTCGCGCAGGAGCGCGCGACCTTCTGGGTGCGCGGGGACACGGTGGAGATAGTGCCGCCGGACAATGCGGAGCAGGCGGTTCGGATAGAGTTTTTCGGGGACGAGGTGGAGCGGATAAGCCTTGTGCGGCAGCTCACCGGGGAGGTGGTGCGGCGGTTCAGGCACATCGCGTTCTACCCCGCGACCCACTATGTGACTTCGTCGGAGAAGCTCGAGGAGGCGATAGCCGACATCGAGCGGGAGCTTGCCGGGCGGATAGAGTTCTTCGAGCAGAACGGGAAACTGCTCGAGGCGGAGCGTATAAAGCAGCGCACCGAGTACGACATCGAGATGCTGCGCGAGCTCGGGTATTGCAGCGGGGTGGAGAACTACTCGCGGGTGCTCGCGCGCCGCGAGCCCGGTTCGACGCCGTACACGCTGCTCGACTATTTCCCGAAGGATTTCCTCATGATAATCGACGAGTCGCATGTCACGCTCCCGCAGGCGCGGGGGATGTACAACGGCGACCGCGCGCGAAAGACCTCGCTTGTGGACTACGGGTTCCGGCTTCCGAGCGCACTCGACAACCGCCCGCTGAATTTCGACGAGTTCCGCCGGCACATAAACCAGGTCATATACGTGAGCGCGACGCCGGGCGAGTTCGAGCGTGAACACTCGGGGCAGATAGTCGAGCAGGTCATCCGCCCGACCGGGCTTCTCGACCCGGAGGTGGAGGTGCGCCCGGTGGAGGGTCAGATAGACGACCTGATAGGCGAGATAAACGCGCGCGCCGCGAAGGACGAGCGGGTGCTCGTCACGACGCTCACCAAGAAGATGGCGGAGGACCTGACAAGCTACCTGCGCACGGTGGGTATCCGGGTGCGGTACATGCACCACTCGATAGACACAATAGAGCGCATGGAGATAATCCGCGACCTCCGCGCGGGGGAGTTCGACGTGCTCGTCGGGATAAACCTGCTCCGCGAGGGACTCGACCTGCCGGAGGTGTCGCTCGTGGCGATACTCGACGCGGACAAGGAGGGCTTCCTGCGCAACGAGACCTCGTTCATACAGACGATGGGGCGCGCCGCGCGAAACGCGGAGGGCAAGGTAATAATGTACGCCGAGCGCATCACCGATTCGATGCGCCGCGCGATTGACGAGACAGCGCGCAGGCGCGGCATCCAGCAGCGGTACAACGAGGAGCACGGCATAGTCCCCCAGACGATACGCAAGGACGTCCGCGAGCTCATCGAGATCTCGCAGGACGTGTCGGCGCAGCCGGAGGATGGCGACGTGAAGCTCACCGCGGGCGAGCGCGAGAAGCTCATCGCGGAGCTCGAGACAAAGATGCGGGAGGCGTCGAAGATGCTCGAATTCGAGTACGCCGCCATCCTGCGCGACAGGATAATAAAGCTGCGCGGTTCGGCGCAGCCGTCCGCGAAACGCGGCGGAGACGGTCGCGGCGGCGCGGCGAAAGACCCGACCGCAAAGGCGCGCAAGCGCCCACCCGCGCGGACTAAATTCGGCGCAGGCGGAAAGAGCTGAACCCGGGGTAACGGGAAGCAGGAAGCAGAGATACAGGAGCAGAGTACGGAGTACGGAGTACGCAGTATGGAGAACAGGATTTTTATAAAGGGTGCGCGTGAGCACAATCTGAAGGGGTTTGACGTCGAGCTGCCGCGCGACCGGCTGATAGTGATGACCGGTCTCAGCGGCAGCGGCAAGAGTTCGCTTGCGTTCGACACGATATACGCGGAGGGGCAGCGGCGGTACGTGGAGTCGCTTTCGTCGTATGCGCGGCAGTTCCTCGGTCAGATGGACAAGCCGGACGTGGACTACATCGAGGGACTGTCCCCGGCAATCTCGATAGACCAGAAGACGACGTCCAAGAACCCCCGCTCGACGGTGGGGACGGTCACCGAGATATACGACTACCTGCGGCTTCTCTGGGCGCGGGTGGGCACGCCGCACTGCCCGAAGTGCGGCAAGGTCATAAAGCAGCAGACGGTCGACCAGATAGTCGACCAGGTGCTCGCGCTGCCGGAGGAGACGCGCATACAGGTGCTCGCGCCGGTCATCCGGCGGCGGAAGGGCGAGTACCGCAACGTGTTTGAGGACGCGAGGCGCGCGGGTTACGCGCGGGTGCGGGTGGACGGCGCGAGCTACATGCTCGACGAGGAGATACCACCGCTCAACAAGCAGAAGAAGCACTCGATAGAGGTGGTTGTCGACCGCCTCATAATACGCCCGGACGTTGCCCGCCGCCTCGCCGACTCGATCGAGACCGCGACCACGCTCGCGGGCGGGATAGTGATAGTCGAGGTGATAGGCGGCGAGGAGATGCTGTTCAGCCAGAACTACGCCTGCGAGGACTGCGGCATCAGCATCGAGGAGCTGTCCCCGCGCATGTTCTCGTTCAATACGCCGTACGGCGCATGTCCCGAGTGTTCCGGTCTCGGGTACAAGCTCAGGCTCGACCCGGACAAGGTGATCCCGGACTGGTCGCTGTCTCTCGCCTCCGGGGCGGTGCAGGGCAGCGGGTGGTCGTCGCCCACGCCCGGCTCGATGTCGCGGATGTACTACACCGCGCTCGGTGAGGAGTACGGTTTCGACCTCAAGACGCCGATCCGCGAGATGAGTGAGGAGGCGCAGCACGCGCTGCTCTACGGGTCGGGGGACAAGAAGCTGGTCATGAAGTACGACGGTGCGGGTCGCTCGGGAAGTTACACGCACACGTGGGAGGGACTGATACCAAACCTCGAGCGCCGGTACCGCGAGACAAACTCGGACTGGGCGCGAAGCGAGATAGAGCAGCTCATGAGCGAGACGCCCTGCGACGTCTGCGGCGGCAAGAGGCTTCGCCGGGAGACGCTCGCGGTGACGGTCGGCGAGATGAGCATAAGCGACTTCTGCGACCTGTCGGTGACCGAGGCTCTCGAATTTGTCGGCGGTCTTACATTTACGAAGAGCGAGGAGATGATAGCCTCGCAGATAATCAAGGAGATAAAGAGCAGGCTCGGATTTTTACAGAACGTCGGGCTTGAGTACTTGACGCTCAGCCGTCCGTCGGGCAGTCTCTCGGGCGGTGAGAGCCAGCGTATCCGGCTCGCCACACAGATAGGTTCGTCGCTTGTCGGGGTGCTGTATATCCTCGACGAGCCATCCATCGGTCTGCACCAGCGCGATAACGACAAGCTGCTCGCGACCCTCCGCCGCCTGCGCGACATCGGAAATACCCTCATAGTCGTCGAGCACGACGAGGACACCATACGCTCCGCCGACTACATCGTGGACATCGGTCCGGGTGCGGGTATCCACGGCGGGGAACTGGTCGCTGCGGGGACGGTGGACGACATCATCGCCTGCGACCGGTCGATAACCGGGCAGTACCTCTCCGGAAAGAAGTACATTCCGCTGCCCACCTCCCGCCGTAAGGGGAGCGGTCACAGCCTTGTCGTTCACGGCGCACAGCAGAACAACCTCAAGGATATCGACGTGTCGATACCGCTCGGGACGTTCACGGTGGTCACCGGGGTGAGCGGGAGCGGCAAGAGCTCGCTTGTAAACGAGATAATTTACAAGAAACTCGCCTGCGAACTGAACGGGGCGAGGCTCGTCGCGGGCAAGCACCGTTCGGTCGAGGGTCTCGAGTACCTCGACAAGATAATAAATGTGGACCAGGCGCCGATAGGGCGCACCCCGCGCTCCAACCCCGCAACATATACCGGGCTCTTCGGCGACATCCGCGAGCTGTTCGCCGCGACGCCGGACGCGAAGGTGCGCGGTTACACCGCGGGGCGGTTCAGTTTCAACACGCGGGGCGGTCGCTGTGAGGCGTGCAGCGGCGACGGGCTCGTGAAAATAGAGATGCACTTCCTGCCCGACGTGTTCGTGCCCTGCGAGGTCTGCCACGGGCGGAGGTACAACCGCGAGACGCTCGAAGTTAAGTACAAGGGCAAGAACATCTTTGAGGTGCTCGACATGACGGTGGAGGAGGCGCTCCAGTTCTTCGAGCCGCTCCCGAGAATAGCGCAGAAGATACGCGCACTGTACGAGGTGGGGCTCGGTTACGTCAAGCTCGGTCAGCCGTCCACCACACTCTCAGGCGGCGAGGCGCAGCGAGTCAAGCTCGCCACATACCTCGCCCGCCGTTCGACCGGCAGCACCTTCTACGTGCTCGACGAGCCGACCACCGGTCTCCACGTCGCGGACGTCCACCGGCTGGTGGAGGTGCTCGGCAGGCTTGTCGACCAGGGGAACACCGTGCTCGTCATCGAGCACAACCTCGAGGTCATCAAGATGGCGGACCACATCATAGACCTCGGTCCGGAGGGCGGCAACCGCGGCGGCGAGGTGGTCTGCACCGGCACTCCGGAGGAGGTCGCGCAGAACCCCGCGAGCTACACCGGGCAGTACCTCAAAAAATACCTTCAAAGTGCAAAATGAGATGCACACTTGTGTTGAAAAATGTAAATTGAACAGTGATACGTTTGGGAGGAATAATAAGGAAAAAGTCTACGGTGCTGTGCGTTTGATGGCAGATGTGTCAGAAAAACGAGAAAATGACACTATTTTTTATATGGTTTTTTAAGAAAATACCCGTCTAGGCACTAGAAAAAGCAATCGCTTTCTGCTACAATAGGGGTCGTCGAAGGCTGGTGACCACTTATGCCGTAGAAAGTGGGATCGACCGGGCTTTGAATTCCAATTTACCATTCGCAGACGCGGGTCATGGGGCGGCGTTGGGTCTATGCATATCGGGGTTGCGAGACCGAATGTGCCCGGTGATTGCGCTTTACCACATGCGGGCTTTTCTGCGGGAGTGTCCGGCTCTCGTGGGCATGCGTGCGGCAGCGGTCGGGCGAAGCGATTTTGCGAGGTGGTATCCTATTATCGCGCGAAGAAGCGAAAACACTCCGTGCGAAATAATGTAAGGAGGAGGAAATTCGATTGAAGAAGAGAATCATCAGCATCCTGTGTGTTCTGGCTCTCTGCCTGACGCTCCTGCCTGTTGGCGCGTTTGCACAGGATGCAGCGGATCAGTCCACTGCCAATCAGGGGACTGAAATGATAGCTTTTGACAATGACGCAGCATCTGTTGAAGTGGGTAAAACGACCACCCTTACTTATACAGTTAATACAGATACTTATGCCGTTGTCCCGGATACCTTTGCTTGGAGCACTAGCGACGCAACGGTAGCTACGGTCGATAATGGCGTTGTTACCGGTATTAAGGCAGGTACTGCTGAGATCAGACTGCAGGCTATGTTCGAGACCTACGGCATCGCATATGACACCTGCGTAGTTACTGTTACCGCAGCCGGCACGCCTGGTGGTAACCCGGGCGGTGGCTCGACTGGTGGCAGCACTGTGACCAATCCGGACGGCTCGACTACCACCACCGTTACCAATGCGGATGGATCGGTCGTTGAGACCACTGTATACCCCGACGGTTCCAAGAAGATAGAAGTGACCACCAAGGACGGCTCGTCCTCTGTCACCACTATCGACGCTAACGGCAAGATCGACGCGCAGGTCACCCTGTCCGCCGCTGCCGTGAGCAACGCTCAGGCCAATGGTCAGCCGGTCGTTCTGCCGATGGAGAGCCTCCCGGTCAGCACCGACAGGGCAAACGCTCCGACCGTCACCCTGACCCTGCCCGCCGACGGCACGCTGCCGGTAATTATCCCGGTCGCGTCGGTCACCGCCGGCACCGTTGCTATCCTTGTTGCTGAGGACGGCACCGAGAAGGTCATAAAGACCAGCATCCCGACCGAGGCAGGCATCGCACTCACCATGTCGAATGGCGACACCGTGAAGGTCGTTGACAACAGCAAGGATTTTGCTGACGTGGCGAGCAACTTCTGGGGCGCTGACGCTATCGATTTTGCCACCAGCCGTGAGCTGTTCAATGGCACCGGCGACAACGCCTTCAGCCCGAACAATGCGATGACCCGTGCGATGTTCGCAACCGTGCTTGCGCGCTTCGCGGGTGTTGACACTTCGGTGGGCAGCACCTGGTACGAGGCTGGCGTACAGTGGGCGATCAACGCTGGCATCTCGGATGGCACTAACCTTAATTCTGGCATCACCCGTGAGCAGCTCATCACCATGCTGTGGCGCTATATGGGCAGCCCGGAAGTGAACGGCAATGTTGACGCATTTGCCGACGCCGGCAGCATCAGTGCTTACGCACAGCAGGCGATGAACTGGGCAGTTGGCACCGGTCTCATCACCGGCATGGGCAACAACACCATCAATCCGCAGGGCGACGCCACCCGCGCACAGGTTGCCACTATACTTATGCGGTTTGTCAGCAGCTCCGCTAACTGAGCAGCCTAAACATAAAGGACGAGGGATATTTCCCTCGTCCTTTTTATATTGCGCTTTTTACGTTGCCGCTTAACGACTGCAAGAAGGCGCTATGCCATGAGTTTGTCCGAGCCCGGGTCGTTTACGGTGTTTTCCTTCTCGCACTCGATTTCGTCATCTGCGTCGGTACTTGAAAGGAACATCTCCTCGGTCGTTTGCTGCGCGAGCTTTAGTTTTTCGGTTATCTCGACCAGTGCATTGGTGGTGGCTTCAAGGGCATCTATCGCTGTCGCCATCCGCCCCGCGAGATGATAATACATAGCCTTGTAGTCCGCCATATCAGGACCTCCTCCCGGTATTTGCATGTTTGAAATATTATATAACGCACCGCTGCGGATTGTCAAGCGGACGGCAGGAGGGGAGAATATGCTATTTTTCTATCTCCTTTTCTATGTCCATAGTGGACATCTGTTCCTTTGTGACCCCGTTCTTTTTGCCGTATTCGGTCCAGTAGGAGGTGGATGCGCGCACGAAAGTGCGGGTCGGCAGCGGCATGGTGACGTGCAGTTCGCGGTAGTTGGCGCTGAGGATGGAGGCGCGCAGCTTCCGTATTTTTCGTGCAACGAGGAATTTGAACGGCGAATCGAGGATGGCTTCGCCGCTACCTATCTTCAAAACCGAGCCGAATCGGTAGCCGTTCTGTTTGCAGAACAGTTTTATCATGTCGACTGCGACGTCGTTCTGACGGTACTCGAGGAATCCGCAGTTTATGAGCACCGACACGACCGGTTTTTCGGGCGGCGGGTTCTGTTCGAGCGTCTTTAAAAAGTTCAGCAGCGTGACCGGTATACCGTCGGCGTAGAGCGGAAAGACGATTAAAAGGTCGGAAAAGTCCGCGAGCCTGTCGCAGAGGGTGAGGTGGTTGGTTCGGGCGATGTTGTGGTACTCGGTTTTTGGGTTTTCGGAGAATATCTCCGCATAGCGCTTCGAATTTGAACGGGGAGCGCGGGGACTCCCGTTTAAAATTATCACTCTTCCCACTTTGCTACCTCCTCCGCTACCTTTCTGTCGAGCTGCCCCTCGTCGGCAAATATCACGCGGTAGCTCTCGAAATTCATGTTGTGGGCGTTGCGGGAGACGAGCCGCTCGAACAGCTTCCGCTGCCCGCCCGACATGTCGCCGTATGCGATGATGGTCGCCTTTTTCGGTAGAACGTTGCGCTGGACGTGGTGCGTCTCACCGTTCAATATCTGTATAAAAGCCTGCTGGACCGGGATCGCGCGCTCGAGCATCGTCTTCATAACGGTGTCGTATCCGCCGTATTTAATTCGGCTGACATAAATGACCGCGTCGCTTGCCGCGATGAGCGGGTAAACCTTCACCGCGTCGTCGCGTATGACACATCGCCCCGGTGTCTTTGTCCAGCAGCCGAAGCATCCAATGCAGTTTGCGATTTTAAGCAAGGACAGGTCGATGTACCTGATATGGTCGCCGGTAATTTTGATGTCTAATGGTCTGTCGCTTAAAATGAGTTTCATCCAGAGTGTATCCTGCTTTCAATGTTTGTTGTGTTGTGGTTAGCTGTACTGTTATTTTGTGCAGTTATCCACAAATATGCCGTGACCCCGGGCACAAACGCCCAGGGTCAGAGGAAACGTTTATTAGGGTGCCGGGGAAGGGTGGCTGGACAACGATATGAATATTGAGCGCGGGGTCAGATAAGTACGCCTACGTCGGTCGCGGTGCGCCTCTCCGCCGCTAAAATTGATCGATACCAATAGGATTTGCATGTTATTTTATCACACGCGGGGGTGAAAGACAAGCATGATAATGGACGCCGCCTATGTGGAAACTATACAGCGGGGGCGTCCGTCCGCCGCATCAGCGATGCCCACGAGTCCCGAACCTCGCCGAAGCTGGTTGTATATTTAAATGTGCGGTAGTGTTTGAACCCGCATTTCTCCTGCACGCGCCGGGAGCGGCTGTTGCTGAATGCGTGGCAGCAGAGGATGAAGTCCAGCTCCACCTCGTCGAACAGGTACGTCACGGCGGCGTTCACCGCTTCGGGCATCAGTCCGCGACCCCAGCAGTCGCGGGAGAGCACGTAGCCTATCTCCCTGCCGAGAAGCCCGCGGAATTCGGGAAACTCCTCCTCGTTGTAGCGGTCTATGCCGAGCGAGCCTGTCACCTTTCCGCCGTATTCGATTGCGAAGGTGCTCTTCTCCGCAATGAAAAGCGAGAGTATCTCGCGCGATTCGTCCCGGCTTTTGTGCGGAAGCCAGCCCGCGGGCTGCCCCACGCCGTCCACCGAGGCGTATTCGTAGAGGTCGTCGATGTCGCCTGTCCGCCAGGGGCGCAGAATGAGACGGTCGGTCGTGAGGGTGACCTTTGAGATGTCGATTTCAGCGTTCATGTTTCCTCCTTCCGGATAGCAGCACACCGGGTCTGGCGAGCTCGCTCGTCGACCTCACAACCCAAGACAGCAGGCGCAGATGTTACCCACAGTAAATAAAAATATAACTGTCTTTAAGTCGGTTATACTTTTATTGTCAAAGTCACCCGTTTTTACTGTCGGATTCACTTGAGGCTATCACAGGTCGCCGGAAAGCGGTATTGTTGCCTGAATCAGTGAGTCAAAATAACTATTTTGGAAATTTCACGATTTGCTGAAATTCGTACGGTTCCGCCAATCGGAAATGTAATCATGGGATAAACGTGACCAAAATCTGCACCAAAAATGACAGGTATATCCTTAGGTACCTTGTCTTGAATAATATCTCCTATTGTTTTCGCGTC
>CALXFK010000100.1 GCA_944387575.1 uncultured Clostridia bacterium
AAAGGTCATGTCGCGGGTTTACCATGCTTGAGATGCTGGTGGTTGTGCTGATTATCGGGATACTTGCTGCGATTGCAATCCCGGTATTTACAAGCCAGATAGAGAGAGCCAGGGAACGCACCGACGAGGCGAACCTCAGGAGCGCGGGGTCGCTTGCGGTCAGCGACTATATGGTGGAAGAGCGGTCCGGAAGCGTTACATATTATTTCGCAAGCGACATAAGCGGGATAGCGATTGCCTACATGCAGATAACCACCGACGCGGGAACGGTTTCCGAAACCTGCTCGGACGCATCGGGTGTAATATATCCGGTCAACAGCCTGATAAAGGGGCAGAGTTCACAGAACGAAGAAAGCACCATAATCGTAACGGTGGAGAACAATGCGATTGTTAGTGCGGTATGGGGCGCCGCGCCCACAACGTTCAGTTAAATGCCGGACAGGGGCGCGTTTGTGCATACCGATATTTTGTGTTTGCCGCCTGCCGCCCGGGCGACGCTGATTGCGCTTTCGGTGCTGAGCGGAATGTGTATGGGGAGTTTCCTGTTCTGCGTTTCGATAAGGAGTATATGCGCGGGTGAACGGCGGGGATACAGAAGCCGGTGTCCGCTGTGCGGTCATACGCTCTCGCCGCGCGAACTTGTTCCGGTGATGAGCTATGTTGTACAGCGCGGTCGCTGCCGGAGCTGCGCGGGGAGGATACCTCTCGCGTACCCGATATCGGAAATTGTCTGCGGCGCGATGTATGCCGCCTGTGTGCTGCGGTTCGGGTTGAGCTTCGAGGCGCTCGGCGCGGCGGCGTTCGGGTCGGTGTTGTTCTGCTGCGCGGTCACCGACCTTGCGGGCGGGGTTCTGCCCGACCGGTTTCATGCGGCGGGAATCCTGTGCTGGGTCGTGTCTCTGCCGCTTGTGGCATACGAGCGGGGCGGAGTGTTTTGGGACGAGATGCGCGGCATGTTTGCCGGCGGCATGGTGGGCGCGCTCGGGATATCGTTGCCGCTTGCGGCGGTGGTGCTGTTTATGAACCGTGCGCTCAAACGCGAGGGCATGGGTATGGGCGATATCAAGCTGCTGTCGGTGACCGGTCTCTATCTCGGCTTCGGAATGGCGCTCACCGGTCTCATATTGTCCTGCATATTTGGCATTGTGTTCGGTCTGGTTTACAGAGGCTGCGGCGGAAAGACCGGCAAACCCGGCGAACCCGGGGCGGTTGTAACGGGTGGGAGGACGGTGTTCCCGTTTGCGCCGGCGGTCTCGGCGGCGGCGTTTCTGACGCTGCTGTTCGGGCTGAACCTGACCGGTTGAACCGCGAGCCGGGACGATGGACCCGGATAAATGGAGGGGTTTACTGTATGGCGAAATTGTGTACCGGTATCGAGATAGCGCCCGATTCTCTCAGATTGGCGCTGTTGAGCGACAAGGCTGTGCTGTCGGCTGTGTGCGAACCTCTGCCGTCGGTGTTTGCGTCTGCCGGAGATGTTCCGAAGCCGTCGGGCGAGCTCGGGTCGTTTATACGCGAGACGGCTCTGCGCGCGGGAATCACCTGCCGCAGATGTGCGCTTGTGATTCCGGACGGCGTCTGTTTCACGCGGCGTTTCACCCTGCCGGCGATACCCCAAAGCAGCGTGAAGATGAATCTCGCATATGAATTCAGGGACTTCGCCCTCGGCGAGGGAGAGTATATTTACGACTATGCGGTGCTCGGGCGGAGCGCCGGGCCGAACGGGTCTGAGCTGATGGAGCTGCACGCGGCGGCTGTGCGAAGGTCGTACATGGACGAGTGCCGCTCGATGCTCGGCGCTGCCGGGTTCAGGCTGAACATTGCGGTCCCGCGTGAGTTCGCGTGTGCAAATCTGCTGCGCCGCCTCGGGAAAGCTGACGGGTTGCAGTGTATGGTCGATATCAGACGACAGTCGGCGCAGATACTGATATATTGCGGGGCGAGCTTCGAGGCGTCGCGGCTCGTCGAGTTCCCGGACGGGGCTCTCGAAGGAGAGGATTCGGACAGGGTGTGCAGGTCGATTGCGTTTGACACCGCGATGACAATAAACTACTTTGCGTCAGAACCGAACAGGCGTCCCGATACGGTATATGTTTGCGGAAGCGGCGAATGCGTGCAGCGGATTTCCGAGGCGATGGTCGGGATGCGCGAACCGGGGGATCATGAGTTCGGCGTGCTGCCGGCAACCGACCTGATGCCGCCCTGTCGGTCCGGCGGCGCGGGCGACGGGTTTGAGGCGCATTGCGCGGCTGCGGCGGGAGCGGCGGTTCAGACGTGGGTGCGTAAGGAAAGTAAAGCGTGCAGGGAACGTAGGGAGCGTAAGGAACGTAAGGAGCGTAGGACATGATGTCTGTCAGAGGCGAGAGGGAGAAGACGACGGTAAATTTTGCAGAGCTTCCGCTGTACCGTCGCATCCCGTTTCAGGAGGCGGTATTTGCGGTGGCGGCGGCGGTGTTCATCGCCATGTTTGCAAAGTTTGCGGTGGTGGAGCGGCTTGACGAACTTCGCACGGCGCAAATGGAGCTTTCGGATGCGGGCGCAGAGCTCGCCGCGCTTCAGACGGAAAATGCCGGGTATGAGCAGCTCGACGAGCTGCATGGCGCGCTGCTTGCGGCTGACAGCACGACGGCGCTGGATTGCCGGGGAATCATCCGGATTGTGGACGAGATTTTCCGGTCGAATGTCACTGTCAACGGAATATCCGCGTCGGGCGGCGTGCTCAATATCGAACTTACGCTGCCGGGAATAGAGCGGGTGTCCGAGATAATCGGCATAATCGGGTCGAGCGAACTTGCCGGGGAGGTCGCCCTTTCAACGGTGGGAGCAGCCGGAAACGGTTCCGACGGAGCGGACGGTTCCGGCGGTGCGGATGGTTCGGAGTATGATGCGAGCGTCAGAGTGAAGGTGGCGGTCACTCTTGCAGACGGAGGGAACGGACAGTGAACATACTGAAACGCAGCTTTACAAGGCGCGAGAAGATACTACTTGTCGTCCTTGCGGCAGTCGTGCTTGCGGGGGTGTATTATGTGATGGTGTTTGAACCGGTGCAGAGCGGCGTGGCGCAGGCGAAAGGTGAACTCGCGCTCATACAGGTGCAGCTCGATTCACAGAGAATGCTTGCCGACGAAAGGCAGAAGCTTCTCGACGAGCTGGAGACGCTTGACGGAAGCGGGTCTGCTCAGCTTGCAGCATACGACAACCAGAGCGAGGTCATAAAACTGTTCGGAGAGCTGCTCTACGGCATAAGCGACTACACTCTCAGCTTTGCCCAGCTCAGCGAGGAGAGCGGACTGATACGCCGCCCGGTTACGCTTGCGTACACTGCTGACGGGTACCGCGATGTCAGCGACGTGGTGGGCAAGCTGATGGACTGCCCGTTCAGGTGCGACGTTGAGGCGTTTTCGGTGACGCCGGTCACGAGCGGAATGCTCAACGAGGGAAAGGTGTCGGTCCGCGTGGACGTGGTGTTCTACGAAATCGAGCAGGACGGCGGAGTGACGGCGGGATGACGGCGGCGCGCCGACCATTCCGCCTGAACGCGGCGGTTTTTGCAGGTATGAAGTTTAAAGCGGCAAAAAGGACGCCGTAAGGCGTCCTTTCAGTATGCCGGCAACCGGCGGCATAGCGGGAAAGCGGTTCGGGGAACGGTTCACGGCGCGGCTTCGACCGTATATGGCGGCTGCACCTGCCCGCCGGAGCATATCCGCACCGCATCCTCTTCGGTTATGACCCCGCAGTCCACCATCTGGCGAAGTACCTGCCGCATCCGTTCGGATGCGAGGGCGGGGTTGACGTCTGGGGAGTATACCGACGGAGCGTTCGGCAGTCCAGCGAGCATCACTGCCTCGAAGTCGCTGAGCTCGGACGGGTTTTTGCCGTAGTACCCGCGCGCCGCGTCGGTAATACCGTAGTAGCCGCTGCCGAAGTAGATGGTGTTGACGTAAAGCTCGAAGATCTCCTCCTTGCCAAGCTCCCGCTCGAGCGCGAGGGCGGCAAACACCTCGGCAAACTTCCGTTCAAAGGTCTTTTCCTGCGTGAAATACTCGTTTTTCATGAGCTGCTGTGATATCGTGCTTCCGCCTTCGGCAAACGAGAGGGTGCGCAGGTCGTTGAAGACCGCGCGGCATATGGCGAGAAGGTCGACGCCGCAGTGCGAGAAAAAGCGTTTGTCCTCGGAGGATATCACCGCGTCGATATATATCTGAGGCAGCTCGTCGTAGCTTACGAAGTCTTCGCGCGCGCGGATGCTCTCCACGAGCTCATTGAGTGGAGTCTCACTTGTCGCGTCCCGGTACATGCGGTACCCCTTGAAGGCGAACACGCTCCCCGCAATGATAAGCAGCGTCAGCAGCGCGACGATGACGGCGGCGGCAATCCGCAGGCACAATTTAATCGCTCTTTTCATCCTCCTTCCGTCCTCCTTTCAATTCGCAATAGAGGTCTATCTTCTGCAAATGCGCGCGCTTAGGCACGCCGCCGCAAGCAGACACGCCGCCGCGAGCGAAGCGAGCCCGACCGCGGCGAGGCGGTGGCGGTTACGTATTTTCAGCATGTCACTCATCTCCTTTTCGTTCGAGTACACCGGTGAGTCTGTCGGTCACCGTCCACACGCCGCGTATCGCAAGGACTATGATACCTGCGGGCAGCGCGAGTATCGCGAGCACCGCAAGTCCTATCCAGAATATTACGCGACTCAGGCAGCGGTATGCGAGATGCTTTCGAGCTTCTCCATCCATATGCTCAACTCCTGTCAGCCCTCCTGCGGGAGATATTCACAGCTCAGCTCCACCGTCCCGCAGAACCCGTCGTAGTCGATGATTATATAGTTCCCGCCGCCCTCGAGAGTGAGTTCGGTCTCGATTACGCCGTCCCCGTCCGGTTCGCAGGCAGAGACGTCGAGGTTCTGACGGACGCGCACCGAGGCGCTTCCCGACTGCGTGGAAATCCTGCCTGTGAGGAGCACCCTGCGGGAGTATATTGAAGCGCCTCCGAACACGACTTCGCTTCCGTATTCACCGTCGCAGTTCGCGAGGTATTCTCCGGTGTA
>CALXFK010000101.1 GCA_944387575.1 uncultured Clostridia bacterium
CTGGCTCACGGTGGAGAATGCGAGACGCTTTTTGAGGATCTTTTCGCGGTACGCCATCATGGAGCCGAGGAAGACAGTGAAAAGCGCCATAGAGAGCAACGTGTACTGCACCCAGGTATCAGCGATGAAGTCGCCGCCGACAATGTAGAAAAGTACGCGGATTATAGACAGGACGCCCGCCTTTACAATAATACCGCTGAGCAGCGCACTTGCGGGGGAGGGGGCAACCGGGTGGGCAGTGGGCAGCCAGCCGTGAAGCGGATAAAGCCCTGCCTTTACGCCGAAACCGCATATTGCAACGAATACCGCCGCGAGCACCAGCGAGCGCCTGCTGCCGACGAGGCTCTGGTCGAGGGTGCCGCCGGGGGTGAAGTCAAGCGAGGAACAAACGCTCGAGAGGATGAAAATCCCGAAGAGCGCCATAAACGCGCCGGCAATCGAGTAGAACATGTACTTGAAGGCGGCGGCTATGCTTTCCTTCGAGCCGCTGTGCATGACGAGCGGCATCGAGGTGATGGTGACAAGTTCGAAGAATGCGTACATTGTAACGAGGTTTGCCGAGAAGAGCAGCGCGAAGAACATCGCTTCCACGATAAGGAAGAATGCGAAGAAGCGACGCTCCTTGCCCTCATGGACGATGTAGCGGAAGGAGTATATTCCGATGCAGAGCCAGCCGAACCCGGCTACAAGCGCGAACAGCACCGAGAGAGAATCGCAGCGCAGCGCGATGACAATGGACGGCGCTATTTCAAGGAGTGTATATACTTTGTCCTCCGCGCCCATAACCGCTGCGGCAACCGAGATAGCCGCCGAGCAGATGAGAGAGAGCGATATGAGGACTCTGCGCACGGTGTCCCTTGGTATGGCGCAGAGGACTGCACCGACTAATGGAACAAGTATTGCGGCAAGCATCAGCATATTCACAGCAACTCAAGCCCCCTTTGCAGCAAATCTATCAGGAATCCGGACTGAAGTCCAAAGAACACATTTATTGCGGCGAGACAGGTGGTGGCAAATATGAACGCCTTTTGTGCGGAAGCGTATAGACGAACCTTGATGCCAGGATTCGGAGTGTAAATACGGATGACGGTGCGCAGGAAATAGACCGTATTGAGCACGGTGCTCACCGCAAGGGCGATAAGCGCTGGGAGCATCTTTATTCCGGCGTAGCTCGCCGCAGCATCCGCAAAGAGGAACTTGACGATGAAGCCCATGAAGCAGGGCAGACCGACCATCGACAGCGCGCCGACAGTAAATGCGACGCCTGCGAGCTTGTTGCGGCGTGCGGAGCCCTGGAGGTCGACAAATTTCCGGCTGTTTCCGCTCACTTCGACGAGACGTGCAGCCGACAGGAAGAGTCCCGGCTTAGTCAGCGCGTGAGCAATTATCTGATAGACTGCGGCAAGCAGTCCGAGCTCGGGCGAGAGCCCGATGCCCATATAGATGTAACCTATCTGAGAGGCGGAGGAGTAAGCGGTCATGCGGTTGATGTCGTTTTCGCGAATAGCGCTTATCGAACCTACTATCATTCCGCAGAGACCAAACAGGAACAGGATGTTGTTGACACCGCTCTCGTAGAATACGTCTACGCCTATGACCGAGGATATCACTTTGATAAGGAAGAATATATATATCTTCGAAATCACGCCGGAAAGGATACCGGAGGAGGTTGGTGTCGAGTAGCCGTAAGTGTCCGGCATCCAGAAATGGAACGGAAAGAGACCGCTCTTGATAGAGAGACCTATTGACATGAGAGCGATGGTAACGGTGAGCGGTAGTTTGTACTCTCCGGTCGCTGCGAGGGCTGCAACAGACTCCTTTATGTTCGGCATGAGCAGGTGCCCGGTTATGTCATAGAGAATGATGACTCCGAACAGGAAAAGTCCGCTTCCGAGCAGGTTGAATATCATGTAGCGCATTGCCGCGAGAGTAGTGCGCCCAATACCGCGGATTATCAGTATCCCGCATGAGGAGAGGGTGCATATCTCGATGAATACGTACCCGGTGAAGAGGTCGTTGGTGTAGCTGAGCGCGAGGATAGCCGCCTGAACAAGGTCTATCATCGTGTAGTAGCTTGCGCGTTTGTTCTCGTCAATGTCGCGCAGGATGTACCTTCCACCACCGAGCACGCAGAGCAGCACCACGCTGCCGAGTATCAGCGTCATGAGCGGTTCGAGGACACCAAACCGAATTTCATTGCCCCACGGAGCCGGGAAGTGACCCATCATATAAGTGGTCGCGGTCCCCAGCGAGGCGGTGTAGATGAGAAGCGACAGGTTCATTGCGGCGACGGCGGAGGTGAGGAATATCGTGAGTCCGCGCGCCGCCCGTCCGCGGAGGATAGAGGTTATGACCGCGCACAGAAGGGAAAGAACTATCGAGAATAGGGGAAAGTTAGTTACAAACGAGCTCAATTTTCTCCCTCCTCTCGTTCAATGCGCAGCAGCTCTTTATCTGAGAGCACCTGCGTAAGCGCGTGGTCGGCATCGTCAGCGTCGCACGCCGCGTCGTACTTTGCAAGGAGATATATCGTGTCGAGGTTAAGCGTATGGTACCGACCGTAAAGCCGCACAGTGAGTGACAGCATGAGCGCCGAGACGCTGACCGAGACCACTATGCCGGTGAGGACAAGACCACTGGGTAGAGGGTTGACATAAGTCTCCATACTTGTGATCCCGTTCTGCACGATAGGCGACAGGCGCCCGTCTATGTACCCCATCGATGCGAGGAACAGGTAGAGTGCGGTGTCCATTATGTTCATACCGATTATCTTTTTTACGATGTTGCGGTCGAGCAGCAGAAGGCAGAAACCTATGGCGAACAGCAGCACCGCGACGCATTCTATATAGTTGCCAAGTATATTGTCAATAAGCTCGCTCAAAATACTGACCGTCCTTTCTTGTTGTCATGGACGCCTCATATGCGTCCGCGCTTAAACACCGAGTAGAAGCCATACATCGTACAGGCGACGACCATCCCGACTGCCATATTCAGCGGAAGTATCAGTCCGGCGGAAATTATCCGTCCGGGCACGCCGGTGGAAATGAAGCTCTCCAGGTGGTTTGCCCCGGTGAAGAAGGAGTAGCACTTGGAGCAGGCGTAGAAGCTCAGCGCGATAAGGGTTATCGTACGGAAAACGCGCATGCTCATCAGGCGACTTGCGCGTTCGGCACCGTAGGACATTGAAAAGAGCATCAGCCCAGCGCCCATAATTGCTCCGCCAGAGAATCCACCGCCTGGTCCTAGGTGACCGCCGAGGATGACGTATATGCCGAAGATTATGACGACCGGCGCTATTATGCGGACCGAGAAGCGGAGCACCACGTCGTTTTGGAGGTTGAAAATACTGTCGTCATCCACCGGGGCGGGTTCGCTTGCGGGCACGAGCATCAGTATCAGCACCGCCGAAACCGCGGTGAACAGCACGAAGCTCTCGCCGAGGGTATCGAACGCACGGTAATCGAGGATTATGCCGGCGACGATGT
>CALXFK010000102.1 GCA_944387575.1 uncultured Clostridia bacterium
GCCACCGAATACAGTTCTCCTGCAGCTTTTCAACCCACACCATCTGCCATATACCGCTCTGCGCGATTAGCCAGATACCCCCACTCTGCAGTCGCTGCCTTCCTCGGGAATGGTACGACGCATCGCTCTCGTCGCGCACCGACACCACCAGCACATTCTCGCCCACGGTCACATACTGCGTTACGTCGAACTCGAACGGCAGATACCCGCCCGCGTGAGTTCCAACACTCTGCCCGTTAAGAAACACCTCGCACCGCTCATCCACAGCTCCGAAGTGCAGAACGGTGTGCGGATGCGCAAAAAAGCTCTCTTCAAGCAGGAAACTGCGGCGGTACCACAGCCGCTCGTTCGGCTGGAGCTGCCGCCCCACACCGCTCAGCGGCGCCTCCGGCGAAAAAGGAACGGTTATCTCATAGTCGTACGCGGACGGTGCAACGAGCTGCTCCGCATCCGCAAATGCACACTCCCATCGTCCGTTCAGACACACATAGCTGTTTCGCACGAGCTGCGGACGCGGATACTCCGCAAGCGGCATCTCACGATCGAGCCGCTCCCCCCATACCGTTGAGAGATTACGTTCAGTGGCTTCCATATCTGTTATCTCCATTTTTGTATGTATTCGTCGTCGCCCACAGTCGGCTGACGTTTTGATCTATATCTAATATTATAGTGAACTCCCCGCTTTTTGCAAGGGCAAACAGTACACGCCTCGACAAAAATACGCCGCGGGAGCTCTGTCAACCCCCGCGGCATACGCCGTCCGCACTATCTGAGCCGCTTCCTGCTGAAAATAAGCCACCCCGCCGCAAACGATACCACCGCGACCACAACGGTGCCGATAACTATCATCTCGGGTCGGTCGGGCGCAGCACCCTTCACCGCGGCAATCACCACCAACTGTGCAAACCAGAGCGGCAGAGACGCGAGCGTGCCCACCCGGTCAAACCGGAAGCTCATCGGCAGCCAGACCATCGAGCCGAAGAAGGTGTACAGCGCCATGATACCAATCGTTTCAAACATGAACCCAACGTCGCCCGTGCGAATGTACCCGCTGTATGTACGCTGGTTTCCGAAGAAATTCAACAGTTCGCAGGCGAGCGGGACCGCCACACACAGTATCCCGAAACACAGGCTCTTTGCGCAGTACACGCTGAACCGCGAGTTCCCCGCAGCCGTCATCTCACCGACGCGCTGACGCCTCAGATCCGCCCCTATGGTCAAACTCAATATCGCCGGCGTGATGAGCAGATTTACCGGCAAATTGTAAAATGTGCGCTCGAATATGTCCTTCCAGAGCGCGTTCAGCTCCTGCTCTATCCTCTCCGGATAGCTCGCATACACCGTCGTCACATACTCCTGTCGCGTGGTCGCGTATATCCCGTGACCCGGTCCCCACGTAAAGAAGTTGAACGTGCATGTTATCGCAAAGAACAGATACCCCACGAGCAGCGCAAGCACAATGACGCGCCGGGTGCTCCGGTACAACTCCGCATTCAAAAGTCTAAGCATTCTGCCCACCCCCGATTAGACTGTTATAATATTCCGAAACATCCTGCCCACTCTGCTCGATATTCCGTATCTCTATACCGTTGGCTTTCATGCTCTGCGAGATTTCGTCCGCGCTAAGCCGCTGCGAGAGAACGACAATGCCGTCCCCGGTGAGCTCGACCTCATCCGCCACACGCTTCAGCGCATGTACCGCGGAGGCGTCGTCCGACGTGCGGAGCACTATCCGCCGCGTGCAGCAGCCGGCTATCTCGCCCGCCGTGCGCACCGCCACGACCTTGCCCCCCCGCATGAATATGAACTTGTCTGCGAGACCGTATACGTCCCTCAGCTCCTCGCACACAATCAGGATAGTGCTCCCCCACTGCTCGTGCACCTCCCGCATCATGCGCCAGAAATCGCGCACCCCGCCGCCGTTTACGCCGCGTATCGGCTCATCCAGCACCAACAGCTCCGGGTCGCCCACAAGCGCCGCCGCTACCGCATACCGCAGCCTCATGCCTATCGAATACCCGTTCATGATAGAGCGGGACAGGTTCTCGACGCCCGCAAGCGTAAGCAGCCGGTCGTAATCGACCCGCTTCGCCGCCTTTATCTTCGCTACCGCTTTCAGGTTCTGCCGCGCGGTCATAGTTGCGATGAACACCGGCTCGTCGATGAGAAAACCGACCTTCCGACGCGCCCGCTCAAGCTCCCTCCTCCCGGTCTGCCCGAAAAGCGAATACTGCCCCTCGTTCTGCCACAGATGCCCGGCTATTGTGCGTATAAACGTGGTCTTTCCCGCACCCTTTCGCCCGACGAGCGCATATATCCCGCCGCTCTCGAGCGAAAGGCTCAGCCCGTTCAGCACCCGCTGCCCGCGGTATTCCACCGTGAGCCCGGTACATTCCAACACAGTCTGTTGCATCTTCTTCCTCCCATGTCCACAGCTCCAAAATTTCATATTTCATCCATTTTTATTTCAATTGTATTATGCTGTCATTTTATTGTCAATAGCTACCGCTTTTAGTTGCACCGCATATTTTTCCACATTATCAAACACATTTACGCATTTTGCTGAATATATTAACCGATTTGTTTATTTTTGTTTTATTTGTATTGCAAATTATTTGACTTGCGCACGCAATTATGATATTATTTTCTTGAAAATAGAAAATACTCCCACCCGCACCACGTTTCGCACAGTCCAGCGCAGACAGGGAAAGTTAACAGTTTTCAGGGCTATGGAGGTGCAATATGAGCAATAAGCGAGATCAGAAGGCACGGCTGCGGGAGGACGGCGGCAGGCATATCAAAAGCATATACCTCAAACCCACCAAAGTTTTTCAGCTTGTAGGGCTGTCACCGCTCCTGATACTTTTCTACGTGATAGTAGACCCGTTTTCTTATGACTCCTACGAAAAAACGCTAAATGAGGTAGACATACTTTCAATATTCATGCTGGCGCTCGGGATACTGGTGTTCCTGTTCGCCGTATTCTACCTGCTTGTCCACTATGTGAAGGTGTACGAGAACGCGCTCGTCTGCCGCAGGTTCTTCAGGCGGCGGATACTGTTTCCGCGCGACATCGACCATATCGCGGTGAGAACCCTGCGGGACGCGCCGGTGAAAAATGTGCGTCTCGACACATATAACAAGACGATAGGCAGCATGGACACATTCGACTGGTCTGCGGGAAGCAACCTCTATGTCTGTATCAAACCTGTAGAAGGCAGCGAACTGCGCTACACCTTCCGCAGCTACGGCGCCGGTCTAGGCGCCGTCATCGACTGGCAGGCGGAACAGCAGATTCCGGACGAGAACGGAAACCTGCTCGGGGCGGAGTGAAAACCTGCGCCAGGCGCACCCACTTTAAACAGGAGGTACACGGACATGTGGCAGCAGCGTGAACAGAGAGAGCGTCTGCGCGAGGCTGGCGGCAGACGGATAAAGACCATTTACATGCGTTTTTCCAAAGTTCTCCAGCTCATTTTTCCCTCGGCGCCGTTTATTCTCTTCTATGTGGTCATCGACCCGTATTCGTACAAAGCCGCACAGAGCACTGCGGACAATGTCGCCGCGCTGTCACAGTTTTTGCTCGTTGTCGGCTGCATTCTCCCGGTGTTTGCGATGTTCTTCCTTTTCACCCACTACATAAAGATTTACGAAAACGTGCTCGTCTGCCGGCGTTTCTTCAAGCGGCGTATACTGTTTGCAAACGACATAGAATATATATGCCTGCGCTCGCTTGCAGAGGTTCCGCTCAAAAACACGCGCATGGACACTTTCAACTGGACCGCAGGAAGCCATTCCTACTTCTGCATAAAGCCGGTAAACAGCAAAGAACTGCGCTACTCATACCGCAGCTACGGAAAACAGTTAAACGCGCTCATTGACTGGCAGATAGAACAGCAGGTGCCGGATTCCGACGGAAACATCCTCACCTATGATGAGTAACAGCCGTTCAAAAATGCCTAACAAATAACAATTTCGGAGCGTTGTGCTTATTACGCCAGCTTTTTTGCGTAATATGCCGCACCCTCGCTGTGCAAAATAGCTGCGTAAGGCTCGGCAGCAAACAAAACACAGCCGTGCGCCGCACGCAGGGCGGGTCGGGTCAGAAACACAAAAGGAGATTTTCAAATGAGTAAGCAGACCATGGTTCCCGAGGCTCGCGATGCAATGGAGCGTTTCAAGATGGAGGCGGCTAGCGAAGTCGGCGTCAACCTCAAGAGTGGATACAACGGCGATATAACCTCCCGTCAGGCCGGTTCGGTCGGCGGTCAGATGGTCAAGAAGATGATCGAAGCCTACGAAAAGGGCCTCAAGTAAGCTCGCACCTCAGAGCAAAAGGGGAACCGCAAAGCGGTTCCCCTTTTCACTTTCATTTCGGTATACAACGCATTTTCGCCACGGCAATCTACATTGACATTCTTTTTCGGCGGTGATATATTTATATTTACTCAATACTCTGAGTTTCCTGGCGCCGAACCACGCACAGTGCGCCGCTCGATCGGCGTCACCGGCAATATCGATTTTTCCGCTATCAGTTTACCGCTTATCCGTTTGTCCAGCAGGTCAACGGCGAACTCCCCCATCTGGCTTATCGGCTGGGCGATCGTAGTGATTTCAAGATACTCCGATATTGCCAGTCCGTCAAATCCGATTACTCGGATTTCCCGGTTCTTATACACCTCTGAATTTACATATTCACCGAGCGCCCGGACCGCGAGCACATCTCCGGTGGCAAAAAATCCGTCCACATCCGGGTGCGATGCAATGAAGTCGGACATGCTTCGCTTGAAATTGTCACCGAACAGGTCGTCCACCTCTATCATGTACTCGACCGGCGGTGCCAGTCCGAGCTCGACACACGCCTCGCGGAACCCCTGGTAGCGCAAGCTCGCAGGCAGATATTCCTCGGCACGGTTTCCTATAAGCGCAGTTCGCTTTGCGCCACTCTTCGCAAGCATCTGCGCGGCAAGCATCCCGCCGCGGTAGTTGTCGCAGGACACGGATGGAACATTGTCGATAGTTCGCTCTATGCTCACCACCGGAAGATCATACCCGGCATATATCGAGGCGTCCGGGATCCGGCTGCACACAAGTATCCCATCCACCTTGTTTGCGCGAAGCATCGAGACCATCTCGCGTTCCTTTTCCGCCTCGCTTCCGGATGTGCAGAGCATCAGCTTATATCCGAGTTTGTGGCACGCGGTCTCTACCGCCTCCGCAAGGCGGCTGAAAAAAGGATGGTCGAGATACGGCAGGACGAGCCCTATTATATGCGTTCGCCGCATCTGGAGCGAGCGCGCCATCTCGTTGGGATGGTAGTCGAGCTCCTTCATAGCCTGAAGGACCTTTTTCCTGGTCTTTTCGCTTATCGAGCCCCTGTTATTCATCACTCGCGACACCGTCGCAACGCAGACCCCTGCGGTCTCTGCCACATCCTTTATAGTCGCCATCTCAATTTTCACATCCGTCAAATAGTACTTGATCAATATGTAGGATAACACAGTTACAAATCGCTGTCAAATGTTTTTGTATCCATCTGGTTTATTCGAAAAACATCGCCTCTGGAGGTAACAAAGATGAAAAAATATGATGTTGCGGCTGTCGGAGAAAGCCTCATCGACTTCACCCCGTCCGGTACAAACGAGCACGGTTCGGAGCTCTTTGCGAAAAACCCGGGCGGCGCTCCTGCAAACGTTCTCGCCATGTGCGCGAAACTCGGGCTTTCCACCGCATTTATAGGCAAGGTAGGAAACGACTCGTTCGGCAACTTCCTTCGCGGCACTATGGAGGACGCGGGCATCGACTGCCGCGGTCTCGTGATGAGCGACGAGTACCCGACCACCCTTGCCTTCGTGCAGCTCTCTTCAACAGGCGACCGCTCCTTCAGTTTTTACCGCAAGAACTGTGCCGACGTCCTTCTCGACCCGTCCGAACTCGACCGCGGCGTCATCGAGTCCTGCCGCGTCATGCACTTCGGCGGCGTGTCGCTTACCGACGAACCTGCCCGCTCCGCAACGCTCGAGGCGGTGCGCGCTGCGAAGGCTGCCGGTGCTCTCGTGAGCTACGACCCCAACTACCGTCCCCCGCTCTGGAAGAGCGAAGCCGAAGCAACGGAGGTCATGCGCTCCGCCCTCCCGCTCGCCGACATTATCAAGGTGAGCGGCGATGAGCTTGAGCTGCTCTGCGGTCAGTCCGACCCCGCGCGCGGCGCGGAGGAGCTGATGAAGCAGGGCGCGCGCCTCGTCATGGTCACCCTCGGCGCAAATGGCGCATACTACCTCACCGCCAATTCCTCCGGATACTCCCATGCGTACGACGTCCCCACCGTGGATACCACCGGCGCCGGGGACACATTCATGGGCAGCGTCCTTGCGATGGTGCTGCGCGAGCAGTCGCTCGACGACATTTCTCCCGAGCGCTGGAGCTGGATAATGAGTTTTGCGGGCGCCGCAGGAAGTCTCGCTACCACCCGTCCCGGAGCAATTCCCGCAATGCCGGACGAGAACGGCACGCTCGAATGTATGCGTACCGTCCCTGAGCTGATAGTCTAAACCACTACAATTTAAATACGTAAAACCGGGGACACGCTTTAGGCGTGTCCCCTTTCCCTTGTCTTATTTCGCGACCACTCACAGGAATTCGTGAAGGTCACATCCGCAGAGACGCTCGAAGTCCTCCGGGGGCTTAGCATACAGCTCCACCGTCTCCCCGCTCAGCGGATGCACAAAGCGTAGCCGGCAGGAGTGCAGCGCCGGGCGGTCAAACTTCGCGCCGTTCTCAACCTTCGCGCCGTAATACAGGTCCCCCACCAGCGGGCAGCCCACCGCCGACATGTGCGCGCGTATCTGGTGTGTCCGCCCCGTCTCAAGGCGCAACAGCAGCAGTGCGCTTCGGTCGGCGCACACCTTCAGCGTCCGGTAGTGCGTGACCGCGCGTACACCAGCCGGGTCCGCACGTCTCCGCCCGTCCTCACCGCGCAGCAGCGGCAGGTCTATCACTCCTTCCG
>CALXFK010000103.1 GCA_944387575.1 uncultured Clostridia bacterium
TTCTGGTAAACGAACAGCCGGTAAGCCGGTGAATTGAAAACGGAAATAGCATCCGAACATCAATGGGACGCTCCAAACGAATGAAGTGCCGTTGGAGCGTCCCCTGTTATTATTCTATTATTCGCAGCGTCGGTGGAACTGCGGCATTTTTTATGCGTCATAGTCATAATAGAAGAGATAATTGACCCGGTTGACTCGGTTGACATAATTAACCCAATTGACTAATTGGAGGTGGCGTGAATGGTAATATATTTTACCGGCACCGGAAACAGTCGGTACTGTGCAAAGGAACTTGCAGAGCTTCTTGAGGATGAATGTACCGACTCGTTTGGATATATCCGCAGCGAAAGCGCCGGAATGTTCAGCTCGGAAAGACCGTGGGTGTTCGTCTGCCCGACCTATGCATGGCAGATACCAAAAGTGTTTGCGGACTTCATCCGGCGCAGCCGTTTTGATGGTAACCATGACGCATACTTTGTAATGACCTGCGGCGGTGAGATAGGAAACGCCCACCCGTCGAACCTCGCCCTGTGCTCGGAAAAGTCTTTTCGCTGTCGCGGGACAATCCCGGTCGTGATGCCGGAAAACTATATTGCCATGTTCAGTGCGCCCGATCATTCCGAGGCGCTTCGTATCATATCCGCTGCACAGCCGCAGATACGGCAGGCGGCAGAATTTGTCGCGTCCGGGCAGGACTTCCCTGTTCAGCGGACCGGGGCGCTTGACAAATTGAAGTCCGGTCCGATAAACGCGCTCTTCCTCCGGTTCAACAACCGCACAAAGCCGTTTTCGGTGTCGGACGCATGCACCTCCTGCGGTAAGTGTGAGCGGGTCTGCCCGGTCCATTGCATAGACATGCGGGATGGACGCCCGGAGTGGAGCGGGAAATGTACACAGTGCATGGCGTGCATTTGCGGGTGCCCGGTGTCCGCGATTGAGTACGGTAGGGCGAGCCGCGGCAAGCCCAGGTACCAGTGCCCGGAGTACGAAAGCCGATGAACGAGAACATAGTTATTCGCAGAGAGACGCCTGCGGACTTCCGCGCCGCGGAGGAACTCACGCGCGAGGCATTCTGGAACGTGTACCGTCCCGGCTGTATGGAGCACTATCTGCTCCACGTTCTGCGGGATGACCCAGATTTCATTGCTGAGCTTGACCTTGTAATGGAGCGAGACGGGCAACTCATTGGTCATATCATGTACATGCGCGCCGAGATACACGCAGACGGCGGCAATGTAATTCCAGTGATGACATTTGGTCCGGTGAGCATACGTCCGGACGTTCAGCGCATGGGCTACGGCACCATGATTGTCAGGCACTCGATGCGCATGGCGGCAGAACTCGGTGCGGGGGCGCTCTGTATCGAGGGTAACGCCGCGTTTTACGGGAAATGCGGATTTGCAGCCGCTTACACGCGCGGCATACGCTGGCAGGGCGAGCCGGAAAACGCCTCCTCTCCTCACAACCTGCTCTGCGTGCTGAAAGAAGGTTTTCTTGACGGCATTACCGGTGTATACTGCACTCCGCCGGGCTATTTTGTGGATGACGCGGCGGTTGAGGCGTTTGACGCAACCTTTCCTCCGAAAGCAAAAGCCAAAAAACCGGCGGTTGACATCACAAAATAAAGGAACAAACGGACGAAAGAGCGCAGGCACTTTGAAGTGTCTGCGCTCTTTTATTAAGTTTAAACCGAGCTGAACGAATATGCCTCTCGCACGCCTGTGCCACGAGAACCCTCGCTCCGCCCGCATTTCCCCCGCCGCCAATCATCCTTGCAGCGTGTCAATTTCAGGTTTTAAGCGATGCCGGTGAGCCCTGTACACCGCTATTTGCGCTCGCCAAGCAGCTTTTGAAGCTCCTTCATGAAACTGTCCACGTCCTTGAACTGGCGGTACACTGACGCAAAACGCACATATGCGACCTCGTCTATCTGCCGCAACTCAGCCATAGCAAGCTCGCCGATGTCCTTTGAGCTGACTTCCCTGTCGAGCGTGTTTTGAATGATAGCCTCAATGTTGGAGGTGGCTTTCTCAAGCTCGTCCAACGTGACCGACCGTTTTTCTATCGCGCGCAGCATGGAATTGAGCAGTTTTTCGCGGTTGAACGGCTCGCGCGTCCCGTCCCGCTTTATCACTACTATCGGCATCGATTCGACAGTCTCATATGTAGTGAACCTTTTCCCGCAGGACAGACACTCGCGGCGTCTACGAATTGTGGAGCTCTCGTCCGCCGGACGCGAATCCACGACCTTGCTCTCTGTATATCCACAGAATGGACATTTCATTTAATCATCCACACTTTCATATTTTTACTGTATATTTTATATATCATACCCCGAGGGCTTAGTCAAGCGCAAGCGGTAAATGTCTATGTAAAGGTAAATAAATACCAAAATATATCTTGCACAATTAGATAATTTAAGCTATAATGACAATACAAGTTGTAGTGTCTTTACTACATAAGGGAGGGATATAGCATGACCGGAAAGCATCTTGTTACAATTAACAGACAGTACGGTTCAAATGGCGACAAGGTAGGGCGTATTCTTGCGGAGAAGCTAGGCTTTGCGTTTTACGACAAGGAGCTCATTGCCCTAGCTGCAAAGGACAGCGGTTTTACCGAGACTATTTTCGAAAACGCTGACGAAAAGCCGTCGAACAGTCTTCTCTACTCAATAGTTACCGGGTCGTACAATCCCCGCTCGTGGTTCGTCGGGAACATGGATATGCTAACCAACGATACGCTGTTCAATATCCAGGCTGACGTCATACGTTCGCTTTCCGACCACTCCTGCGTCATAGTAGGCAGATGCGCAGATTTTATTCTGCGTGATATGCCGGAGCTCCTCACGGTGTTTATCCACTCGTCGTTTGCAAACCGTGTGGAATATGCCCGCACCGAGCGTCCCTCGATGACAACAAAGGAGCTGGAGGCTTACGTCCGCAAGCAGGACAAGAGCCGCACGAGTTATTACAGCTACTATGCCAACCGTCCGTGGGATGTCGCGTCGAATTACGACCTCGTAATAGACATCGACAAGTTTGGTGTAGACGGTGCAGTATCTATCATTACATCTGCGCTTGAAATAAAGGATAGGGATCAAACCAAGTGAAAGCACTGTTTATTGGTGGAACCGGACTTATAAGCAGCGCGGTCACCGAGCTTGCGCTAAGGTCGGGTATCGAGGTATATCTTCTTAACCGTGGTTCAAAGCGCGGGTTTGAGGAGAGCGGCGCGCACTACATCGTCTGCGACATACACGATGAGGATGCGGTCGCGAACAGTATTCGTGGCATGGAGTTCGACGTCGTGGCGGACTTCATTGCGTACGCCCCTTCGGATGTTGAGCGTGACTACCGCCTTTTTGCTGACAGGACCAGACAGTATATATTTATCTCATCCGCTTCCGCATATTCGAAGCCGGTAATGAGTCACCCTATTACCGAGAGCCATCCTCTCGGGAACAGGTTCTGGCAGTATTCGCAGCTCAAAGCCGATTGTGAGCGGTTCCTGTTCGACAAATTTGCCGAGGAAGGTTTCCCGGTCACTGTTGTTCGTCCGTCGCACACCTATGGCGACGGAAAGTTCCTCGTTCCCCTCTCCGGTGCAAAGACTCAGTGGACATACCTCGACCGCATTCTGCGCGGAGCACCGGTCGTGGTTCACGGGGATGGGAAATCGCTCTGGACGGTCACCCATAACACCGACTTTGCAAAGGCTTTTGTCGGGCTTATGGGGAACTATTCGGCAGTCGGTCAGGCTTTTCACATCGTGAGCGACGAGGCACTCACATGGGACAACATTATCTCTGTTGAGAGCCGCCTTCTCGGAGTCGAACCAAATATAGTCCACGTCGCTTCCGAGCGGATAGCGCGGACACTTCCCGAGTACTACGGAGGGCTGCTAGGTGATAAGTCGGAGTCGATGTTGTTCGACACATCTAAAATCAAGAGATTTGTGCCGTCGTTCATATGTACTACTCCGTTTTCGGTAGGTATCCGCCGCTCCATCGAGGCGATAATGAGCGGTGAACGGATAGTTGACGAGTCGTACAACGCTCGCGTGGATCTGCTGTTGAGTGAACTGTAAAAAAGAAGTGAGAGCCATTCCGGCTCTCACTTCTTTTTTACAATAAGTTACTTATCAGTTGAAGTCGACGCTCTTGGAGATTATCTGTCCGGTGTATCCGTCGATGTCGTAGTCGTACTCGTTCCTACCTGCCATGAACTCGATCTCGTACTTATAACGGTTGTCGTCGCGGTCGCGCTCGCACTTGATAAACACGACTTCACTTGCGGAGTATCCAGCATCCTTCAGCGCGGCGCTCTTTGCGGCTTCATTGCCGATAAGCGTACCGCTGCCCTGAGGCTTTGAAAAGATCTCCATATCATATTCGTACAGCGCGCCGGTGTATGCGTCGATGGTGTAATCGTACTTCGCGCTTGAGGTGTAGAAATCGACTTCATAGACCTTCTTCCCGGAGTCTCGCTCAAGCTCAGTTTTGGTGAAAGTGACCTCGCTGGACTTGAACCCTGCATAGCCAAGAACGGTGCTCTTTGCAGTGTCGGCGGTCATGGTGTCGCCAGTGCTGGCAGTGTTATTGTTATTGGTATTATTGTTGTTGCTGCCTGTGTTGGTGTTTCCACCGGTATTTGTGTCGACAAAGCTGTCGGCGTCGGTCACGAGGCTGCCGGAACCGGGAGACGTGAGGGTTATAGTATAAGTTGTGGCGTTCCAGCTAACGGTGTCCCCCATCAGCTCACCTATTGCACGGATCGGGAGGTAGGTCGAACCGTTGTACAGTATCGGGTAGACCGTTCTGCCCTGGGCATCGGTGAAGTTGCGTACAACTCCATCCACGATGATTGTGAAGTCGGGTCTGAGCTGAGCATAGATATCCTGCTCGGCTGTGGTAGTGTCGGGAGTGCCGGTGACCGGAGTGGAAAGGCGGGGCGACGAGAGGGTGACGGTGAGCGTGGTCTGATCCCAGTTCACGTTTTTACCCATCAATTCGCCGATAGCGCGGACCGGAAGATAGTGGGTACCGTTATAGAAAATGGTGTGGACCTCTTTGCCCTGTGCATTGTAGAAGGTTTGCTCTGTCCCGTCGATGACGACCTTTACGCCGGGACGGAGCTCCGCGACGATGTTGCTTGCTGTTCCTGCCGCAAAGCCTAACGTGAGCAGACTGAACATAGTCATCACTGCGAGAACAATTGCGGCAATTCGTTTCCAGGTTTTTGATTGTCTGATTTTCATTAAAAGTGCCCTCCTCAAAATTTATTTAGCTCAACGGTGGATAGACTCTGCTTCCCAGCTTCTGATCGCGCCGCTGTAACCGTCTATTTCAAACTCGTACTCCATGTTCCCGTAGTAAATTTTCCCCTCATATTCGAGCCTGCCGTCATCATAGTCGACCTCAAACTCGTATATGTCACTTGTTGTCGAGCCCGGAACCTGAGATATTGCAATGTTCTTCGCCTCTTCGGCAGTTATCTCCTTATTCGAGCCTGATGTGGGAGGAGTGTAGTTCTCGATATCGTAGTCAAAACTTACAATATCACCGGTGTATGCGTCCACTTCGTAGTCATACTCAGTGTAGTCGGTGCTGTAAAACTCGATGTCGTACACTGTGTATCCGTCGTCCCGGTCAAGCTCGCCCTTGATAAAGGACACCTGGTCGGAACTGAGCCCGGCATGCGCGATTGCAAGCTCCTTTGCCCGGTCGACCGAGATCATTGTGCCGGAGCTACTTTGCGTATTCTGCGTGGGCTGTGCGGACGGTGGTGTAGAGATCTGCTCATACGTGTCTGCGTCGGTCACAAGGCTATCACTGGGAGCCGGTGCATCGGTTGCCGGTGCAGTTTCCTGAGCGACCGAGTCTAGCGTGTCAGGCGTCGTGCTTTCAAGTACTCTGCCGGTCATAGCGTCGATGTCGTACCGGTAGGAACCGCCGCCGGAGGTGAAGGTAACTTCGTAGTAATAGACGCCATCGCGGCTCTCAAGATCGGTCTTAATGGTGTCGACCAGATCGGTTGTGACCCCGGCTGCCGCAAGCGCGTAAATTTTTGCGCCTTCGCTGCCGATATATCCGAGCTGCGACTGGTCCTGCATGCATCCGGTGAGAAGCAGTCCGCAGACAAGAGTTGTAAATAAGATGTAGAATGCTTTCATCTCGCGTTCTCCTTTCGGTTTTTACATGCTGATACTACCCGGTCAACATGAATTCTACATGAAATTTTGAGGCACTACAAAAAAAACTTACATATTTTTTCCCTCGACCGGCGACCCCGGAAGGTGCAGCGTAAACACGCTTCCAAGCTCAGGAACGCTTTCAAGTGTCATGTGTCCCCCGTGCAGCTCGGCTATCTGACGCACCATTGCGAGCCCGAGCCCAACTCCGCCGCTTACGCCGCTGCGCGAAGGGTCGACCTGGTAGAACCGCTGCCATATCTTCTCCTGCTGTTCGGGCGGGATACCTATGCCGTCATCCCGGACAGAGACAGTCGCCTCCCCGCCGCGCTGCGCGGTCGTGACCCACACGTGACCTTCCGGCTTTCCGTACTTGAATGCGTTTGTCACAAGGTTCTTGACCAGCACCGACAGAAGCGACGCATCCCCAGCCACCCAAACCGGTTTATCCGCGTTTATTGTGAGTCGCGTGCTGTCAAAGTCCTGACCGGTGAGCGTTTCACAAACGAGATTGCTCAGATCGACCGCCGCCATATTTGCGGATTCTACCCCCTGGTCGAGCCGAGTCATGCTGAGAAGCTGGGAGATGAGCTCGGACATCTTTGACGCTTGACGCTCTATCATCTCGAGCGTCTCCTGTCGTTCCTCTGGCGTCTCGTCGTATTTCCTTGCGTACTCGCACGCACCCTTGATTATCGAAACCGGTGTGCGGAGTTCGTGCGAGGCGTCGGCGGTAAACTGTTTTTCCGATTCAAAAGCGCGTTCAAGGCGCTCAAAGAGCTGGTCAAATGTTCCCGCAAGCCGCGAAAACTCGTTGTTCCCGGGCGGGAGGTCTATCCTGCGGGACAGGTCTTTCGCTTCGCTGATTGCGGCGGCGGTCGAGTTTATCCTGTCAAGCGGGCGGAATGACCGACGCACGATTATATACCCGCCGGCGGCAGCAAGAATTACAAATACAGGTATCGTCAGCGCCGCAACGCGCAAAAGGTTGGACGACACCTGCTGTGAGTTTGAAAGTTCGTAAAGCCCGCGCACCCACACTCCGTCCTCCCAGCCGTCGGGAACCCATATGTCGAGCACCAGAAATTCAACGCTTCCGCATTCAACCGTGCGGATAGATCCGTTGGTAAACGGTTCGGTCGCCGTGAATGCAACAGGGAGCTGCCCCGCCAGCAGGCTCTCGTTCTTGCTGTATACGAGCGTGCTCACCCCGCTGCGCGAGAATACGAACTCCGACGAGAGAGTTAGCTTTCCGTCGGTGAGCTCTACACATTTCACATTCTGCTGTACCTCGGACGTGATGTATTCCATCGCGGTCCTATTTGCCGTCGACCGGCTGATAAGCAACATAAACACGAGCATTGTTAAGCTCAGCACCACCATCAACACAGTGAGCCAGGCAGTAATTTTTGACTTTATTGAGACCTTACGCATCGCCGCCCTCGTCCCCGTTCACGTCGTTACCGTCGTCGTTTCTCAACACCCACCCCGATCCACGGATAGTGTGCAGGAGCTTCGGGGTGCGGTTTTCGTCTATCTTCTTGCGCAGTCTGCTCATGTAGCCGTCTACATTATTTGAATTGCCGGAACGCTCGTAGTTCCAGATCCTGTCCTCTATCTGCTCGCGCGAAAGAACGATGCCCTTGTTTCTTATCATGTACTCGAGTATCGTAAACTCCTTCGGCAAAAGAGAGATGTTTTCTCCCCCACGTGTGACCGTCCGCCGCGCGGTATCCACCGTCAGGTCTGCGAGCGTAAAGACGTTGCTGCGGCTGCCCGAGCGCTTTCGGGTCATTGCGCGTATGCGGGCGAGAAGCTCGTCAAAATCAAACGGCTTTATTAGGTAGTCGTCTGCACCGAGGTCAAGACCGGTCACCCGGTCGCTTACCGCATCGCGAGCGGTGAGAAACAGCACAGGCGTATCGTTGCCGTTCGCCCTCATACGTCGCAGAAGTTCGTAACCGTCGAGCTTCGGCATCATCACGTCGAGAACTATGCCGTCGTACTCGGCACCGAGCATATAGTCGAGTGCCTCCTCGCCGTTATAGCATCCGTCCACGCTATAACCGGATTTTGTCAGGGTTTTAACTATGAGACGGTTCATGTCTACCGCATCCTCCACAACAAGGATCCTCATTAGCGCACCTCCCGATAAATCGATCATTTTCACTATTATACAGCGTTTTCACGATCGATTCAAATCAAATTGGGGCAGCCATTGGCTGCCCCTCACACAAAATATTATAAATGTAATAATGTAATGTGGACCATTTAAAAGCTAAGATAAACTGTGAGCGTCATCGTTTCAATATCGTATGAGCTGTCTAAAACGGAGTATATACCTGGGTATTCCCCAACCTCTGGCACGCTGTCTAGCACAACCACTACTTGCTCAACTGTACTGCCAACGTTCTGCTCCACGAGCACAAGCTGCTCTTCGCTCAAAATCAACTCGACCATTCCGTCGTCAGAGACCGCAAGCGTTCCTTCGATGCTGGAAAACGCAGTCGAGCCTCCGGCAGAAGCGACAGCATTGATCTGCGGTTTTGCGGCGTCACTTTCCCCGTCTGCCATATCGCTTGTTACGATAGACGTGTTAGGCTGTTCTGCTATCGAGGCGTTTTCAAGCGGGGCAGAGCCGTCCAATGTGTCAAATGCGTTGCATTCGAACAGGGCGCTTTCTGCATTGCGCAAAGTTTCTCCGCCGGTATCCGAACTTGAACCGATACTGCCAAACAGCCCGGAACGCGCTACGAGTACAAGCGCGATGCTCGCGGCGATAAGCGCTCCGCCTCGCGGAAGCCAGAACCGCAACCCGCTCCTTTTGCGCTTTGCAGTCTTCTGCTTTTGAACCTCACTCAAAACATTGCCGATAAGCTCCTCGGGTGCATCCTCTATCGGCAGATTCCCCTCAATGGCACGGCAAAACTCCAGGAACTCCCTGCACTCGGAGCACACCGAGAGGTGCTCCGCAAGTTCGTCTTTTTCGACATCCCCAAGCGTCTCGTCAACAGAACGGCTCGCAAGCTCCATGTAATATTCGTGGTCTTTCAACGCGCATCACCGTCCTTCACATCTTTAGACGGACGTGTCGACGGAATGTTCCCGGAAATTTTTAGAATTTCCTGGAGCTGCCTGCGCGCCCTGAAAAGCCTGGATTTGACTGTACCTTCCTCGATTTCGAGCGCTTCGGCTATTTCCGAATAGCTCATATCGCTTATTTCACGCATTACGAAAACCGTTTTCCATTCCGGCTTCAGCTCGTTTATAGCGCGCTCGAGCGCGTCGGACAGTTCATCGTTTTCAACGCTTCGTTCCGGGCTGTGCTTCTCGTCTGGCAATTCGAGCTGCGTGTCCTCTCCCTCGTCATCGCTTGTGGTGATCGAAACAGTCTGCATACGCGAATTTTTCCGGTAAAAGTCGGTGCAGATGTTGGAAACTATGCGGTAGAGCCAGGTGGAGAACTTGGATTCGGAATTGAACTGCGGCAGCGCGCGCCAGACCCGCACAAAGGTCTCCTGCGAAATGTCGAGCGCGTCCTCCCGGTTGCCGGACATCCGCAGCGCAATCGAAAAAACCTGGTTCTGGTGCAGACGGACAAGCTCCTCAAACGCTGCGATGTCGCCCGCCCCTGCGCGAACGGCAAGTAAATTGGAGTCCACCGGATTCACCTCTTCCCTGCAAGGTCACGTCGTATTCCCTTTGTGACGTCGTATATGTCCTGCATGGTCTTTATCTGAGTGATTTTTTCCTTATAATATCCCGCATATGGAACGCCCCTGAGATACCAGGCATAGTGTTTGCGAGCCTCAAGGCACGCAATCTTTTCGCCCTTGTATTGCGCGGCAAGCTCAAATTGACGCAGAGCGATGTCGCACTTCGTGTTGAGGTCGGGCTCGGGCGGGATCTCCTCTCCTTCAAACAGAGCCCGTATCTGCGAGAATAGCCACGGTCTGCCAAACGAGGCTCGACCTATCATCACCGCATCCGCGCCGGTGTAGTCGAGGATGCGCCGAGCATCGCGAGCAGAGACAACATCGCCGTTTGCAATTACCGGAATTTTTACCGCGCGCTTCACGTCGCGTATCCAGTCCCAGTTCGCCGTTCCGGTATAGAGCTGCACGCGCGTTCTGCCGTGTATGCATACAGCGGACACTCCAAGCTGTTCACATCGCTGAGCAAGCTCGACGCAGTTTATCGAACCGCGGTCCCAACCGGCGCGCATCTTCACCGAGACCGGCACGGGACTGGCGGACACGACCGCCTCTATGACTGCGGATGCCTTTTCAAGGTCGCGCATCAGCGCCGACCCCTCGCCGTTTGAAGTTATTTTCCCCATCGGGCAGCCCATATTGATGTCTATCACATCCGCTCCGCTCAATTCGGCGGCGATCTTTGTGCCTTCGCGCATCGCAGCCGGGTCGGAGCCGAAAATCTGGACGGCGTACGGGTGCTCGTCCTGCCCCGGCGTGACGAGTGAAAACGACTTGCGGTCTTTGTATGTGAGCGCCTTTGCGCTGACCATTTCTGAATACGTATACTGCGCACCCGCCTCCCGGCAGACCGTCCTGAATGCTATATCAGTGACCCCCGCCATCGGTGCGAGCACCACCCTGTTCCTGTCAAAAAAATCAATAACCATAACAGTGTAATAATACCACATTGCCATTCGCTTATCAAGCGGCATGCGAATATACAAAGGGCTGCGGTGAGAAAATAATTACACATTCTTTTAAGGGGGAAACTGTGTGAAAACGGCATTTTTTGACAGCAAACCGTATGACAAAATATGGTTTGAGCCGCTTTTAAAGGCGGCTGGTATCGAGTACAAATTCTTTGAATACAAGTTGTCGGCGGAGACGGCGCGGCTTGCCGACGGATACGATGCTGTGTGCATATTCGTAAATGACCGGGCGGACGCCGCCGCGATAGATGCGCTGTACCGAGGCGGTGTACGCCTGATAGCGCTGCGCTGTTCGGGCTACAACAATATAGATTTTGCGGCGGCGAAGGGAAAGATACGCATAGTGCGTGTCCCGGCGTACTCGCCCTCTGCGGTCGCGGAGTACACGATGGGGCTACTGCTTGCGATCGGGCGGAAGATACCCCGCGCATATAGCCGCACGCGCGCTGGAAATTTCTCGATAAACGGGCTTATTGGGTTTGACTTTGAGGGGCGTACCGCAGGAATTATCGGAACAGGGCGGATAGGAAGGAATTTTATACGCATATGTTCTGGACTCGGGATGAAGGTGGTTGCCTACGACCCCTACCCTGCTGCCGATTCCGGCATTGATTACCGTCCGCTCAGCGAGCTGTTGCGGGTGTCGGATGTCATCTCGCTTCACTGTCCTCTCACCGAGGAGACGCACCACATAATATGTGATAAGAGTATTTCTCAGATGAAGGACGGGGTACTGATAGTAAACACTTCACGAGGAGCTCTCATAGATACCGGGGCCCTGCTTGACGGGTTGAAGTCCGGAAAAATCGGAGGCGCGGGGCTAGACGTGTACGAGGAGGAGGAGCAGTATTTCTTTGAGGACTGTTCAAACGAGGTTATCCGAGATGAGGAGCTTCTGCAGCTACTCTCGATCCCGAATGTCGTGATGTCCTCTCACCAGGCATTTTTCACCGAGGATGCGTTGCGCGCGATCGCGGAGGTCACGGTAGACAATCTGCGCACATTTTTCCAGGGTAAGCCACTAAAAAACGAGCTCTGTTTAGACTGCCGTGAGGTGACAGCCGCTCGCTGAGCGCGTTTTGGCAAACACTGCCGTATTTGCTTGCATTCTGTGCCGTATGATGGTATAATAACCGAACGGCGGTTATTATACTTTAATTCAAGCCGTTTTTCTCGTCCCTTACGGGACAACCGAAAAACATGGCAATTATGCCGTTCCGGCATAACAGACACAAGGATGTGGTAAACGGTGGGAATTGTAGTAGGGATCGATATAGGTGGGAGCACGACCAAAATTATCGGTGTGCGCGACGGTGAGATAATAACGCCGCTCATGGTGAGGGCAAACGACCCGATAGCGTCGCTATTTGGTGCGTTCGGAAAGTTTATCGACATCAATTGTTTGACAATTGATAACGTCGAGAGGGTCGCGATAACCGGCGTCGGTTCATCCGGCGTCACAAGACCGATTTATGGTATCCCGACGGTTCGCGTGGAGGAGTTTCTGGCAAACGGGTTCGGGGGTCTCTACCTCTCGAAGCTCGACGATGCACTGATAGTGAGTATGGGCACCGGTACCGCGTTCGTCATCGCGGACCGTACCGGCAGCACGAAACACATCGGCGGAACCGGAATGGGCGGCGGCGCGCTGCTTGGTCTTTCGAGCCTGCTGCTCAACATCAGGAATATTGATGTCCTGATAGACCTCGCCTCGACCGGTAACCTCGGCAATATCGACCTGACGGTCGGCGATATTTCAAAGGGAGAGATATCAACTCTCAAGCCATATACAACCGCTGCGAACTTCGGAAAGATCAGCGATGTGGCGGAGAAGAGCGACATTGCGCTTGCGATATTTAACCTTGTATTCCAGACGATAGGTATTATGGCGGTTTTTGCAGCGCGCGGGCTTGGCAGGGATGAGGCGGTGCTAATAGGCAACCTCACGACTATCCCCTACTGCCGGACGATACTCGCGGGTCTGTATGAGCTGCACGGGTTCCGATTCATTATCCCCGAGCACGCCGAATACGGTACCGCACTCGGCGCGGCGCTTGCGACTAAGCGCCCGGAGCAGCCGTTCGTGGTAATATAAAAATAAAGAGTAAGCAGCGAAGTGACCGGGAGCGCCTGACAGCGCTCCCGGTTTTATGTGTCCTTTTAAAAAGAAAGTGTAAATGTAACATACTGACCTCCGTTCGCATACGATATGACGAAAGATAACCCGATTTCACTGAGAACTGGAGGCATATATGGACGAACTCCTCATACGCACGATCCTTTCCGGACCGCAAGGTGCAAAAATCATAGGAAACCTTGAAAAGGTAAAAAGTGTACTCGCAAGCCCGTCCGGGCGTGAGACTCTCAAGCTGCTGTCCGGCGGTGGTGGCGATGCGCTGAAGGCTGCGGCTGCTGCCGCGATGGAGGGAGACAAAGACGCGGCGTCCCGTATGATAAGCACACTTACGTCAACGCCGGACGGCGCAAAGCTCCTTCAGTCGGTAGTCGCAATGATAGCCTCTGGAAAGTGAGGCATTCATGGACGAAAAACTCGCGAGTCTTCTATCCTCCCCTGAGGTGATGGGGCAGGTAATGAACATTGTAAAATCTCTCTCCTCGCAGTCGGATACCAATTCCGATCCCCCATCCGTGACCGCAAATGCCACCCCGGACACATCCGAGTCTAATCAGGCGTCGCAGGTATCGGAAAAGAAGGCCGGACAGGAAGCTGGCGAGTACTCGCTGCTTTCAAAAATCGATCCGCGTCTTATTAGTTCGGCGATGAACGCATTTGGGGAGTACTCGAAGGATGACGAGGGCGTAAAACTGGTAAAGTCGCTCAAAGCACATCTGGGAGGCGAGTACTCCGGGCGCGTGGACCGAGCGGTGGAGGCGCTGAGATTGTCGCGCTCGGTCCGCTCGGCACTCCATTCCATAAAGGGAGGCGGTTGAATGTACTCGAGGTATAACCCGGTCCCGAACGAGAGGTTCTATCCGGTGACCGATACTCAGGAACGTGAACCTGATTTTGAGCTTGAGCCGGTACACAATTCCGCGTCCGAGGAGGCGGAGGAGGTACACGGCGGGATGCCGGCGCGGGAACCCGGGCTTCTTAAACCGGGACTTATGAACGGTATACTCGACGCATTCAAGCACGAGGACGGGAAACTGGACTACGGGAGCCTAATAATACTGCTCATAACGATAATGATATTTCTAGAGGATGGCAACAGCGAGACTGACCTTCTTATAATAGCGGCGGCACTAATCATAGTTGGATTTTAAAAAACAGGGTCGGGGGTGAGCCTCCGACCCTGCTCCGTTGGCCGCTGAATGAAGAAAACCGCCCCGCGGGCATTTTGCTCACGGGGCAGGTCGAAAGATATGTCGCTGTTTTTTAGCCGACGGTGTACGGACCCTTTATCAGGATCACGACATCGGAAGTGCACTTGAAACCGCGTCCGTCCGCCATGCTGACAACATAGTGATGGTTCTGGCGGAGCTGACCGCCGGCGGCGAGATCCTCGCCGGTGGTGACATCGATAAGTCCGGGGGAACCGCTGGACACGCAGGTCGCGGTGCCTATGCGCCAGAGTATCTCGGTGCCGACCGAGCCGTACACGGTGGTACCCGACGAGAAGCGCACGGTCTGGAAGAGATTGGAGTTGCCGGTCGCGGGAGAATCGCCCTCACCGGTGTCCTCGCCGCCGGACGAGATGGTGCCGCCCGACTTGTCGATGACCGCAGCGGCGACCTTTGCAACGAAATCATCGTTTGCAAACCCGGCCGCGTATTGCTCCTCAAATAAACTTATTTTGTCGTCGATCGACTGGTTTACCTCGGCGACCTTGGTCTCAAGGGCGGCATCGAACTCTGCTGTCTTCTCCGCGACCGCAGCCGAAATGCTCTCCTGAAGTTCAGGCATCAGCTCCTGAATATAACTGAGCGTGACGAGCGGATCATCCCTTCCGCCAAGTTCTGCAGCAATCGCCATATACCCGCCAAAAAGCAGGGTGGCGAGCAGCACCGAAACAACACCTATAACCCATTTTTTAGGAAGCATTTCAACAAACCTCTCTTTAATGATTCCCGCCTATGCCAAAGCTGACGGCAATGGCATTGTCAATACGATTCATGAGAGACCCGTCGACCGTGCCCATCTTCTCGCGCAACCGTCTCTTGTCGATCGTCCGGATCTGCTCGAGCAGGACGACCGAGTCTTTAGAAAGACCAAAGCTGTTTGCGGCAAGCTCAATATGGGTCGGCAACCTCGCTTTGTTTATCTGCGAGGTTATCGCCGCAGCGATCACGGTCGGACTGTACCGGTTGCCGACATCATTTTGTACTATCAGCACCGGGCGCATACCGCCTTGCTCGCTGCCAACCACCGGACTGAGGTCGGCGTAATAAATCTCTCCGCGCTTAACGTTGTTATCCATTTGCGTTTCACTCTCCGACAGTCTTGGTCGCAGCCGCCGCATCCGCCGTCATCAGGAGGTGACTTATGTAGCAAGCTGCGCAACATAAGTCTGCCCACTGCCGACGGGGTTTATTCGCGCAGCCTGCGCGGCTGCCCAGACCATACTATTCAAATGGACATACACTGTCGAAACGCCTTACCGCCATTATATCAGCGCTGACCCAAAATGGCAACAGCAAATATTTTGTTAAGCGCAATATTATGTAAATCCGGTCGAAAATTATTCGTGCGGAACCACCCGCAGCCTGACTCTTCGTGACAGTGCGCATGTGAGCTCGTACGGAATAGTTCCTGCGAGACCCGCAAGCTCGCTTACGCCCGTAAACTCGTCGCCATCCGCTCCGAACACGGTCACGACATCCCCCTCCCGCGCCTGCGGGACGTTGGAGAGGTCTATCATGCACATGTCCATACATATACTGCCTATCTGAGGTGCGCGCCTGCCGCGCACAAGCATGTCCATCCTTCCGGAGAGCGCACGGTGAAGTCCGTCGGCATACCCGATGGAGACGGTACCTATCCTGGAAAATCCGGAAGTCCGGAAGTGCCGCCCGTAGCTGACAGTGACCGGGTTTTCGTACTCGTGTATCTGCACAAGGCGTGAGCGCAGGCTCATGACCGGGAGCAGCTCTCCCCCGCGTCCGGTACGTCCGTCGGGATAGATGCCGTAGAGTATTATGCCTGGGCGCACCGCGTTGAACCTTGCGTCTGGCACGTTCAGGATGGCTCCACTGTTAGAGCTGTGTACAACCTCAAAGTTGACGCCGCGCGCGGCGAGCGCATCAAGGACGGCGCGGAACCGCGATATCTGCTCCGGGACAAATGGGTCGTCCGGAAGCTCGGATGTCGCAAAGTGTGTGAAAATACCCTCTGCATACAGACCTTCGCTTGATGCAGCGGTTTCGATCTCCTCGACCGACCGCTCTATGCGCTCCTGTTCGGTTACGAACCCGAGCCTGCTCATGCCGGTATCCACCGCGAGGTGTATCTTTAGGCGACGACCGAGTCCACGCACCGCGTAAGCAAGCGACGAGGCATGCGCGGCGGAAACTGCTGTGAGCGTAACGTTGTGCTCAAGCATCTCGCCTGCGTCTGTGGGAGACACCCATCCGAGCACGAGGATGTCGGAGCGCACGCCCGCTCGCCTCAGCTCGAGCGCCTCCTCCGGCGTTGCTACCGCAAAACGGCGCGCGCCCTCGAGTTCGAGAAGCGGCACTACGCAGACCGCACCGTGACCATATGCGTTCGACTTGACGACCGGGATAAGCTCAGCCGGTGCGGCAAGTTTTTTAATTGTTTGATAATTGGAAATTATGGCTTCGGACGATATGTCCGCCCATACTCTGTCGGTCATGCTGGATGTCCTCTTTCCTTTTTTGCCTATTCAGAAATACTCATTTCACCGAAAGTGACCTGCTCAAAAGTGCAGGAGATAATGCGCTTCCCGTCGAGATATATTTCGGCGGAAATCGGCGCGAAGCTCTCCGCCGAGAAGAGTGTACGGTACTCGTACTGCCCGGAGCTATGTACGGTCGAGATGAGTTTCTGACCGTCATCCTTCTCGGTCCCGTTCTCTGAGATGTAACCGTTTTTCCAAACGCGGACGAGTTCGGCAAAGACTGTCGCAGGAGAGATGCCGCCCTCCCCCGCCTCTATACTGCTTCCCGCATACTCGACAGTGAGACCGTTCTCCTCCACGAGTATCTCAACGCCGCCTATCTCCGCCGGTTCGGTCACCGTAACCGAACATCTACCGTCGGAATATGCGCAGTCCATGCGAAAATCCACGGCATAATCGTCGAACTCCGCGCGGACCGCAACCTCCGCCGACACACTGCCGGTGCGCTGCCAGAATTCCGCGACGCTCTCCCGCACCGGAGGCGCTGCGCTTTCGCAGGCGCATAGCATCAACATTAAGACGACCGGAAGAAGCAGCCTTTTCAAATTCAAACACCCCGTTAATCAGTTATAGGAGCGTGAACTGAACTGTTTCAGCGTATACGGCAGTTTCGCTATGAGGTCGGACGGAAGCATCCCGAATTCCCCGAGCTCGGCGGCGGCAATGTCGCCCGCAAGCCCGTGGATATACACCCCACAGACTGCCGCGTCCAGCGCGCTGAGACCCTGCCCAAGAAGTGAGCCGATTACCCCCGCGAGCGCGTCCCCGCTGCCCCCGGTAGCCATTCCGGGGTTTCCGGTGGTATTTACAAAAACGCTGCCGTCCGGACCTGCAGTGACTGTGCGGTGCCCCTTGAGCACCACCACCGCACCGAGACGCGCCGCAAGCTCGACCGCGCCGTGCTCCCTGCCTGCCGAGAGATCTCCGCCCAGCCGCTGGAATTCGACTTCATGCGGCGTCAGAACCGTTTCACCCGTGCGTTCACGCAGTATATCTATATTCCGTGATACTGCGTTTATTCCGTCCGCATCAATAACGAGCGGACGCGCAAATCCATGTATGAGGCGGTATACGACCTCCGCCGCCCCGTCTCCCGACCCGAGCCCCGGACCGACCACACAAGCGTCATAGGCGACGTTTCCTGAAAGTATCTGCTCCGCCGCCTTTGCCACAAGTCCGTTTTCGTCGCTTGCAAGCGGTGTGCAGACCTCCTCTACACAGCGCGATGCCTGTATCTGGTATATGCACTCGGGCGCGGACAGAAACACGATGCCGGCGCCGGTGCGCAGCGCTGCCCTCGCGGCAATTACCGGCGCGCCGGTGTATCCACGGCTCCCGCCGACAATCAGCAGCTTGCCGTAGTTTCCCTTGTGGCTCTCCGCAGGTCTCGGCTTTATCCTTGAAGCGAGAAAACCCGCGTCAATAGTAACCATTTCTCTCATTACAACCTCTCCGCTGTGACAAAAGCGCCCGCGGTTTCCGAAGTGTGAGTCAGCGACAGGTTGAACACCAGCCCCGCATACTTCTCCGCGGTCGCACCATGCAACACTACATATGGGGCTCCAGCATCTCGGTGTGCGACCTCAATATCACGCAGCGGGATCTCGAGACCCCGCCCAAGCGCCTTTGAAACAGCCTCTTTCGCACAGAAAATTGCAGCGGCAGACGCGGCTGCCGCCCTCCCCTTTGAAGCGATGTACTCGCGTTCACCTTCTGTATACACTCTGCGCATGAATGCGTCGTTCTGCAACAGCCGGGAGACCCTGCTTATTTCTAGCAGGTCTATGCCCACCCCGTAGATCATTGACCGTCTTCGCTCTGTGGGATCTCTCCCTTGATCTTGCTGGGTATGAGTTTGCCCATCGCGGTGAGCAGCCGGGCGTTGGGGTTGAAGATGAGCAGAGTGTCCACGCCGGCATCGTCGGTGTACCGCGCAAACCAGCGCCCCTCCGAACGCTCACCCTTCGAAGCGTCGAAATGAGCTCCGATGGCGTTTGAGTTGTACTCCTTTGCAAATTCCTCGGTCATCGGCGCGAGGATGGTGAACTGGCGAACCCGTACCGACAGGACGTGCTGACGCACCTTTCGGTTGAGGATCTTGTCTACGTCGAGGTCTCCGTTTGTATACGAGTATTCAAATTCAACGTTGAACCGCCCGATATAGGTCCACAGGAACCAGCAGGACACCGCCAGAGTGACCGGGAATATTGCCCGCAGCACTCCGAAAAACAGGACCACCGTATTCAGGAGAAGTATTCCGAATATTATCCCCATTTGTTTGAAACGGGTCTTTACCGTCATTGTGCGCGAAATTATCTGTTCTACAAATACGTCGTTCATGACTGCCTCCGCATGACATGTGATTTTAATGCCATTTACGCCTATTATAATTTACCTGAGCCGTATAGTCAAATAAAATCCGGAGCGCCGCGACAAAAAAGCCGTTCACTCTGTGCGGTCGGGGTGTTGCGGACGGTGCCGCAAAATGTTATAATAGATCGTTACCACCGGCGCAAAATCAGTGTAAGGGAGTCTAACAGATGGATTACAAAATGAATATTGCCGGTATTGAGCGTGCGCTTCCGCTCTGCCCGGTCTCGGACGAGCTGTATATCGCGGCGTTCATAATTTTCGGGGACGTGGAGCTGACAGAGGCATGTGCAAGGGAACTCATAAAAAAATTGCCCGAGCACGACATACTTATTACCGCAGAGTCGAAAGGAATTCCGCTCGTCTACGAAATGGCACGCCAGCTTGGCGGTCAGAACTATCTCGTAGCGCGTAAGGCGGCAAAGCTTTACATGCGCGACATATTCTCGGTGCATGTAAAGTCGATAACTACTGCAAATGTCCAGACGCTCTACCTCGACGGCAAGGATAAGGAGCTCATGAACGGGCGCCGCGTAGTTATAGTGGACGACGTCATCTCGACTGGCGCATCGCTCGAGGCGCTCGAGCAGCTCGTAAAGCAGGCGGGCGGGAACATAGTCGCGCGCGCGGCGATACTCGCTGAGGGCGAGGCGTGCTCCCGTGACGACATCATCTACCTTGAGCGGCTTCCCCTCTTCAATAACAAGGGTGAGATAATCGGCTGAACGGCGTATAAACTGTAAAGGCTAACACTTGCGCACCATGGCGCCGGTGTTAGCCTTTTTGATTGATAGCATTCTTCTCAGAACAAACTCACCTGTGTGGTAGCGGGGACCTCGTCGAGCGCGCCGGCAGATGCTAACTGCTCTATAACAGACTTTGAAACCTTTGAGCACCTGAGCTGCATGTCCTCGACCGAGATAAACTTTCCGTTTTTGCGCTGGGCGACAATCTCGCGCGCGGCGATGTCCCCCACTCCGGGAAGAGAGGTAAACGGCGGGAGCAGGTGATTACCGTCAACCACGAGAAACTTTTCCGAGTCGGAACGGTAGATGTCCATTTTCTCGAACTCGAATCCACGCCGGTAGAACTCGTAGACCACCTCGAGGGTGGTAACCATGTCCTCGTCCTTCTGCGTGAGATTTTTCGCGGCGCGCAGCTCGCGGAGCTTGTCTTTGACCGCGTCGAACCCTACGGTCATCACCGAGGCGTCGAAGCTCTTCGCGCGAATGGTGAAGTAAGTGCAGTAAAATTCTGCCGGGCGGTGGACCTTGAACCAGGCTATTCTAAACGCCATGAGAACGTAAGCCGCCGCGTGCCCCTTCGGGAACATGTACTTTATTTTCTTGCAGGACTCGAGATACCACTCGGGTACTCCCTTCGCACGCATCTCCTCTTCCCACTCGGGCTTCAGACCGCGACCCTTTCTCACGCTCTCCATTATCGTAAATGCCAGCTTGCGCTCAAGCCCGTTTTCAATCAGGTAGAGCATTATGTCGTCGCGGCAGCTCACTATTTCTTTCAGTGTTGCGACGCCGCTCTCGATGTAGTCCTTGGCGTTTCCGAGCCAGACGTCGGTGCCGTGGCTGAGACCGGATATTCGGAGCAGCTCGTCGAAGGTGGTCGGGTTTGTGTCCTGGAGCATTCCGCGAACGAAGTTTGTACCGAACTCGGGCACGGCAAAGGTGCCCCTGTCGCCGCAGACCGGGTCTCCGGTAAAGCCAAGCGCCTCGGTGCTTGTGAAGAGGCTCATGGTCGGTTTGTCATCCAGAGGTATTTTCTGCGGATCGATACCGGTGAGGTCCTGGAGCATTCGGATCATCGTCGGGTCGTCGTGCCCGAGCTCATCCAGCTTCAGAAGGTTCTCCTCAATCGAGTGGTAGTCGAAATGCGAGGTTATGACGTCGCGGTCGCTTTTGTCCGCCGGATGCTGCACCGGGGTGAACTGGTTGATGTCGTACCCCTCAGGCACGACTATTAGTCCGCCGGGGTGCTGACCGGTGCTCTTCTTGACGCCGACGATACCGGCGATGAGGCGGCTCTCCTCCGCGCGGTTCACGGTGAGCCCGCGCTTCTCCAAGTATTTTTTAATGTAGCCGTAGGCGTTCTTGTCCTTCAGCGTACTTATAGTGCCCGCGCGGAACACGTGCCCCTCTCCGAAGAGCTCTCCGGTGTACGCATGCGCTCGCGCCTGATACTCGCCGGAGAAGTTCAGGTCGATATCCGGCTTCTTGTCGCCGTCGAAGCCGAGGAAGGTCGCAAACGGGATGTCAAACCCATCCTTCTCATACGGTGTGCCGCACACCGGGCAGTTTTTGTCCGGGAGGTCTGGACCGGTCTTTGCGGCGTCGGAAAATTCGTGGTGCTTACAGTTCGGACAGCGGTAGTGTGGTGGCAGCGCGTTGACCTCGGTTATGTCCGAGAAAAACGCGACCACCGATGAGCCGACCGACCCCCGCGAACCGACCAGATACCCCTCCTCAAGCGATTTGGAGACCAACTTCTGAGCTATCATGTAAATGACATCAAAGTGGTGCTTGACTATCGAATTGAGCTCGGTATCCACCCTCTCGCGGAGTTCGGGCAGCGGATTGTCGCCATAGAGGCGGCTGAGCTTAGCCTCAACAAGGGAACGCAGCTCCTCCGCGGAGTTCTCTATCTCGGGGGCGTAAGTTCCGTCGCGGACCGGCTTTACATATTCGCACATGTCCGCAATTTTGTTTGTGTTGGTGACAACGACCTCGTATGCCTTCTCGTTTCCAAGGTATGCGAACTCCTCGAGCATCTCGTTTGTAGTTCTGAAATAGAGCGGCGCCTGGTTGTCCCCGTCGTCAAAGTCGCTCATCAAGATTCGGCGGAAAACCTCGTCTCGAGGCTCCATGAAGTGGACGTCGCAGGTCGCGCAGACCGGCTTTCCGAGCTCGTCGCCAAGCGCCACTATCGCCCGGTTCAGGTCCTCGAGCCCCTCCCGAGTCTGCACCTTTCCGTTACGCAGCAGGAACTCGTTGTTCCCGAGCGGCTGGATTTCAAGGTAGTCGTAGTAACTCGCGATGCGCACAAGCTCCTCGTGCGACGCACCGTTCAGCAGAGCTTTGAAGAGCTCCCCCGCCTCGCACGCCGAGCCTACTATCAGACCCTCGCGGTGACGGTCGAGCTCACTTCGCGGGATTATCGGGGTGCGGTTGAAATATTTGAGGTGCGAAAGCGAGATGAGCTGGTACAGATTATAAATACCGGTCTCGTTTTTCGCGAGCAGTATCATATGATTCGAGCCGCCGTCGCTCTTAATGTGCTTTCCCGCCTCCTCGGCGAGCACCGCGTTTACCTCCGTGACGCGCGACGCGCCAAGTGCCTTGAGCCGCGCAATGAAGTCAAACAGGATATACGCGACCGCCCCCGCATCGTCCGACGCGCGGTGATGGTTGAACGGCGGTATTTTCAGCTCTTCGGAGAGCGTATGCAGGTCGAACCGCTTGAGCGTGGGCATGAGCCCGCGCGCCATGTTACGGGTGTCAATGAATGTCGGATCGAACTCCAGACCGAGTTGGCGGCAGGCATTCGAGATGAATCCGACATCGAAGGTCGCGTTGTGAGCGGCGAGCACGCGACCACCCGCGAACTCGAGAAACGCGGTGACCGCTTCGCGAAGCGGCGGCGCGCCCTTCAGCATCTTGTCGTCAATGCCGGTAAGCTCGGTTATCTTCTGCGGCACCGGGCGCTCCGGGTCGCAGAATGTGTTGAACGTGTCCACTATCTCGCCGTCGCGGAACAGTACCGCGCCGATTTCAATAATGCGGTCGCTCGTCTGCGAAAGCCCGGTAGTCTCTATGTCGAACGCGATGAACTCATCGTCGAGCGCCGCGTCGCCGTTTCCATACACCGAGCGCACCCGCTCGATATTGTTTACAAAATAGCACTCGGTGCCGTACAGCACCTTGAACCTGTCGTTGCCCTCTCGATCCTCGTTAATCTTGTCCGCGTTCTGCATGGCTTCCGGGAATGACTGCACGACGCCGTGGTCGGTGATGGCCAGCGCGCGATGCCCCCACTTTGCAGCGCGCTTTACCGCGTCGGCAGCGTCGACGACCGCGTCCATCGCGCTCATCTTCGTGTGGAAGTGCAGCTCCACCCGCTTGACCGGCGCATCGTCCACCCGCTCGGGCAGGTCGTCTCCGACGGTGATGCTGTCCGGATCGAATACGAGGTCGTTTTCAAACTTGTTATAGGTGAGTCTACCGGACACGATGAGGGTGATACCTGGCTGGATATCGTCGACAAACTCCCTCGCTGCATCTGCGTCCATGAACTTGTTTATGCGAAGCGAGCCGGTGTAGTCTGTGATGTCGAAGCAGAGCACGACCGCGTTCATCTTCGGGATTTGGCGGTGTTCCGCCCAGAACACCTTCCCGTGCACCGTCACCCGCCCAGAGTCCGAGTTGACGTCCGACATCGGGGTAGGTGCGTCTGCCGACTTTCTGCCGAAAAACGTGCGCTTCTGTTCCTTCTTCGCAACTGCGCGCTTCTTTACTGTTTTGCGCTGCTCGTCCATTATCTCGCGACTGCGCAGCTCGACCTTCTCAACAAGCGACTGCACGCACTCATCGCCGCCGTCCGTAATATGTATCGCGACCCTTCTACCGAGCCTCGCCTCAAGTTCTCTCTCGGCGGACTGTCGCCAGTGCTCGGCATATGCCGCTCCGCCGTGCGCGAGCCGGATGTTGAGCACGCCGTTCTCCTCGCTGAGTTCGCAGCCTGCAAAGAGTGCGCGAACCGACGGGACCTCGGCGGCTATCCGCAGGAACTCCTCTGCGGCGCTCCGGGTACAGGTGTCCCCACCAGCAAGCCGACACGTAACCCCGTTGAGCCCGTAAGTCCGCCGGACAGCCTCCGCAAACTCGTCGATTATCCCGTTCGGCTGCTCCGTCTTGAGGCGGAGCACAATACTCATTGTATTGCGGCTCCGGTCGAGGTGCACCTCCTCGACGTAAGCCTCGCCGAGTGCGGATGACTCGTGGAGCTCACCGAACATCTCGGAAATAGGGTAACTCGACATCAGCGCGCCTCCAGCATGTCTATCTGCCACATAAGCTCATCAAGCAGCATGTCGTACGGGACCTTTTTCACTATCTCGCCTTTGCAGAACACGAGACCCTCCTGGTCTCCGCCGGCGATCCCGACGTCAGCCTCGCGCGCCTCCCCCGGACCGTTCACTGCGCAGCCCATCACCGCAACGGTGATAGGCTTTTTCACGTCGCGCAGCCGCTCCTCGACCCGGTTTGCAAGCGAAATCAGGTCTATTTTGCAACGTCCGCATGTGGGGCAGGCAATAACGTTCAGCCCGCGCCGAAGCTCGAGCGATTTAAGTATATCTATCCCGGCATAGACCTCCTCGACCGGGTCCGCAGTGAGCGAGACGCGGATGGTGTCCCCAATCCCCTCGCTCAGCAGCGCCCCTATCGCTGCAGCCGACTTTATTATGCCAATGTGCGAGGTGCCCGAGTGGGTGAGTCCGACGTGCATCGGGTAGTCGCGCAGCCTGCTCATCCGCCGATACGCCTCGATGGTGAGCGGCACCGACGGCGCCTTTATCGAGACCGCGATATCAAAAAATCCGCAGTCCTCAAGAAGTTCTATATGACTTACCGCACCCTCCGCGAGCGCGTCAGCGGTGACTCCGCCGTATTTCGCGATTATGTCGCGTCGCACCGAGCCGGCGTTTACTCCGACCCGTATTGGAACTCCACGCTCCTTGCACGCCTCCGCGACCTTGCGCACCCTGTCCGGCGAACCGATATTTCCCGGGTTGATGCGTATCTTGTCGATACCGCTCTCGAGCGCGGCGAGCGCGAGGCGGTAGTCGAAGTGTATATCCGCGACAAGCGGAACGCGAGCAACCTTTTTCAGCTCGCACACCGCCTGCGCCGCCTCCATATCCGGCACAGCGAGGCGGATTATTTCGCATCCGGCATCCTCAAGCGCGCGTATCTGCGCCGCCGTCGCTTTGACGTTCGCGGTCTGCGTGTTAGTCATCGACTGCACGCTCACCGGCGCGCCACCGCCTATTTCAACTCCGCCAACATTTATCTTCCGCGTCTGCATGTTAAACTACCTTACCAATCTAACAATGTCGTTAAACGATACATAGACCATAAGACCGAGCAGTGCAAAAAGGAACACGCCATTGAGCACCTGCTCGTACTTTGCATTGAGCGGTTTTCCCCTGAGCACGAGCACTATCTGCCCGATAATAAGGAACAGTATCCGCCCGCCGTCGAGTGCGGGTATCGGTAGCAGGTTCATCACCGCGAGGTTCACCGCGATAAGTGCGACAAACATCCACATCGTGGACATAGACTGCTGAGCGGTCGTGGTTATTTCGGTGGCTATCCCGACCGGTCCCATGAGCTCGCTTACATTTGTGTTGCCGCTGAACAGGCTGAAAATGCTGACCTTGACAAACCGCGCAAAGTCGACTGCATTGAGAATTGAAAGCTTTATCTTGCCGAAAAACGTTGCGTCGTCCGCCTCGAATATTAGTCCGTATCTGAGCTCCTGATACTCGACCTCGTTTCCGTTCTCGTCGACGCCGATATAGGTGTACATCTGCTTCTCGAGAGGCAGGTTGCGAATGAGTATTTTCTCCCCGTTCCGCTCCACCTCGATGTCGTACGGCTGACCGCTGTCGTACTCGAGGAAGGTCGCAATGTCCGCGTTGAGGTAGATGTTGTAGCCGTTGATTTTAGTTATCCTGTCGCCTGGCATGAGCATATTCTCGCCTGTGTACTGGAAATCAGATGCAAACCCGGCGATCCGGGTGGTCACATACGAGTCGATGCCTGAAAACAGAATGAAGAGGATGACCATTCCGGCAAACAGATTCATAAGCGAACCACTCATGAGCACGATTACCCGTTGCCACACCGGGCGCGAGTTGAACGACCCCTCCTCGTTCAAGTCACCATCCTCTCCCTCGAGCGCGCAATATCCCCCGAGTGGGAATATTCTGACCGAGTAGAGTGTTGACTTCCCCTGCTTCTTGAATATCGCAGGACCCATTCCTATGGCGAACTCGAGCACGTTCATTTTAAAGAGTTTTGCGGTGATGAAGTGCCCAAATTCATGAATACCTATAAGAAAACCAAAGATAACTATTGCCAAAAGAATATAAAGAACAGTACTGATAGCGCTACCTCCATACCCCTGCTCCGCAGAGCCTCTTTACCTCTTCGCGCGCTGTCGCGTCCGCCCGGAAAATGTCCTCGAGCGAACTCCCGGAAACGTGCGACCGGTCCGCCGCCCTCTCTACGAGCTCCGCTATCGCGGTGAGCGGAATCCGCCCCGCGATGAACTCGGCGACCGCAGCCTCGTTTGCGCCGTTGAGCGCCGCGCGGTCCGCCTGCGGACGCGAGGCGTAGCTTATCGCGAGGGGCAGACACTTAAATGTATTGGTATCCGGCTTTGAAAATGACAGCGACTGTATTTTTGAAAAGTCTGGCGCGGCGACGGCTGGAGCCCGTTCCGGATAGGTCAGTGCGTACTGTATCGGTATCTCCATGTCTGGGATACCGAGCTGCGCGATGACCGCACCGTCCACAAATTCCACCATCGAATGGATGATGCTCTCGCGCTGTATCACGACCTCGATAGCGTCCGCGCTCACTCCGAAGAGCTGCATTGCTTCGATGAATTCAAGACCCTTGTTCATCAGCGTCGCACTGTCCACTGTGATCTTCGCGCCCATACTCCAGTTTGGGTGCCGGAGCGCGTCGGCGACAGTCACCCTCTCGAGCATCTCACGAGTGTACCCGAAAAACGGACCGCCCGAAGCGGTCAGAATCAGCTTTTTTACGCCGCCACGCCGGTCGAGGCACTGGAATATCGCGGAGTGCTCGCTATCCACCGGGATGACTTCAACACCGCGTCGCCTGGCTTCGGACAGCACGGTCTCCCCCGCGCAGACGAGCGACTCCTTGTTAGCCAGCGCGAGCCGCCGTGCGCCGGACAGTGCAGCAAGAGCGGGGCGCAGCCCCGCTATCCCGACGACCGCGTCGATACAGACGTCGCACTCGGACGCCGCAGCCTCCAGCACTCCCGACTCTCCGGCGAGCACTTTTGTGTCGGTGTCCGCAAGCGCACGCTTCAGCTCAGCCGCAGCGTGCTCGTCGCCCATTGCGGCGATACGTGGTCTGAACAGCCGCGCCTGTCTTTCAGCCTCCGCGACATTCTGTCCCGCAGCTATCGCCACGACTTCGGCGTTCAGCCGCTCCGCTATTCTCGCCGCAGAGCAGCCTATCGAGCCGGTCGAACCAATTATAGAAATCCTCATGATAGTATATCACCAAATCACCGGGAGCACGCGCATGATGACCTCGCAGAGCGGAGCCGCGAACAGCACGCTGTCAAAACGGTCGAGCACGCCGCCATGCCCCGGAAGAATGCGCCCGAAATCCTTTACCGAATACCGCCTCTTAACATATGACATCGAGAGGTCGCCAAGCTGACCCGCAAACGCGGCGGCTACCCCGCACACTATTGCGGACGGATAGCTCACCGAGTACCCGCAGGTGCGGGAAAGTATGAACACATACAGCACAACCAGCACCGGCGCCATGACGAATCCGCCGAGAGAACCCTCGACCGTTTTTTTGGGGCTGATATCCGGGCAAAGTTTGCGTCTGCCGAACGCGCGCCCGGTGAGGTACGCAAAGGTGTCCGACGCAAACGCCCCTACTATCGGGACATAGACGAGGAACCGCCCCCTCTGTGCATCTCCCCCGCCAAGTCCAACGAGCCGGATAGCGGAACAGAGGAGGTACGGAAGCGCGGTGGCGGCGAAAAAGGCGATGCATATTTCGCCGAATCCGGGCGTTGTTCTCGAGGTCATTGCTGCGGCAAAGAGCGACATCACAAGTACGAGTATGCCGAGCACCGACCATACGTCCGGTTCCCCAAGGTAGACCCAGAAGGGCACGAGTGCGGCAAATATCACCGCTATCGCTGCAAACGGACGGTTTACAGCACTGAGACCGGTTGCCGCGACCATCTCGTGCGCCGCTATCGCCGTCATTGCCGCAAGCGCAAAGGGCAGCACCCACACCGGCGCCACCGACACCACAACGATCAGCACCGCTATTATTGCCGCGCCGGTCACCGTTCTAATCAGCATTTTTATCTTCCTTTTGCCTTGACCCCGCCGAAACGGCGGTCTCGGCGCGAATATTCTGCTATTGCCTGGTCGATATCCGACGGCTTGAAGTCTGGCCAGAGCACGTCGGTGAAGTAGAACTCAGAGTACGCGCACTGCCAGAGCAGGAAGTTTGAAAGACGCAACTCCCCGCTCGGGCGGATTATAAGGTCCGGATCTGGTATCCCTCTCGAGTATAAGTTCTGAGATATGTCGTCAAGCGAGATACTGTCCGCCTTTCGTTCGCTGCGCTCGCACTCCTGCGCAAGTGTGCGCACCGCGTGCAGTATCTCCTGACGTCCCCCATAGTTTAGGCATATACAGAGAGTAATACCGTCTATATGTGCGGATTTCTCGTCTATCTGCGCAAGAAGTCCCTTGATGTCGTCCGGCATGTCCGCACGGTCGCCCATTATCCGTATCTTGACCCGGTCCCTCTCCATCTTTTCAAGGCTTTCGATGAGGTACTTTCGCAGAAGTTCCCATATGGCGGAGACCTCCTCCGCCGGGCGGGACCAGTTTTCGGTGGAAAAAGCATAACAGGTCAGATACTCCACACCGATGTCGCGGCAATAGGTCGCGATGGTGCGAAAGGTCTCCGCGCCAACGGCGTGCCCGGCGCTTCTCGGCAGACCCCTTCTGGATGCCCACCTGCCGTTGCCGTCGAGCACGATCGCTATATGCCTGGGTGGTTTTATCTCGGTTTTTCTGTGACGGGAAAATCTGATCTTCATCGTCATCGTTAGACGGTCATGAGCTCCTTTTCCTTCTGCTCGGCGACCTTGTCGATCTCCTTTATCTTCTTGTCAGTAATGTCCTGGATCTCCTTTTCAAGGACCTTGTAGTCATCCTCGGTGATCTCCGACTTCTTCTGCTGCTTCTTATACTCGTCTATCCCCTCGCGCCGGATATTGCGTACCGCGACCTTGCAGTCTTCGGCATACTTCTTGACGAGTTTCAGAAGCTCCTTACGGCGCTCCTCGGTGAGCTGCGGGAAGGTCAGACGGATGACCTTGCCGTCGTTCTGCGGGTTGATGCCGAGCTCGGAGGACTGTATCGCCTTCTCTATCGACTTGAGCGTCGAGGTATCCCATGGCTGAATGAGGATAGTGCGCGAATCGGGGGTGGAGATAGTGCCTATCTGCTGGATGGGCGTGGGCGAGCCGTAGTAATCGACGCGGATACGGTCGAGGACCGAGACGTTGGCACGACCTGCGCGAATGGTGGAGAACTGCTCGGTGAGCACTTTGATGGACTTGCTCATTTTTTCTTCGTAGACGTTCATAATTTGCTCCTTTCGGGGCGAAAGCCCAACCTTGTATTGTGAATAATTGTATAAAATCAACTAAAGCAATTGATTATTGCTCTCTACCTGATAAGCGTGCCAACGTCCTCGCCGCTTACCACCCGGCAGATGTTCTCCGGGTCGGAGAGTGCAAAGGCGTAGCACGGCATTGAATTGTCGCGCGCAAGCGCAGCTGCTGTGGCGTCGATCGCCTTGAGGTTCTTCTCGAGTATCTCGTCGTAGGTCAGTACACTGTACCGTTTTGCTGCGGGGTTCTTCTTCGGGTCACTGTCGTATATCCCGTCAACATTCTTTGCCATAAGCACGATGTCCGCCGCTATTTCACACCCGCGAAGCACCGCACCGGTGTCGGTGGAGAAGAACGGGCACCCGGTCCCGCAGCCGAACACGACCGTCTCGCCGTTTTCGAGATGGCGCACCGCCTCATCGCGCACGAACGGTTCTGCGACCTGGCGCATCTCGATGGCGGTCTGCACGCAGCTTTTCACTCCTGCCTTTTCAAGAGCGTCTGCAAGTGCGAGTGCGTTCATGGTGGTGGCGAGCATTCCCATATAGTCCGCCCGCGTCCGCTCGATTATCCCGCCGCCGTCCTTCGCTCCGCGCCAGAAGTTGCCGGCGCCAACGACTATGCCCATCTGGACTCCAGCGTCCACACAGCGCTTTATAACAGTACAAACGCTGCTCACCGTCTTCATATCAAGTCCAAAACCTTTTCCGCCCGCAAGCGCCTCACCTGAGAGCTTGAGCAGCACACGCCTGTATTTGATCATAACAGCACCTCCAAAATTCTACTTTCCACGTATTCGTTCCCAATACTGCTTGAAAGCCTGTTCATTTTTATTCTTACCGTATTTGTAGTACACCGCCGATTTCAACTCGTCGGGCAGATACTGCTGCTCGACCCAGTTGTTCTCAAACGAGTGCGGATATTTATAGTCAAGTCCATGACCACGCTTTGCCGCGCCACTGTAATGCGAGTCGCGCAGCGCCGCCGGGATGTCCCCGGTCTTCCCCGCCGCAATATCCGCCGCCGCTGCGGCTATCGCCTCGGACGCCGAATTGGATTTCGGAGCAGTCGCCACCATTATAACTGCCTGAGCAAGCGGTATCTGTGCCTCGGGCAGTCCGAGTCGGTCGGCAGCCTGTACCGCCGCGACCGCGGTTTGCAGCGCCTGGGGATACGCAAGCCCGACATCCTCTGCTGCGCACACGAGAAGCCGGCGGCATGCTGAGGCGAGGTCTCCTCCTGCGAGTATACGTGCAAGGTAATACACCGCGGCATCCGGGTCGGAACCGCGCATCGACTTCTGATATGCCGACAGGAGGTCGTAGTGATTGTCGCCATCGCGGTCGAACCGAAGTCCGGAGCGCCGTGTCACCTGTTCCGCATCCTCCAGCGTCAGAACTGTCTCCCCTCCCGAGCTCTGAGCCGCAAGTACAAGCACTTCGAGCGAATTGAGTGCCTTCCGCACGTCTCCGGCAGCGGACGCCGAAAGGTGACCGAGTACACCGTCCTCAAAGCGTATCGTGCTTCCGATATCTTTTTCGAGGAGAGCCGATGCACGAAGCAGGGCGCGCTCTATCTCGCTTTCCTCCACCGGCTTGAACTCGAACACGGTGGAACGGGACAGAATGGCGGTATAAACGTAGAAGTACGGGTTTTCGGTCGTGGATGCGATGAGCGTTATCATGCCGTTCTCGATGAACTCGAGCAGAGACTGCTGCTGTTTCTTTGTGAAATACTGGATTTCGTCGAGATAGAGCAGGATACCGTTCGGCGCGAGCAGCGTGCCCGCGTCCGCAATCATCTGTTTGATGTCCGCGACAGAGGCGGTGGTTGCGTTCAGCTTATAAAGCGTTTTGTTGGTCTCGCTTGCGATGATGTTTGCGACGGTGGTCTTTCCGGTGCCAGGAGGACCAAAGAAAATGAGGTTTGGAATGTTGCCAGCTGCGAGCATTCTGCGAAGTATCCCATTTTTGCCCAGGATAGACTCCTGCCCGACCACGTCGTCAAACGTGAGCGGACGCATCCTGTCCGCCAGCGGACGATACATTCTGCGCACCTCCCTCTTTTCCCGATAACATTTGCATTATACCCCACCTTCAGGATTAGCGCAAGCACAAAACGGCTCTCGGTAGCAGGAACTGCAGAAAATTCCTCCACCCCGGTATACCCTCGCCTATTTACAGGTATAGAAAACGGCGAACCCGTGCGGGTTCGCCGTCCGTAAATGTTTTTAACGTACCTTATCAGCCACCGTAAACCGGATACTTCTCGCAGAGACCCGCGACCTCGCGGAGGATCCTGTCCGAATTGCCCTCGTAATCCTGCGCGGCGAGCTGTATCAGCTCGGCAATCTTGACCATTTCCGCCTCACGGAAACCGCGAGAGGTCACTGCGGGAGTGCCGACGCGGATGCCGCTCGTGATACTCGGTTTCTGCGGGTCGCCCGGGATGGCGTTCTTGTTTGCGGTGATGTGCAGAGAGTCGAGCCGCTCCTCAAACTCCTTGCCGGTGAGCCCAAATGGACGCAGATCGACGAGCATGAGGTGGTTATCGGTACCGCCGCTCGCAAGCTCGAATCCCCTGTTTTTAAGTTCGGCGGCAAGAGTACGGGCATTGAGCACGACCTGGTGCTGGTACTCCTTGAACGACGACCCCAGCGCCTCGCCGAAACAAATTGCCTTCGCGGCGATGATGTGCATGAGCGGACCGCCCTGTATTCCGGGGAACACAGCCTTGTCGATAGCCTTCGCATACTGTTTCCCGCAGAGGATAAGACCGCCGCGCGGACCGCGGAGCGTCTTGTGGGTGGTGGTGGTGACAACGTCTGCATACGGGATCGGGCTCGGATGCTCGCCCGCCGCGACAAGTCCTGCGATGTGCGCCATGTCGACCATGAGATAGGCGCCAACGCTCTTTGCGATTTTGCTGAAACGCTCGAAGTCAATTATACGCGGGTATGCGGACGCGCCTGCGACGATGAGCTGGGGCTTACACTCGTTTGCTATGCGCTCCACCTCGTCGTAGTCAATGAGACCGGTGTTGTCGTCCACACCGTAGGTGAATGATTCAAAATATCTGCCCGAAAAGTTAACTGCTGTACCGTGGGTGAGATGACCGCCGTGTGCAAGCTTCATACCGAGTACACGGTCGCCCGGTTTCAAAAGCGCATGGAATACCGCTGCATTTGCCTGCGCGCCCGAATGCGGCTGCACATTCGCGTGCTCTGCGCCGAACAGTTCGCATGCACGGCTCTGAGCCATACGCTCTACCTCGTCAACGTACTCGCATCCGCCGTAGTAGCGCTTACCGGGTGTACCCTCTGCGTACTTATTTGTAAGCACGGTAGCGGCGGCAAGCACGACCGCTTCGCTTGCGATGTTTTCCGAGGCTATCAGTTCGATGTTGCGCTGCTGCCTTGCATACTCGCGCGCCACCGCGCCGCCGACCTCGGCGTCGACATTGGAGAGAAAACGCATGATTTCATTGAGCATTTGATTGTCCTCCCATTTAGACTTGTGTTGCATTTTTCGAGCATTTTTGATATATTACACAGTATACAATATACGATGGTTGTATACTGGAGGTAATCATGGATATAACCGAACGTGCCAGGATAATTGTGGAGCTGCTGAAAGAGGAATACCCGGAGGCGGTCTGCTCGCTGAGCTACGAAAAGGACTACGAGCTCCTGTTTGCGACCCGCCTTGCAGCCCAGTGCACCGACGAGCGTGTAAACATAGTCACAAAGACGCTTTACAGCAGGTACCCTACCCTCGAGAGCTTTGCCGACGCGGACATAGACGAGCTTGAATCGCTCGTGCGCCCCACCGGTTTTTTCCGGATGAAGGCGCGGGACATAAAGGCAGCGGCACAGATGCTTATCGACGAGTATGGCGGACGTGTTCCGGACAGTATGGAAGAGCTTCTGAAACTGCCCGGCGTCGGACGCAAGACCGCAAACCTGATCCTCGGCGACGTGTATGGCAAAGAGAGTTACGTCTGCGACACCCACTGCATTCGGATAACGAATCTCCTCGGGCTCGCTCACTCTAAAGACCCGGCAAAAGTCGAAACTGAACTTCGCGCAGTCATACCGCCGGAAGAGAGCGGAGCTTTCTGCCACCGGCTGGTTGAGCACGGACGCAGCGTGTGCGTCGCACGTCGACCGGACTGCGAAAACTGCATTCTTAAGGATTACTGCGAGCACAGTCCAGCACGCGAAGCGTAGGATTGGAACTGAAGAACGGAAAATGGGCGGCCTGCTGGTCGCCCATTATTTACAACTACTCTGCAAGAAATTCCTCGAGCCTGTCAAGACCTGCCTTTATGTCCTCGATCGAGGTCGCGTACGACCACCTGACGTGATTGGGCGCTCCAAATGCGTCGCACGGAACGACTGCAACAAGCCCCTCCTCGAGGAATGCCTCCGCAAAATCGGTGACATTGTTGATCTTGTGCCCGCGTATGGTTCTGCCGAAGCAGGAGCTCACGTCCATCATAACGTAGAACGCTCCGTCCGGCGGGATTATGGAAATGCCCGGGATCTTCGAGCAGCGGTCGATAAAATAGTTGCGGCGCTTTGCAAACTCCTTGTACATAACGTCAATGCTCTCCTGCGAGCCGGCGAGTGCCTCGACCGACGCAGCCTGCGCAATGGAGTTCGGACCGGACGCAGCGTGGCTCTGAACGTTGCCAACCACCTTTGCGATGCGGCTATCAGCCGCGAGGTAGCCTATGCGCCAGCCGGTCATCGAGTACGACTTCGAGACACCGTTTACAAGTATGGTGAGCGCCTTGACCTTGTCGCCCAGCGCGGCAAAGCTCGTAAACTTGTTGTCGCCATACACAAGACGGTAGTATATTTCGTCAGAGATCACATAGATATCAGCCTCGACGCAGACTGCGGCAAGGCTCTCGAGTTCCTCCTTCGAGTAGACAACTCCGGAGGGATTGGACGGGTTATTGAGAATAAGCGCCTTGGTTGCAGGCGTTATAGCGGCGCGGAGCGCGTCGGCAGTGAGTTTCCAGCCGGTGGACTCGTCGGTGTACACCACCTTCGGAGTACCTCCGGTCATCTTTATAAGCTCATAGTAGCTGACCCAATAGGGCGCGGGCAGTATCATCTCGTCGCCCGGGTTGGTTATGGCGTAGAGCGCGTAGTAAAGACTCTGCTTTGCGCCGCTAGAAATGACTATCTGCGAGGGCTCATAGCTCACGCCGCAGTCCTCAAAGATACGCTTTGCGGCGGCTTTGCGGAGCTCGACAGTCCCGCTTGCAGGAGTGTAGCGTGTGACGTTGTTATTTATGGCGCTGATAGCAGCTTCCTTTATGTGGTCCGGCGTATTGTAGTCGGTCTCCCCGGCGCCGAAACCGATAACATCGATCCCGTTTGCCTTCATCTCTTTAAAACGGGTGTCTATCGCAAGCGTGGTAGACGCCTGAACTCTCTCCGCAGTAAGTGAAAGTGACTTTGGCATATCGCACCTCGTTTAAATGAATAGTTCAGATTTCATATCATGCAAGAACTTCAGGGCGTATCCTGCATTATCTGTGTATCACTTTTTTCATTATACGTTTGCATCCACATTTTTGCAATAGACATTTCACTGGATTTACCCGAATCGACATCATCTGTTTTATATCAGATAGCCAAAGCGGTGTCGTTCCATGCAAGTTACCTGCAATGTTTGGTGCATTTAATGAACAAGTCGATTTGTCTTTGTGTGATTTTATCACAGCTTTTCCATCAGTTCCGCCCACTCGCCGAGCAGCTCATCGAGCTTCTGCGAGCACTCCTCCTTGTCGAGCATCAGCTTCTCGAGGAGCTCAGCGTCGCTCGAGTTCGCCTCCATTTCGGCGTCTATCTCCGCCGAGCGCTTTTCGAGCCGTTCTATATCCCGTTCGATGATAGGAACGCGCTTTCTGAGCGCGTCGCTCTCGCGGTTGCGCTTTGGCGGCTGCTCTGTTGGCGCACTCGTCTTCCGTTCGGGCATCTTTTCGGTTTCGGGCTGGCGCTGGCGTTCATCCTCGAGCATTTCCGCATATGCGCGGTACTCGTTATACCCGCCGTCAAACACCACTATCCCGCCCCTCTCGACCGACCATATGCGGGTCGCGAATTTCTCGAGGAAGTATCGGTCGTGCGACACGAGCAGCAGCGTACCGTCGAAGGCATCAATGGCGTTTTCTATCCAGTCTCGCGAGCGGATGTCGAGGTGGTTTGTCGGCTCGTCGAGTATCAGCATGTTGACGCCGTTCTGCATCAGAATACACAGGCGCAGGCGGCTCTTTTCGCCACCTGACAGATCGCACACACGTTTGAACACATCGTCTCCAGAGAAGTTGAACGTGCCGAGCATACTGCGGGCGGTCCCCTCGGTCACCCGGAGCGACCGCGCCACCGTGTCCACGAGCGTGGCGTGTGGGTTGTCGAAGCTCACCATCTGCGGAAGATATGCGTGCTTTACCCCCACTCCCCACTTTATCCTGCCGCAGTCCGGCGTCTCCGAACCGAGAAGTATGCGAAGCAGCGTGGTCTTTCCCGCTCCGTTCGCCCCGATAAGACCGATGCGGTCGTCCTTCTTTATCTCGAGGTCGACATCCGAGAAGAGAGTCCTGTCCCCGAAGCTCTTGCTGAGACCGGTGACGGTCAGGATATCCTCCCCCGGTCTCCGCGCGGAACCGAAAGAGGCACGTAGATTTCGACCCTGCTTTACTATGTGCGGCATCTCCTTGCGTATACGTTCAGCGCGCCGCTCCATATTGAACGCCCGGACGTGCAGTTTCTCCATGTTCATGGCATGGAACCTGCGCGCAGTATCCTCGAGCTGTTTTATCTTACGCTCGCTCTGGCGTATGCGCGCCTCGGCAGACTTCAGCCACTCCGCCTTCTGGTAGGCGTAGGCGGAATAATTCCCCTGCCACACGCGGCAGGTCTTTTCCTCTATCTCGACTATACGGCTCACCGTGCGGTCGAGAAAGTACCGGTCGTGCGAAATTATCACCGCTGCACCCTTGTACTCGTCGGTGAGGTATTCTTCAAGCCACTCAAGAGAGGCTATGTCGAGGTGGTTTGTCGGCTCGTCGAGCAGCATCAGATCTACGTTCAGCAGTATCATGCGCGCAAGGTTTATCCTCGTGCGCTCGCCGCCCGAAAGACGGTTGAACTCACTTGCGAGCATATTGGCGATTCCAAGACCGTTCGCCACCCGCTTCAGCTCCACCTCCACGTCGTAACCGCCGAGCCCCTCGTATGCAGCGGCAAGCTCGCCGTACTCGCGCAGTACGCTGTCGTCACCCTGCGACATCAGGCTCTCGAGCTTCTCCATCTTGCGTCGAAGCTCGGTAAACTCGTCAAACGCGGTTCGCAGCACCCGCTCGACCGTGACCCCATCCGGATACTCGGGTATCTGGTCGAGCACCCCTACACGCACAGAGGAGGCTATGTGTATGCTTCCGCGGTCGCACCGGTATTTGCCGGAAATCATTTTCAGAAGCGTAGTCTTGCCGGTCCCGTTATCCCCGACAAGCCCAACACGTTCGCCCGGCTGCACCTCGAAAGAGACGCTTTCAAGTATCGTATTGTCGCCGAAATCTTTTCCGGCACCGTTTACACTAAGGACTGCCATCTGCAACCACCTAAAAAGAATTGATTTCAGTAAGAAAATGTAATATACTAAAGTTATACCAGAGGCTTTTAACTCCGCTGTAAAACCAATTATATTGCATATCCGCACAGTTTTTCCGGTATGACCGTTTGTACGGCTGTGCGAAATAATAATTTTCGATTTTAATTAAAAAGAAATGATTTCAGAAAAGAGGGGATGTTTTCATGGTGACTATACGCGACGTTGCAAAACTCGCCGGAGTGTCCTCGGCGACCGTATCGCGGGTGCTGAACAACAACTACGCGGTAAGCGACGAGCGGCGCGAGAAGGTCATGCGGGCGGTCGAGGAGCTCGGGTATCGCCCCAACATTATCGGGCGCAACCTCAGCCGCAACGAGAACCGCACTATCCTTGTCGTAAGTTCGCACATAGACAGTCACATGATGCGTGGAGCATACTACGCCGCCACCGCCCTCGGCTACGACCTGATTCTTTCGTTCGCCCCGGACGGATACACCGAGGACGCGCTGAAGTACTATGAAAACGGACTTGCGGGCGGGATAATATTGATAAATTTCAACGAGAGTGACGAGCAGATAGTCAACATATGCAAAAAATACCCGGTTGTCCAGTGCGCGGAGTACATCGATTTTCCCGGCTCCTGCCACGTCTCGATAGACGACACGCAGGCGACCTGCCAGATGACCGAAATGCTGATAAAGCGGGGCAGGAAGCGGCTCGCATTCATGGCTCCGGGCAACAGCCGCCAGGGCATTACGGTCGGTTATGCAGAGCAGCGCGAAAAGGGGTTCCGCGAGGCGCTGCGCCGCCATAACATTGTGCCGAATCCCGATTTCATTGCACGGCTGCACCCAAACAGCTATGAAGCGGGTGCAAAGCAGATGCGCTCATGGCTCACTCTCCCGCCGGAAGAGCGACCGGACGCGGTGGTCTGCGCGCAGGACTTGCTCGGCGCCGCATGTGTGAGCGTTATCACTCATGCGGGCATCGACGTGCCGAGACAGATAGCGGTCACCGGGTACGACAATCTCATGTATTCCGGAATGTGTATACCGAAGCTAACGACAGTTGCGCAGCCGTTCTACGAGATGGGCGCCGAGTCGGTGAGAATGCTGGTCAAGCGGATGACTGGTGCGGAGAACTTCGAGCGGACGGTCTACCTGCATCACGACATAATCCTGCGCGGCTCGACCGAGGAGGGTCTTGAATGAAACCTATCTGTCCGCGAGGTTGAAATACTGCAGAAGTGCGGGCGCGACCTCGTCCTGCCCGAGCTCGCGCTCAGTACGGTTTCCGTTTTCAACCAGTGTCAGGCGGTTCTCGCTTATCGCGCAGTACCCGTCGGGGCGGCGCATATTGACCATGCGGGTGCGCGCGAACCTCGCCCCCGGTCCCTCCGAGCAAGCGCGGTTGAGTTCGATGAAATCGGTCGGTTCCCAGCTTGTGGGCGAGACGAGCATGACCGGCGCAGGCACGCATTGCTCACGCTTCTCCGGGTCAACGCCTATCGAGCTCACGTCCGCCTTACCACGGGTTATGCGCCGGAGCATCCACCACCACTCGTCGGTCTGCGAAAACCAGAACGTCTCGCCGTGCACCGTCTTTTTCTCCCCGTTGAACGGCACCGCGAACGGAGCCATCGGTCCGCCGAATCCGACGTCACAGAAATACAGCTCTCCGTCTACGCGCACGATGTTGCCGCGGTGCATTATCTGGGAGCGGCGTGCGTTCTCGTCGCGGGTTATCCGGCAGGGGCAGCTCCATGCGTCGAAGCCGAGCGCGCAGAGTAGCGCAACAAACAGCCCGTTGAGCTCGAAGCAGTATCCGCCGCGCCCCCGCGTGACAATCTTGTCGAAGAGCTTGCCGGTCTCAAGCGACACCGCACGTCTGTACTCATACACGTCAAGATTTTCAAATGGGACGGTGCACTGATGTGCATAAACAAGCTCGTCAAGGTAGTCCACCGACGGCTCACGCATCCGCACGCCTATTCTGTCAAGATACGCCTGTATGTCCGGCAAAGCCTCGTAATATTCCTCGTTCATTTCCCTATACATAGGCGCGGAAATTGTGCGCCTGTCCCCTTTCACCACAAAAAGCCGCCGTCTCTTGCGCCCATCCGCGCGGGAGACGGCGGTTATTTAGTTTATTTTATCATCATAGCGCGGGATTGTAAAGCGGTTTACCCTATTTCAGCGGTAAATTCATCGATTGTGCGCTCAAACAGCTTCATGGCGCCGTCGACCGCGTCCGGCTTGGTGAGGTCGACGCCGGCTGCGCGCAGCTCATTGAGCGGATAGTCGCTTCCGCCCATCGACAGGAATTTCAGATAACCGGAGGCGTCGCCTGTGCGGTGAATCCTGCTCGCTATCTCGACCGCGCTCGAGAACCCGGTCGCGTACTGATACACGTAGAAATTGCGGTAGAAGTGCGGGATATACGCCCACTCATAGCGCATGATGTCGTTTATGCCGATGCCCTCATAGTACCTGGAAATGAGGCGGTAATAGAGGTCGGAGAGCGTCTCCGCGGTGACCGGCTCCCCTGCGGTGTACATCCTGTGCGCGTCCCTCTCAAACTCCGCAAAGAGCGTCTGGCGGAACACGGTGGTGCGGAAACTCTCGAGGAAGTGGTTCAAAACGTATGCGCGGCGCTTCTTATCCTTTTCATGGTCGAGCAGGTAGAGTGCGAGCAGCACCTCGTTTACTGTGGATGCGACCTCCGCGACGAGTATCATATAGTCGTGGTTTGCGTAGTCCTGCTTCTCGGCGGAGAAGTAGGAGTGCATCGCGTGACCGAGCTCGTGCGCTACGGTAAACGCATCGTCGAGCGTGTCGGTATAGTTCAGCAGCACATACGGATGGACGCCGTACACGCCACAGGAGAACGCGCCGGAGGTCTTGCCCCGGTTCTCGTACACATCCATCCAGCGTTCGTCGAAGGCGCGGTCGAGCAGTTTTCCGTACTCCTCGCCGAGCGGCGCGAGTGCGTTCTTTACAAGTTCCCTTGCCTCACTGAACGGGACCTTCCAGTCCACATCCTCCACTATCGGGGTATAGAGGTCGAACATGTCTGCGTCCTCCCTGCCGAGCACACGGCGGCGGAGGTCAAGGTACTTGCGCATCGCCGGGAGCGCCGAATGCACCGACTCTATGAGGTTGTCGTATACGGATACCGGGACGTTGCTATTAAATATCGCCGCCTCGCACGCACTGTCGAACCCGCGAGCCTGGGCGTTGAAGCAGTCTACCTTTACCGCGCCCGAATACATTGCGGCTATCGTGTTGACATACTTCTTGTACTGTCCGAAGAATGTGTTGAACGCCTCCTCGCGAACCGCGCGGTTCTCGCTCATGCGGTAGACGTTGAAATTTCCGGTGGTGAGCGGTACCTTGTTTCCGGTTTCGTCGGTAATATCCGGGAATGTCAGCTCCACGTCGTTGAAAGTATTGAAGCAGTCACTCGGGATCTGCATGACCGCGCCGAGCTGTGCGAGCAGCTTCTCGCGGGCGGCATCGAGCGTGTGGCTGCGTGCACGAACCGCATCCTCGACGAAGTGGCGGTAAGTCGCAAGACGGTCACTCTGCATGAATTCATCAAGTTTCTTCTCATCTATTGCGAGAAGCTCGGGAAGCAGGTACGCCGTGGCAGTGTTCGCCGCGACCGAGAGATTGGTCGCGCGCATGTTCATCTCCTGATGCTTCGGGTCTCCGCCGTCCACCGCGCGGTGCAGGAAAGCATAAACGCACACGCGCTCGAGCTTCTCGGTCGCGCTGAATATTGCGTCGAGTGCATCTGCAAGCGCGTCTGCCGACCGCCCGAGCGTCCCCTCGTACGACGAAAGCCCGCCCACCAGCTTCTCAGCCTCGCCGTATGCGCGCTCCCAGTCCTCAAATGTCGGGAAAATATCCGCGAAATTCCATGTGTCGCGGGGATTCATCTGTTCTCTATTCACTGTTTTTCCTCCATGTGGCAAGGGCATTGCCAATCTATATTCTGCCCGAAAAGCCGGAAATACCGGCGGACTCCGCAGAATCCGCCGGAAAATATCTGTGGCATTAGAAAAGACCGCTTATGACGCCGTTTTCATCCACGTCTATACGCTCTGCTGCCGGGGACTTCGGGAGCCCGGGCATCGTCATTATCTCACCGGTAAGCGCGACAACAAAGCCGGCTCCGGCGGATATCTTGACATTGCGCACTGTGACGGTGAATCCCTCCGGCGCGCCGAGCTTGGACGCGTCGTCCGAGAAGCTGTACTGGGTCTTTGCCATGCAGACCGGGAGCTTCCCGTAGCCGAGTTTCTCGAGGGTGCGGATCTGACGGGACGCCTCGGAGGTGAACTCCACGCCTACGCCGCCATATATGCGGGTGACTATCGAGTTGATTTTGTCCTTGATCTTGTCCTCAGTGTCGTAGCAGAACTTGAAATCGCTCTTCTCGTTGCAGAGACGGACGACCTCCTCGGCAAGCTCGGTTCCACCTTCGCCGCCCTTTGCCCATACCTCGGAGAGAACAGTGTTGACGCCGAGTTCGCGGCACTTCTCGATGACGAGCTCTATCTCAGCCTGTGTATCGGTCGGGAAACGGTTGACAGCGACCACGACCGGCAGCCCGTAGACGTCCTTTATGTTCGCGACATGCCGCAGGAGGTTGGGGAGTCCACGGATGAGCGCGTCGAGGTTCTCGTCGGTGAGCTCGGTCTTTGCCGCGCCGCCGTGCATCTTAAGAGCGCGGATCGTGGCGACGATAACAACGGCATCCGGCTTGAGACCGGCGTAGCGGCACTTGATGTCGAGGAACTTCTCAGCGCCGAGGTCGGCGCCGAAGCCCGCCTCTGTCACCGCGTAGTCGCCCAGCCTGAGCGCCATGCGTGTAGCTATGACCGAGTTACAGCCGTGTGCGATGTTTGCAAACGGTCCGCCGTGGACGAATGCAGGAGTTCCCTCGAGGGTCTGAACGAGATTCGGCTTGAGCGCGTCCTTGAGCAGCGCGGTCATTGCTCCCTCAGCTTTGAGCTGACCGGCGGTGACCGGAGCGCCGGACCAGTTGTAACCTATTACTATGCGCGCTATGCGCTGCTTGAGGTCGGTTATCGAGGATGCGAGGCAGAGTATCGCCATAATCTCGCTTGCAACGGTGATGTCATACCCGTCCTCGCGCGGCATTCCGTTTGCCTTTCCGCCAAGACCGTCTAAAACAAAGCGAAGCTGGCGGTCGTTCATGTCCACGCAGCGGCGCCAGGTTATACGGCGCGGGTCGATGCCAAGGGCGTTGCCCTGGTATATGTGGTTGTCTATCATCGCGGCGAGCAGGTTGTTTGCGGCGCCTATAGCGTGGAAGTCGCCGGTGAAGTGCAGGTTTATGTCCTCCATCGGCACGACCTGCGCATATCCGCCGCCTGCCGCGCCGCCCTTGACGCCAAAGACAGGACCGAGCGACGGCTCGCGGAGCGCGACCACAACATTCTTTCCTATCCGGCGGAGACCGTCCGCAAGACCGACTGTCGTCGTGGTCTTGCCCTCGCCCGCCGGGGTCGGGGTTATCGCGGTGACGAGAATGAGTTTCCCGTCAGGGCGCTTGTTTTCCTCGAGAAGCTTAAGGTCAACTTTAGCCTTGTAGCGACCGTACTGGTCGATGTACTTCTCGTCGACGCCAGCGCGGGAAGCAATCACCGAAATCGGCTCTAGTTCTGTTGCCTGAGCGATTTCAATATCGGTTTTCATTTTCAATCAACCTCCGTTTACTTAAACCATTTTACCGCAGAGCGGAATATACCCATATCATAATTGCCCGGAACGTTTTTGTAAAGGCCATTTCCAATTCGCTCGCTGTGACCCATCTTTCCGAGCACGCGACCGTCGGGAGAAGTGATGCCCTCTATCGCCATTGTCGAACCGTTCGGGTTGAACGCGACGTCATATGTGGGGTCGCCGTCGAGATCGACGTACTGCGTCGCTATCTGACCGCCCGCCGCAAGTTTTGCAAGCAGCTCATCCGAGCAGATGAACCGCCCCTCGCCGTGCGATATCGGAACGGTGTACACCTCGTCCGGTTCTGTCTCCATGAGCCACGGAGACATGTTCGACGCGACGCGTGTACGCACAAGCCGGGACTGGTGTCTGCCTATCGTATTGAATGTGAGGGTCGGGCAGTTCTCGTCCGCATCCACTATCTTTCCGAACGGGACAAGACCAAGCTTTATGAGCGCCTGGAACCCATTGCAGATGCCGCAGATGAGACCGTCGCGCTTCTCGAGCAGCTCGGTGACCGCCTCGCGCACCGCTCCGCTCCTGAAGAATGCGGTTATGAATTTGCCGGAGCCGTCCGGCTCGTCTCCGCCGGAGAACCCACCGGGCACGAATATCATCTGGCTCTGCGCTATCTTCTCCGCGAACACCTCGACCGACTCGCGCACCGCCGACGCGGTGAGGTTGCGGATTATTACAGTTTCGGGCGTACCGCCGGCGCGGCGTATCGCAGCCGCCGAGTCGTACTCGCAGTTGGTACCGGGGAACACCGGTATGAGCACGCGCGGGCTCGCCGCGTGAATGCTCGGGCGCGGGTGCGACGAAGCTCGGAAGGTGTACTTATCCGGGGTCTTTCCGCCCTGCTCGATGTTGCACGGGAACACCTGCTCGAGCACATCCTCATACTCTCTCTGGAGTTCTGCGAGTGACACGGTCTCCCCACCGCAGCGGAGCTCATAGTCCCCGATAGTGTGTCCGAGAAGCTCGGAGTCCGCGCAGTCCGCACCGTCCGCAAGCTCGACAATGAACGAGCCGTAACTGTATCCGAATATCTCACCGAGCGCCGCCTGTCCGAACTCGAACCCGACGCGGTTTCCTATGCACATTTTAAGAACGCCCTCAGCCGCTCCGCCGTACCCGGGGGTCCATGCGGCGAGCACCTTTCCTTCACGCATAAGTGCGGTGACGCGGCGGTAGAGCTCGATGAGCGCTCCGTTGTCCGGAAGAGTTCCGTCAGCGCAGGCGGGGCGCAGAAACGCGACCCTGTGCCCCGCGCCTTTGAATTCGGGGGACACGACCTCGCCGGTCTTTCCGGTGGTGACGGCGAAGCTCACGAGCGTCGGCGGCACGTCGAGCGACTCGAAGCTGCCGCTCATCGAGTCCTTGCCTCCTATCGCGCCTATGCCGAGATCCATCTGCGCGGCAAACGCACCAAGCAGCGCCGCAAACGGCTGACCCCAGCGCTCCGGTGCGGAGCCGGGTTTCTCGAAGAACTCCTGGAAGGTGAGGTAGACGTCCTCGAACGACGCGCCGGTGGCAATCAGTTTGGATACCGACTCGACCACCGCGAGGTATGCGCCGTGGTACGGGCTTTTTTCGGCTATATACGGGTTGTACCCCCACGCCATAAACGAGCAGTCGTCGGTCTCCCCGTGCTCAAGCGAGATTTTGTTTACCATCGCCTGCACCGGGGTCTGCTGCCAGCGCCCGCCGAACGGCATGAGGACGCTGCCTGCACCTATCGTCGAATCGAACCGCTCCGAAAGTCCGCGCTTCGAGCAGACGTTGAGGTCGGTTGCAAGCGCGTGATATGCGCCGGCAAATGTCTTCGGCGCCGGACGCGCAAATTCCTGCGGACGCGCGGGCGCGATATTGATGTGTTTGTCCGCGCCGTTCGAGTCGAGGAAGCTGCGCGCAATGTCGACTATCTTTTCGCCGTTCCACTCCATGACGAGGCGGGGGCTCTCCGTCACGACCGCAACGCGGGTCGCCTCGAGGTTCTCGCCTGCGGCGAGCTCCATGAAGCGCGGCGCGTCCTCAGCCGCGACCACCACCGCCATCCGCTCCTGCGACTCGCTTATCGCAAGCTCGGTGCCGTCGAGACCCTCATACTTCTTCGGCACGGCGTTCAGGTCGATGAGCAG
>CALXFK010000104.1 GCA_944387575.1 uncultured Clostridia bacterium
CCGTTCGACTTGCATGTGTTAAGCACGCCGCCAGCGTTCATCCTGAGCCAGGATCAAACTCTCTATGATACATTTCTCCAGACCGTAGCCTGGTTAATTACATCTTATTGAGCGTCCTGTTCAAAACTTCTTATCCGTTTTAAACAACTCTCTTGAATTGTCGGTCTGATGCTTGTCTCCTATCGAGACACCATCATAACCCGTTTCTGGCTTTGCTTCTTGTCTTGTTGTTTAATTTTCAAGGTCCGCTTATCGCGCCCGTTCGCTTCATCCTCTCTCTTTTCGAGGGGCTCTCTCGCGAGCGCCTATTTAATATACCACCCGACCCCACTTTTGTCAACACTTTTTTCGAAGTAATTTTGCACATATCGCTCGACATTTTTTCGACCGTCTTTGCAGCATACCGCTGAGTACATGTAAAACAAGGCGTGCAGCGGCGGGGTACGCAACCGTTTTATGCTTTGCGGATAAGGATGAGCGGAGTGAGCTCGTCAGACTGTCCCGCCGGATTATCGCGTATCAACTCCAGGAAAACTTCGTCGCTGTACGGTGCAGAGGGCGAGCGCCCTAGCACCTCGCGCTCGAGGTCGTTTGCATCAACAAGATAGACCGGAATTCCGAGTTCACCCTCGAGCTCGGCACACACACCGTTCGGGTCGCGTGGGTTGAGGATCGCTATAGTGTGGTAGAGGTCGAACGACGAATGTGAATAGAACCCGTCTATACCGGCAATGCCGTGACCCGCTACCTTATAAAATACACCACGCTTTCCAAAGAGCCTGCCCACGACATGGCAGACGCATGCGAACAGTATGCGTGGCAACCCCGCGAGGTTTATGGCGAGCTGGAGCTTGTGAGGCTCGTCCATACCGATACCAGCAGCGGAACGGGACGCGAACTTCGAGAGATTACGCGCCCACCATCCAGGTGGAACGTCTTTCATCTCAACGACATTGTTCTGGCACATACCAATTATCTTTTCACTCGTACAGAGTATATCCCCCTCCGTAGCCAGCGGAGCAACGTATTTACGCATGAGCTCGATATAGCTCTCTCCGCGCTGCACGAAGTGCGTCTGTATTGCGAGCCTGTCAAACCTGCCCGCCGACCCTTCTATCTGAGGACGCAGGAAATATGTCACGCCGTTATCCTCACGTCTTGTCTCTTCGCTGTTCCTGAAAGCCATTTTTCAAACCGCCTTTCGCATTTTAACACGCCGCCCGAACGGCGCCGTGATCGTCTATTCAACTTCCTGAGGTGCACTCTGCATGTAGAGATTCTCCTCATCATCCGGTGGTAGGGTGTTCATACCGAGCAGCGACTCTCCCCGACATACCGGATAGCTCGTAATATTCCACTCGTATCCGTCACTTATCTGCTCGTCAGTGAGCAGCTCAGCCGCCCCAGTCAGGTCAACATGGTACCAGTCTCTGCCAAGTCGCAGCATATTCCAGTAGTGTGTCTCACCGTCCAGCGTGCCCGTAACTATTCTGCGCTCCACCCCTATAACGTCGCACAACGCAGCAAGAGCCCCGGCTGCACCACGGCTAGCACTTACCTTTTCGACAAGCGCAGAATAAGGAGTGTTAGAACTGCTCTCCTCCTCCTTGTCGAGGAAGGACAGCTGATCCATCCATGCGATGATCCCATGTACTTTCTCAAGATCGCCCGCTTCCTGGTCGAGTCCCGCGACTATGTCGGCACAGACGGCAACAAACTCCTCCTGCCTGTGCCACAGCTCCTCACGGGTAAACCCCCAGTCAAGCTGAATATCGATTATGCGGCTCCACTGGGTGACATCCCCCTCTGGATACAGCCCGACCGAAATGACCGGCTGAGCAACAAAGCTCGCCGGGTTGGCAGTCAGCAGCGTCCGCGCGAGTTCCTCCGCATTGTACTGCTCGCCGTAGTAGTACCGGATATGGGCTACGAGACTCTCCTGGTGCAGATTGATAGCAGAACTAAGCAGCTCAGAAAATTCACGCGTACCTGTCACGTCAACTATCTGCGCGATCTGCTCAGGAGTTTTCCGATAAGTGACCTCAATGGTTGCCTCGTAATGTGTAAGCACATTAACGCATTCATAACTCATGTACTCGACGGCATACGCGCCGAGCGGCTCAGTCGCCTGGACTTCACGGCACGCGGTGAGTACGTCGCTCTGTATATCTCCGGTGTATCTAGTGATGGTAACGGTACCGCTAGTCGCTCCACTCTCGACTATACGAAGTATCGCGTTGCGTAGCTCGTTATAGTCGGAAGCCTGCGCCTCGGACACTCCGCCGTAGTTCTGACCGGATGCCGCCTCAATGTGCGGGGTTATCGAGCTGTACGTACCACGGAGCACGCTACATCCGTTCGCAAACAGCAGCGACAGAGCGCAGAGCGCGGCTCCAATACGACGACCCGTCATCGTTTCACTCCTTTCCGGTGCATCCCCCTTGCGCGGAGAACATTTTCTGCTATACTATATCTAAATACCACGTAAATACGCACATCCGCACATTGTGTCAACACTCAACATCCGAAAGACGGAGGTAATCCGGTATGGACAACCAATTTCAGGCGGTTCTCTTCGACATGGACGGTGTGCTCGTCAACAGCGAGCCGCACTACTGGGCAGAAGAGCGCGTCTTTTACCGCGAGCTCGGCGTCCCGCTGAGCGATGCCCAACTACAGGCAATGATGGGAGGCTCTCCCACCGCGAACACCCGCAAGGTACTCGACTGGTTTCCCGATTTGAAAATAGAGCACGACGAGTTGACACGCATGCACGAGCAGATGCTGCTTCGCGGGCTGAAACAGGTTGACTCGCTTGTGGACGGCGTTGCGGACTGGATAGAACGCATTCGCGCGTCCGGCATGAAAACTGCCGTCGCGTCCTCCTCCCCGCTGCTGCTGCTCGACTATGCCCGGGAACGTTTCGAATTTTCGCGGCTTTTCGACACGGTGGTCTGCTCGCGCGACGTTGCACATGCAAAGCCCGCGCCCGACATATTCCTTGAAGCCGCCCGTCGTGTCGGCGCAGAGCCCACCCGCTGCCTTGTCATTGAGGACTCGCAGAACGGCGTGAACGCCGCCCGTGCCGCCTCCATGAAGGTTGCAGCCTTCACCGGCGCTCTCGCCGGTTCGCCCGCCGAAGGAGCAGACTGGACCTTTCCCCGCTTTGACGAGGGGTGGTACCGGCGCATATTTGGTTAGACTCGCGTATCGGTTACCGTAATTATATACTTTTTTCGCGCTTTTGCCAGCCGAATTTTAAAATTTTTTCTTCCCGCAGCCTCCACGCTGCGGGATTTTTGTCACCTGTTGTGACCTCTGAACCCGTAGCCCAGCACCTCATGCGTCTCAGTGATTATTACGAAGGAGGACGGGTCTATCTCGCGGCAAATCCGTTTCAATTCTCCGATCTGACCACGGCGTATGGCGCAGAGAATAACCTTTACCGGGCGGTGCGAGTAGCTGCCCTCGCCGTGCAAAAGTGTAGCGCCCCGGTCAAGCTCGCGATCGATGGCTCCGACAAGCTCGTCTACCTTTTCGCTGATTATATACGCGACCCGCGCCGAATCCGCGCCATACAGTATAGCATCCAGCACTACGGTGGACACATAGAGTGCCACTAGCGCGTAGAGCGCGTAATTGATATGCCCGAAAACAACCGCTGCGACCGCGACTATCAGGGTATCCACCACGAATATGAGCCTTCCTATCGACAACGACGGAAAACGCAGCACAAGCAGCTTCCCCGCTATGTCGGTGCCGCCGGTGGTAGCCCCGCGCAGCATTATTACACCGAGCCCCGCGCCCATAAGCACCCCGCCGAACAGCGCCGCCATTATCGGATCGTCGGTATACGTCCACATCCCGCTGAAGATGTCGATGGCAAGTGAACTTACCACCGTCCCGCACACCGACTTTATAAGAAACAGACGACCTTCCGCCCTGCGTCCGAGCAGAAACAGCGGCGCGTTTATCAGTATTATCAGAACACCGGTAGGAAGCACCGGCATCAGGTGGTTGATTACCATCGCCACACCGCTCACTCCGCCCGGAGCAATACTGTTGGGCTCCAGAAACACGTCATATGCAACGGCAAAGATAACCGAGCCAAGCACTATTGCCGCCGCATCTATGGCATATCCACGGATCGTCCGGGATCCGTTTACCCCACAGTCATCACTCCCCTCCCAGAATCGGAACTATACATTATAATATGCTCCAGAGATCCCGAGAGCAATCATTCAAGGCTCATCTGAACCTCTCCGACATCCTCTGGGCGCACCAGCGCGCCGGCTGCGGGCAGGGTGCGTGTGCGGAATCGGGCGGGCTTTACGATACCGCAGGCATCTGCCGCCATCGCACGCTCGACCTTCGCATTCCGTTTCAAAGACATAACTGCCACCCCCTGCGTGGAGCGGGTGGTCTTGGGGAGCAGCGATGCGCTCGAGAAGAGCAGCGCCCTCCCGTCACTGGAAAACACCGCATACTCCGCGTCCTCCGCTGAGAATATAGCAGCTGCAAGTGGACTTGCCGACGAATATGCGCCGGTCAGGCGGCGGCGGTTCGACTTCGTGTCGTACGAGGAGACCGCGACCTTCGCGACCTTTCCGTTCTCGAAGAAGAAGAGCATGTGTCCCTCGTACCGACCCGGCAAGCACATGCACACCACCGTCTCCCCTTCGTCCATGCCGAGCTTAGCAGGCAGATAGTCTCCGAGCGCTGACGCCTTTGTGTCCTCGAAGTCACTGAGGCGGCACTTGTACGCCTGTTGCTTTGTCGTAAAGAATATTACCTCCGCGGCATTGGTCGCCTCGGCGCTCTCGCGCAGCGCATCGTTCTCCTTAAAGCGCTGTTCGCTTGCCATCCTCAGCGACTGCGGTGTGATTTTCTTGAAATAGCCTTCGTTCGAGAGGAACACGCTGACCGGATAGTCCTCCGGTTCAGCCGCCTCCGCGCGGTACTCCCCTGCGCCAGACGCCTCAATCAGACCGGTGCGCCGAGGGGTGCCGTATTTCGACCCTGTCTTCTTCAGTTCGTCGGAGATTATCTTCATCACCCGCACACGGCTCGCGAGCACCTCTTCCAGCTCAGCGACCTCGTTCTCAAGGGAACCAGTCTCCTCGAGACGGCGCAGGATGTACTGTTTATTTATGTTGCGCAGCTTTATTTCGGCGATAAACTCCGCCTGCGCCTCGTCTATCCCAAACTCGATCATCAGGTTCGGGACCACCTCCGCCTCCTCCTCGGTCTCGCGGATGACCGCTATGGCGCGGTCGATGTCGAGCAGTATCTTTCCGAGTCCGTGCAGCAGGTGCAGGCGGTTTTTGAGCTTGCCGAGCTCACAGGCTATCCTTCGCCGGACACACTCATACCTCCACGCGCACCACTCCTCGAGTATCTCGCGCACCCCCATCAGCCGCGGCGTACCGCCCACAAGGATGTTGAAGTTACACGCAAAGCTGTCCCGTAGCGGAGTGAGTGCGAAAAGCTTATTCATGAACGCCTCCGGCTCCACTCCGCGCTTGAGGTTTATCGCTAGCTTCAAGCCTCCGAGGTCGGTCTCGTCGCGCATGTCGGCAAGGTCGCGCAGCTTGCCCGCCTTGACGAGTTCAGCCACCTTGTCCATTATCGCCTCTACCGTCGTCGAGTACGGTATCTCGTACACCTCTATCACGTTCTCGTCCGCGTCGTAGCGCCAGCGCGCCTGTACCTTTACAGACCCCCTGCCTGTGCGGTAGATCTCCTCGATCGCATCCCGGTCATATATCAGCTCGCCGCCGGTCGGAAAATCCGGCGCAGGCATGTGTTCCGTGAGGTCGCAGTCCGGATCTTTGATATATGCTACCGTTGCGTTACACACCTCAGCGAGATTAAACCCGCATATCTGGCTTGCCATTCCGACCGCGATGCCGGTATTCGCGCTGACAAGCACATTCGGAAAAGATGTGGGAAGCAGCACCGGCTCCTTCATGGTGGAGTCGTAGTTATCCACAAAGTCCACGCTCTCCCGGTCGATGTCCCCGAACAGCTCGGCACATATCGGCGCGAGCTTTACCTCGGTGTACCGGCTGGCAGCATACGCCATGTCCCTGCTGTACACTTTTCCGAAGTTTCCCTTCGAATCGACAAATGGGGTGAGCAGCGCGCCGTTGCCCGATGAAAGCCGCACCAGAGTCTCGTATATCGCGGCGTCGCCGTGCGGATTGAGCCGCATGGTCTGTCCAACGACATTTGCCGACTTGGTGCGTCCACCGCTCAGCAGCCCCATCCTATACATTGTATAAAGAAGCTTCCGATGCGACGGCTTGAACCCGTCTATCTCCGGTATTGCCCGCGAAACTATGACGCTCATCGCGTACGGCATATAGTTCTGCTCGAGCGTCTCGGTTATCGGCTGCTCGTTTATCGGGGCGGGCTGATATTCCCTCTTCCCCTGATCATTTTTCTTCTTCTTTGCCAAACCGTCCCTCTTTCCCTGCGCAGTGCCTCCGCAGATGCGCAGAATTTCACCTTCCGCCCACCGCAAATGCGGGCGGAAGCATTAAACCAGTATAATACAATGTAGCTATTATATCACATTTCTGCGGCTGTGTGGCAACTAAAATATATTTTCCTATGCAAACGCAAAAATCAAGCCGCAGAGGGGGACCCTCTGCGGCTTGGAATGCAGGCAAACGCCGACGCACTATCATACGTTCTCGCAAGTAAATAATCAATAGTAGCGGACGTATATCTCCTCCGCTATCTGCGACTGAACCGCTGAAGTCCCCTGGACCTTCACCGAAGTCTGGATGACCGATCCGGTCGCTATGTCCTCCGGACGTCCAACCCTGACCGAGCCGTCCGCCGAAACGATATATGTAACCGTCGCATTCGTGTATGCATAGGATGCGCCGCCCACTATCATCGTCCCGCCGGATATCACCGACGGTGCGGCGTTGTAGTTGTGAAGCAGGGTGTTGTACACCGGGGAACTGAGGGTCGCAAAACCGCTCTGGTCGTACACAACCTCGTACAGTCCGACCGTTGGAATGACCGAAGCAGTGTTCGTCACCCAAATACTCACGTTCGACGCCTTGCCATCCACGACCGCGCTGTACACGTCATACTGAACGGTACCAGTCGCATATCTGCTCGGGGTCGAGTTGCTAATGTAGGCGTAGCGCACAACACTGCCGAAGTTGACGTCGTTATATGCGTCAATGTATACATATTTCGCAATGCCTCTCTCGCTTATCACTCGTGTCGTTACCGCAGATCCGACCGAGGAGGAGGGCACGTTCGCATATCCGGTATAGGTCTTGTAGGCGTACTGACCGGTCGAGTCGCGGTAACCTACGAGGAACACGGTCGCCGAGTTCGCGGTGTTGTACCCGTCGAACACGACCATTCCACCGTTTATTTGGCTGCCGCCGACCGCCGCACCGGCGTCGGTCAGAGCGTACTGACCGTTTACCACCGCATAGGTGTAGAAAGTGCGCACAAGCGAGGAATAACCCGGCATATTCGCAATACTGGTGGTCGGGAATTTGGAATTCGCAGTGTAAACATCCCGTCCGGAGGTGATCGACGCGACCTTTACCACTTCGGTACGCCCATTCGGGAAGAGCAGGAGCGCCTCAAGGTAGGTCGATCCGGACAGTCCGCTGCCCTGGACCTTCACCGCGTCAAGCAGTACCGCGTACTCGAGCGAGGTCGTGCTGCCACCGGTATACGCGATTATGTATCCGCCAGCGTCGAGGAATGCTGTGGTGTCGGTGTTGAACTCCATATTGCTGACCCCAGTGCCGTAGTCCGAGGAGCGGAAAGGTATACCGCTGTCGGTCATTCCCGCGGCGCCGCCAAACGAGATGCTCGCCTCACCAGTACCCATGCTCTGGCTTGTCTTCTGACCTTTTATTGTAGCCGCCTTATAGAAGTAGTAGCAGTCGGTCGCGTAGTTGTAGTTGTAATATGTAACGTCGCCAACCTTGAGGTCCGCGTACCCGATTGCACGGGAAGCCTCAACGCCGTTATCAAAATTGTCATTACCTATGCCGGTGGGTCCGACGCCCTGTATCGACACGAAGCTGCTGCCGCCGATCGCCTGCGTAGTCACGCCGCGACCACCGACCGCAGAAGCAGCGTAGGTGGTTACCATCACGCGGTCGATACGCCCATTACCGTCGCTATCGAGCACGACGACCTTGTCGCCCTTGCCATATTCCGGTGCACTATCCCCGCTGTACGCGCCATTTACATAGTACGAAACCGTAGAATCGGTCCTTGCAATATAGCTGCCGCTCGAGCGCTTCGTCCAGTCGTCTTCGCGGCTACCGTCGTACCTCGTGGCAAGCACCGTGTCGGTGTAGGTCACTGCGGTGACCGGAGTGTACGCGCCAAGCGTCCCCTTTTGGCACCACACCTCTATTGAGCGCCCGATGTCTCCCGGATCGCCGGTATACCCACTGAGCGGATAACTCCCGTCGGTCCCCGTGATTCGGTATGCTCCGTTCGAGTATTCGACCACGCCCTGGCAGTGCACGAGACCGTACCCGTCCGCAAGCGTGCCCAGCCCGCCGACGCCAAATATCGAACCGGTTATGTAGTCGCCAACAAGGTTGTAGTAGTTGACCTTCTCCGCAAAGAGCGCGTTGTATGCATATAGGCACGCCTCCTCACGGGTGACCCCAGCCGAGCCGTTTATCGCGTAGTTTCCCTTGAATATGTCCGCATATCTCGAGGAGGCGTAGGTGGCGACATTGCTCTCCCACTCCTGACCGATGAACTCGTCGTTGACCCCATATCCAAGCGCAACGAGCAGCATCTTTGCAAACGCATACCCTGTAAGCTGCTTTTCCGGCATAAACTTTCCATGCCCGTCGCCGACGATTATCCCCTGGTTTGCGCAGTACGAAATGTACCCCGCAGCCCAGTTGTCCGCCGGGACATCTTCAAACATCGAAGAGCTCACCTTCAGCGAGTCGGCAGACGCCTTACCTATACATATATAGGTGATTATCTTTGCCGCCTCGGCGCGGTTGAGCACCTTGTCCGGTTTGAACGAACCGTCGGTATACCCAACGATGATCCCAATGCCGCTCATTAGCTCGACCGCATCGGTATGATGTATGGCAGCGGAATCGGTAAACGACGACGCAACTCCCGTTCCGGCAAGCCCAAGCGCCATGCCGAGCACAAGCAGCAGGCTAACTATTTTTCTGATCTTTCCCATTTTTGTTCAGCTCCTCATGATCCGCAAAATTTTCAAGATCCCCTGTTTGGCACAATTTATACATACAGGCAAGACCTGCCTACACCCAAACTATAAAGGCTGTGCGCGAAAAGGTCAATACAATTTCGCGTCTTTTAACAAAAGTGTTATCTTTCCAGTCGCCATCTCTTGTTGGTTTTTTCTGCCACAAGGCAATAAACCGCGCCCTGCGGTCTCTGCCGCAAGGCGCGGTGCGTCTTTTTCGTTACTTTATACGTCCTTCTGTGAGCCTCTCAAGCGTCCACTGTCCGCTGCTCTCGTCATACACTCCCTTGTACAGTCCGCCGTATCCGTCGTCCTGCTTGGTGCTGAAGTCGACCGCCGCAATAGCAGTAGTCCCGTCGTACTCATAGAGACGAATAACAGTGCTCCGTCCGTCCGGGAAAAACCAAAGGTCGTTCTCACCGAGTCGCGCCACGCTCTCATCCATGTAGCACTCGGCATAGTCGCGAATATCGGTCGAGATGGACGAAATGCCCTTCTTTAGATTCTCCTTGAGGTATCCGTGGTCGACTCCGAAAAACATGTTGTACAGCACCGCAAGAGTGTTGTTGTACTCCTTCTTATCACCGTACGCATCGACCATTATGCCCGAATAGAGGTCGGTGAGTTTCTTGTTATTCTCACTCACCGCGCCGTCATACTCCGACTTGTCTATCCGCACAAGCGAGAACCACTCGGAGAAGGTGGCACTGCGGTAGGTCGAGTAGAGACCGACGACCTCGGAGAAGTCGGTGCGAACATAGAATATGTTGCGGTATCCGGTGGTGTCCTGCGGATTGTTGGTGGATATACGCGCAATTCCGATATACCATTCGGACGGGTCGTCTACTATACCGAGCGGTACCGGGATATCGTTTCCGTTTGTAGTGAAGCTCATTGCGACGCCATCTATCGTGACGGTCCCTTCGAGCATTCCAGCAAAATCGCCAGGGCACTCACCCTCCACCGGGTTTGCGGATATGGACAGGAGAAAGTCCACCCCGCCGAGAACCGGCTGCTCATATATACCGGTGCGGTAGAGATTGCCGCGGAAGTACATGGTCGACGCCTCGCCGGTGGCGGCAGGCTCACCGGTCGCGGAGATCGCAGGTTCTCTTCCGTCGTAGTTGATGGCAAGGGAGTCGGTGGTGAGGGCGGGCGCAGCATCCCCCTCATTATATATGTATCGCAAAGTGCGCAGCGGCTGCGAGTTGCGGCTCACATCTATTACGTACTCCATCTGCCCATCGAGGTTTTCGTACCGGTTTATCCAGAGCGTCTTTATATCGTCAATGAGCTCTCCATCGACAAGCGCACCCCAAATGCCGTTCGCCTCGAGCTCGCTTTGGAGTATCACGTCCGCTTCGCCGGTCGCCTCAAAATAGCTCTCGGCATACTCGGAAGCGGCGACAGCGTCGTCAAATTCTCCGCGCGTGCCGGTGAAATCTATTACGTATGCCGTCGCGGCTACCCGACCAATGACGTCACTCAATACATCCAGGAACCCGGCATCCACAAGCGCTGCGTCGTCCTGCGCACCGTAAAGCTTGTTCGCATCCAGCGTGCGCGCGCCCGCCTCACGGACCGAGTAAAACGCATTTTCGAGATCTATCTTTTCAACTTCGGTTCCGCCCGCCGTGCATCCCGAGCTGAGCAACATAGCCCCCGCAAGCGCGGCGGCGGTCAGGCGCACTGAGAGGCGTGAAAAAAATCTGTTCATCTTCACGACCGTTCCTTCCTAATTTAAGGGCTTTACCTCACCCGCTTACCCGCGAAACGCGGACAAGCGATCGGTAATGCGTACATTGTAGCACAGCTTGACAGATTTGTCATTAAAAAATTTTTAATACTTGTGAGATGGTGCAAAAATGACCGGACACTTGTGTCCGGTCCCGCATTTGATACCAAAATTTAATTTGATTTTTTGCCCTATCGACAATATAATATATCTTGATGAGTTGTACGCCATCAGCAATTCTTTTTTAAAGGCGGTAGCATATTTTGAACACAAATGTAATTGAAAGGAATGAAGGCGGTCGCAGGATCGCGCAGCGAAAGCGTCCCCGTACGCACTTTACCGTGCTTCTTATAATTATTGCCGTGTTGCTCGCCGCGTTTGCCGTGGGTGCCTGGGTCATCAGCTCATACGATTCGATATTCCCCGGCGTCACCGCATACGGTATCCCGGTTGGCGGCATGAGCGAACAGGAAGCTTCAGAGCATATATCCTCCGAATTTGCACCCTCCGAGGTGCAGGTGCAGCTCGAGTGGGGCGACGACGGAGCCTCGATTGCACAAACCTTCCGCACCGAGGCGGATGCGCCAGCTGCGGCTGCGGCTGCTTTCGAATTTGGCAGGAGCGGTAACCTGTTTAGCCGCATGGTTAACGTCATCTCTGCCGCTCTGGGCGGCGGAGTCGAGGTCGTGTCCCCCGCACCGCTTGCACTCGACGAGCTGGACGGTCTCGTGGCACAGGCTGCCCGCGAAATAGACCAGACCGCAGGCGACGTCGCCGCGCATATCGAGGGGGACATGCTGGTGTTCAGCGGCTCCACGGTCGGTCGCGAGCTCGACACCGCAGCGGCTGAGAGCGCCATTATCGACCTTATCGCCAGCGGTAGCGTCACCGTCACCCTTGCTCTCGACCCGTATATCACGGAAAGCGAGCCTAAGCCGGTGGATATTGACGCCATCTGGGAAGAGATCCACACCGAGCCGGTGGACGCCGCATACGTCCTCGGCGAGGATGGGGTCACCGTCACTCCCGAACAGATGGGTGTGAGCTTTGATCGCGAACTTGCTGCCAAACTTCTCGAGAGCTCGACCGACGGGTTCTCTGTCCCCATTATTTACACCGAGCCGGAAAAGTATTCATCCGATCTCACCGAAGCCCTTTTCCGGGACTGCCTTGCCTCCTGTACCACCACCCTCAACAAGTGGAACTACAACCGTACTGGCAACGTAAAACTTTCCGCCGAAGCTATAAATGAGGTGATCCTCATGCCTGGCGACGTGTTCTCGTACAACGAGACGGTGGGCGAACGCACCTACGAGCGCGGCTACCGCGCCGCATCGGTCTACGTGTCCGACGGTATCGAGGATCAGCTCGGTGGCGGTATCTGCCAGACCAGCTCCACGCTGTACATGGCGTGCATTCGCGCTCGGCTCGAGATTGTCAATCGCGCAAACCACAAGTACACCGCAGTCTACGCTCCCGAGGGGCAGGACGCCACTGTATACTGGGGTTCGGTGGACTACAAGTTCAAAAACAACCGTGACTACCCGATAAAAGTCGTCGCATGGCAGGAGGACGACTATGTTACCGTCGAAATATACGGCACCGATGTAGACGGGTACAAGGTGACAGTGGAGACCGTCCGTCTTGGGTACACCGCCTACAACACTATTGAGAAGGAAAACGCTAACCTCGACTATGGCGTTCGCCGCCAGCTTGTTGAGGGTCACCCGTACCTCAAGTGTGAGACCTACGCTGTCGTGACCGACGCGGACGGAAATCTTGTCGAGCGCTACAAACTCGCAACCAGCACCTACACCCGCCTAGACCGTGTGATGGAGGTCGGCACCAAAAATGCGCCGACCTCGTCACCCTCGCCCTCGCCCTCGACTTCACCCTCGCCGTCAGCCTCGCCTTCTACATCCCCCTCGCCCTCGGCATCACCCTCGCCCTCGGCATCACCTTCGTTAACGCCCGAGCCCACACCGATACCATCTGCGACGCCCGAGCCCACACCAATACCATCTGCGATGCCCGAGCCCACACCAATACCGTCCGCGACACCAGAACCCACACTTGCACCGTCCGCGACACCAGAACCCGATACCTCAGCTGTTCCGTCTGAGGCGCCGGCAGTGTGATGCGGAACAAAATTTCTTACATTATCCTACATATAGCAGCAAGGGGCGCAAAGGGCATATCACCCTTTGCGCCCCTGTACTTGTCAAAAATCCGAAACGTCGCCGTAGCGCAAATACGCAGGAGGCATTGCCTCCTGCGTATTTTCCATCGTTCGGTTTTCCAGGTTTTAATGGGCTTACGTATTTTACTGTATTCCGAAGAGCAGCTCGCCGTATGTCGGATATGGCCAGTAGTCCTTTCCAGTGATCTGCTCTAGCGCGTCGACCGGGCGGCGAACATCCTCCATGATCCGAACGACCGTGTCCCCACAATAGCGTGCGCAGCTAGCATGCTCGGTATGGTTAGGCAGCTCTCTCAGCGCACTCTCAAGCATACCTGTCAGACGCATCGTCTCGCTCACCAGAGAGCCTATCCTCTCGACCAGCTCTCGCTCGTAGCAGGGCTGTTCGCCACCCAGGAGCTGCTCGAGGCGGAGTGCTGCTCCCGCAGCTGCGTCGGAGTATCTCATCACCGCCGGTATTATCTCACGGCGAATCATCTCTATCATTGTGAGCGCTTCGATATTTATTGTCTTGCAGTAGTTTTCGAGCAGGATGTCGGTGCGGCTCGTGAGCTCGGCACGGCTGAACACGTGATGCCGCTCAAAGAGCTCGACATTCTTCTCGTCGCAGTAGTGCGGCAGCGCATCCGCAGTCGACGCAAGGTTGAGCAGACCGCGCCGTTTCGCCTCTTCCACCCACTCGCGAGCATAGTTGTTGCCGTTAAAAATTATACGGCGGTGGTTCTTGAGAATGTCGCCTACCACCGTGCGGGGGGCATCACCGCTCTCCAAGCGGTCAGCAATGTAGCAGAGCGCGTCGGCTGCGATAGTGTTGAGAACTATGTTCGGACCGGCAATCGAAAGTGACGAGCCAAGCATACGGAACTCGAACTTGTTTCCGGTAAACGCAAGCGGGGATGTGCGGTTGCGGTCGGACGTGTCGCGGTAGAGCACCGGCAGCGCCTCCACGCTTGTGTCGAGCACGTCTTTTGCAACTTCGGTGTAGTCCCTGCCCTGAGCAATCGCCTCGAGTATCTCTTCAAGCTCACGACCAAGGTGGATTGACACTATTGCGGGCGGAGCCTCCGCCGCTCCGAGACGCTGGTCATTCCCGGCGGTAGCGACCGATATGCGCAGCAGATCCTGGTGCTCGTCGACCGCCTTTATGACCGCCGCAAGGAACAGCAGGAAAACGTTATTTTCCGCAGGATTTTTCCCTGGTTTTAGCAGGTTCTTCCCCGAATCAGTGCAGGGCGACCAGTTGTTGTGCTTGCCCGAGCCGTTCACTCCTGCAAACGGTTTCTCATGCAGCAGGCAGACCATTCCATGCCGCAGGGCTACCTTCTTCATCATCTCCATGATTATCTGGTTGTGGTCGTTTGCAATATTTGCGCTCGCGTATATCGGGGCGAGCTCGTGTTGCGCGGGGGCAGCCTCGTTGTGCTCGGTCTTTGCGGGAACGCCCAGTTTCCAAAGCTCCTCGTCGAGCTCATGCATGAACGCCATGACCCGCGGCTTTATAGAACCGAAGTACTGGTCCTCGAGCTCCTGCCCCTTAGGCGGATGCGCACCGAAGAGCGTGCGACCGGTATAGACAAGGTCGCGCCGGCGGTCAAACAGCTCCTTGGGCACGAGAAAGTACTCTTGCTCCGCGCCAGCGGTGGTAGTCACATGTTTCGTCTCGGTGTCCCCGAGGGCGCGGAGAACCCGAACAGCCTGCGCGTCAAACGCGCGCATCGACCGCATGAGCGGGGTCTTCTTATCCAGTGTCTCACCCGAGTACGAGTAAAAAACAGTGGGTATGCAGAGGGTTCGATCTTTGATAAATGCATAGGAGGTCGGGTCCCAGGCGGTATATCCACGGGCCTCAAAGGTGTTGCGCAGACCACCGGACGGAAAACTGGACGCATCCGGCTCGCCCTTTATCAGCTCTCCGCCTGAGAACTCCATGAGCACCTGCCCGTCTCCGGTGGGCGAGATAAAGCTGTCGTGCTTCTCGGCGGTGACCCCGGTCATCGGCTGGAACCAGTGCGTGTAATGGGTCGCGCCATGCTCTATCGCCCAGTCCTTCATAGCGCTCGCTATCACGTCTGCCGCGCTGGACGGCAGACTCTCACCGGTAGCTATCGTGTGCTCTATGGCGGCACATATGTCACGCGGCAGCATCTGCCGCATAACTGGTTCGCTGAACACAAGGCTCCCGAACAGCTCGGGTACTCCGCAGTTCTCAGTTATGTTTGTCATGTTCCATCCTTCCTACGCATGTTCTTTTCTCTCAAAATACGCGCCGCCTCCTCAAGAAGCGCCGCGTGTGTGTTCTCCACACATCCGCCGCACACAAGCTCGAGGAGCTCTCCGAGCAGCTTTCCGACTTCCCGGTCCTCCGCCCCGAGCTCCAAAAGTTCGCGCCCGCCTATCGCAAGCTGACCTATCCTCCAGCAGCCGCGCGCGGTCTCTCGCATCAGCGCGACAGTGTTCTCCCTTTCAGCGCGCCCACAAGCCACGAGCGCCTCGATAAATCGCGCCGCATTCACCGTTCCAAGCTGACGCAGCAGCTTCGCCGCCTCGTTTGCCGTCTCAGGTGCCCGCCCGTCATGTAGCGCCCGCATCAGCATGAGCAGATCGCGCAAGTCGCTCCGCCGCAGCCGCAGTAGCTTCACATCCTCCGGTGAACACAGCAGCGCAAGCCTCGTTATCGCGTCGCCACTCCGCTCGCGTTCGAGCGCCGCGAAGCGCACGTCGCTCTCCTTCGCCCCAACAAGCGCCGGCAACCGCACCTCGAGCACCCGCCGCCACCGCCGTGCCACCGCTCCGGCGTCGCAGCCGCGCAGCATACCAACCAGCTCAGCCGTCACCCGCTCTGCGGCAACACAGCCAAGCAGTTCCCTGCAATCCTCAAGCGCCGCACCGGTCGCACTCTCGATCTCAAAACTACACACCGCCGAAAACCTCAGCCCGCGCAGGATCCGCAGAGCATCCTCCTCAAATCTCCGCCGCGGCTCTCCAACCGCGCGCAAAAGTCCCAAGGCGAGATCCCGCTCACCGCAGGACGGGTCGCGCAGACCACGCATAGGCGACCACGCCATCGCGTTGACAGTGAAATCGCGCCGCATGAGGTCGGTGTCAATGTCTCGCACAAAGCTCACCACGTCCGGTCTGCGCCGGTCGGTGTACTCTCCGTCTGCACGAAACGTCGTGACCTCCACCGCCCCGCCGTTTACGACGGTGACCGTCCCATGCGCCGCCCCGGTTGGCACGGTGTGCTCGAACAGGTCGAGCACACGCGCGGGCAGGGCTGAGGTGCACACATCCCAGTCGTGCGGCGCAACACCTCGCATGGCATCGCGCACGCAGCCACCGACCACATACGCCTCCTCACCCGCTGTCTCAAGTGTCTCGAGTATATCGCTCACATAGCCCGGAATCTCAATATCCATAGAAGAATTATAAACCGCACACAAAGCCGCCGTCAATGCGCATATTATCCGTTTTTATCCTTATCATCCCGCCCGTTCTGGGTTTTTTTGACCCCTTTTCCTTCTCCAAGCGCACCACCGCGCGCAGCGGAGCCGTACACCACCGCACCCATCCCGTAGCGGTCGCGTATGCCGTCCACCGCCTCCGCTATCCTCTCGCGTCTACGGCGCAGCTCAAGCTCCTCGCCGCTCGTAAACAAGCTCTGCTGCTCCATGCTCTCTCCCTCCGGTGAGAGGTTCTGCGCGGTCACCGTCAGCGCGCGCACGGGACGCTGCATGTTCCAACAGCTCTCCATAAGTTCAATCGCCCCCTGCGCTATTTCCTCCGCAAGAGCCGTCGGACGTCCAAGGGCGCGCTGTCGCGAGATCACCTGGAGCTCAGGGCTCTTTATCTGGAGCTGCACCGTCCGGCATACCATGCCACACCTGCGCAGGCGACTCGCCACGTCGTCCGCAAGCAGCAATATCCCGTCGAGAAAGTCGCGACGACCAACGAGGTCTCGTGCAAACGTCATTCCGTTACCAACCGACTTTGGTTCGTCCCGCTCCCCTATCCTGCGCACTGGGTCGTCATCCTCCCCCCGCGCGTAACAGCTCAGCGCATCTCCCAGCTTCCCGACCGCTCTGCGCAGCCGCTCGACCGGTTCCCCCGCGAGCTCGCCGATAGTCCTTACCCCTATCGACTCGAGCGCCGCCGCCGTCCTCCGTCCCACATACAGAAGCGAGGATGCGGGCAGTGGCCACACAATTTCACGAAACCTTTCCCGTGGTATGACGGTCGTCGCGTCCGGCTTCCGCAAGTCGCTCCCGAGTTTCGCGAACACCTTGCAGAAAGACACCCCTACCGATATCGTTAGCCCGAGTTCACGGCGTATCCTGTCTCGCAGCGCGTCCGCTATCTGCTCGCCGCTGCCAAACAGCGTCCTGCTGCCGGTCACATCCAGCCAGCTCTCGTCTATGCCGAACGGTTCGACCTGGTCGGTGTAGGTCTCGTATATCGCGTTTACCTCACGGCTGAGCTCCGCGTACCTCTCGTGGTGCGGAGCCACGAGAACGAGCTGCGGGCATTTTCGCAGCGCTGAGGCAACCGTCTCTGCGGTCTGCACCCCGGCGCGCTTGGCGAGCTCGTTTTTCGCGAGTATTATCCCGCGTCGCGCCGCCGGGTCTCCACACACCGCCATCGGCACCCGCCTCAGTTCAGGTCGTGAACGACTCTCCGCCGACGCATAAAACGCGTTTAGGTCGCAGTGCAGTATGACCCTGTCACCCATCGTCGCTCACCTCCCGCTCACGCATTCATTACCGGGTGCAAAATTGCCGTCAATCTATGTTTAGAGTAGCACAAAATCGTTAAAAATACAACTTTTCAAGATGCGATGACTGTGGTATAATTTACATTGTATTGTAGAATACTTGTATAATACTCAAAATATGTTTATCAGGAGGTCCCAGCCATGTCTGTTCTCAAAGGCGCATGTATAATAGGTCAGTCCGGCGGTCCGTCCGCGGTTATTAACGCGAGCTGCTACGGCGCTATCCGCACCGCTCTTGACAGCGACGCAATCACCAAGGTCTACGGCGCTGCCCACGGCATCAAGGGCGTACTCGACGACAAGCTCTATATAATGGACGAGGAGGACCCGGCGGAGCTGGAACTTCTCAAGTACACCCCCTCCTCCGCGCTCGGTAGCTGCCGCTACAAGATAGCCGACCCGGACGTGGACGACACCGACTACAAGCGCATTCTCGAGATATTCAAGAAGTACGATGTGCGCTACTTCTTCTATAACGGCGGAAACGACTCGATGGATACCTGCAACAAGATATCCAAGTATATGTCCAAGGTCGGATACGAGTGCCGCGTCATGGGTATCCCGAAGACCATCGACAACGATCTCTTCGGAACCGACCACTGCCCCGGCTTCGCGTCGGCAGCAAAGTATATCGCCACCTCCATCACCGAGGTGTATCTCGACGCCCGCGTCTACGACACCGGAATGGTCACCATCATCGAGTGCATGGGTCGTCACGCCGGCTGGCTCACCGCCGCCGCCGCCCTCGCCTGCGAGAAGGGGCAGGGTCCCGACCTCATCTACCTGCCTGAGGTCGATTTCGACATGGACAGCTTCCTTGCCGATGTCACCCGCATCTATAAGGAGCAGGGCAACTGCATCGTCGCCGTCTCCGAGGGCATCCACTATGCCGACGGCAGCTTCGTCTCCGAGGCAAAGACCGCCGCGACCGATGGTTTTGGTCATGCTCAGCTCGGCGGACTTGCCGCTATGCTCGCAAACGTCGTCAAGGAGAAGACCGGCGCAAAGGTCCGCGGCATAGAGCTGTCACTGCTGCAGCGCTGCGCCGCTCACTGCGCTTCGCTTACCGATATCGAGGAGAGCTTCATGGCGGGCAAGACCGCGGTCGAGAGCGCCATCTCTGGTATCACCGACAAGATGGTCGGCTTCGAGTGCGACCGCACCAATGGCTATGTATGCAAGCCGAAGCTCTTCGGGCTCACCGAGGTCGCTAACTACGAGAAGAAGGTTCCGGTCGAGTGGATAAATGAGGCTCACAACGGCATTCTCAAGCCGTTCATCGACTACGCAATGCCGCTCATCCAGGGCGAGACCAAACTCCCGCGTGAGGACGGACTGCCGCGCTTCGCACGTCTCAAGAAGGTTCTTGCAAAGTAATTTGCATTTCACCCTATTTGTCCCGCGTGCCCTCCCATTCGGGAGCTGGCACGCGGGATTTTATTTTCCAGGCATCCGCAAAAAAATTTTACGCAAACCCTCGCCATATGCCGCGCCATATGATACAATATCTACACTAATATACTCTGCTTGTCGAAAAAGTCCCGCTTTTCCGGCAATTAACTGCGCACTTGCGGTGCCACATGCAGTATCCGGCGCTCACGCGTATGCGTATTTATCATCTACGCGACCGGCGCCCTCGCTGCAGAATGCTATGTCCGTAGTTCTATATTTATCGCGTTTCTATTTTGCAAGGAGGCGTCATGCTCTCTATTCCACCCAGTTCTCCCAGCATTTTCAGTCGCTCCTCTCTCCGCCTGTTCGGAGGGTCAGGGCTTCTGCTTATTGGGCTTGCGCTCAGGCTCATCGTCCCGCCGATAGGTTTTCTCGGTCTTCTGTTTGCCGCAACAGGCGTGGCTCTTCTGGCTTACGAGCTGCTCGTGCGGGTCGCCGCACGCGGTGAAAGCCGCCTGTCACGCACCGCAGTACTCGCAGCGAAACTTGCACGTGTGCTCGCCGTGCTTGCGCTTGCCGCATTTATCGCCACCGAAATTTACGTTGTGACCGGCGCGGGCGGTTCCCCTCCAGAGAGGTCGGGCGACGCCGACTATCTCATCGTCCTCGGCACCCAAGTCAACGGGCTTACCCCATCACTCATGCTCTCCTCCCGGCTTGAAGCCGCACTTGACTACCTTGAGCAAAACCCCGAGACGGTGGCGGTGCTCAGCGGAGGTCAGGGACCGGGCGAGGATACAACCGAGGCGCACGCCATGAGGAGCTGGCTTGAGAGGCACGGCATTTCCCCTGACCGCTTGATTGAAGAACCCGCCTCCTCCGACACCATTCAGAATATTCGTAACTCACTCGAGATCATTGCCTCGACTGGTTCGTCTGACCTTTCAGACACAAAAATTTGTGTCCTGTCAAACGAGTTCCACCTACGCCGCGCATCGCTCATTGCGAGTCTTGAGGGCTGTAAAGTGGAAACCTTTCCCGCTGCCACCCCACGCGCCGACCTGGCGGTGTGTTACTTTGCACGTGAGGTTTTCTCGCTTGCGAAGGTGTTCCTGAGCTATGCGCTCGGCTGATTTCGCGTTTATCAAAGTCTTTTTTTGCTACATTTTGTAGTTTTATATACACACTATACCACTTGTATTTAACTGTGTCCGAAAAAGGAGAAGAATAGGATGCTTGAAAAGCTCTCCGGCATTGAAACAAGATATGAGGAGATAGGCGAAAAGCTGATGGACCCTTCGGTCTATGGCGACCCAAAGGAGGCGGCACGGCTCGCGCGTGAGCAGAAGGAGCTTGCTCCGGTGGTGGAAGCGTACCGGGCATACCGCGCGGCGGAGGCGACGAAAAACGAGGCTCTTGAACTGCTTGACAGCGGGGATCCGGAGCTGCGCGAGCTTGCGTCAGCTGAGCTTGCCGAGTCGAAGGAGACTCTTGAGAGGCTGGAGAGCGAGCTGCGCGTGCTGCTCCTGCCGAGCGACCCGAACGACAATAAGAACGTCATACTTGAGATACGTGGCGGAGCGGGCGGCGAGGAGGCTGCACTGTTTGCCGCCGACCTCTTCCGTATGTATTCGATGTATGCGGACACCAAGCGCTGGAAGGTCGAGACGGTCAATCTCAACGAGACGGAGCTTGGCGGGATAAAGGAGATAAGCGCGGTCATCGAGGGTGCTGGCGCATATTCGAGGCTGAAGTTTGAAAGCGGCGTCCACCGCGTTCAGCGCGTGCCAGACACCGAGTCATCCGGGCGGATACACACCTCGACCGTCACCGTCGCGGTGTTGCCCGAGGCGGAGGAGGTCGAACTTGAGATTAACCCCGCCGATCTTCAGATAGACACCTTCCGCTCGAGCGGTGCAGGCGGTCAGCACGTCAACAAGACCGAGAGTGCGATACGGATAACCCATATCCCGACCGGACTTGTCGTCGAGTGTCAGGACGAACGCAGTCAGCACAAGAACCGTGAGCGTGCAATGCGCATACTGCGCTCGCGTCTGTACGAGCAGGCACAAAGCGAGGCAAACGCGGCGGTAGCAGCGGAGCGGAAGAGCCAGGTCGGTACCGGCGACCGCTCGGAGCGTATCCGCACATATAACTTTCCTCAGGGTCGGGTGACCGACCACCGCATAGGGCTTTCGCTTTACAAAATAGAGGCTATTATGAACGGCGACCTCGACGAGCTCATAGACGCGCTCGTCACCGCTGACCGCGCGGACAAGCTCCGCGCCGACACAGCTGACTGAGTCAACTGAGCCGGTTTAATACCACAAAAGATCCGCCGTGCTGCGCGCCGGCGGGTGGATGGAGTTGATTCCCATGACCACCGAATTTGTAGAAAATATAACCGAGCAGGCGCTCCGGCGCGCTGGAGCGGTCATCCGGCAGGGCGGGCTTGTCGCATTCCCGACTGAGACGGTTTACGGTCTCGGCGCAAATGCACTTGACGGGGCGGCGGTCCGCCGCATATTTGAGGCGAAGGGTCGTCCGCAGGACAACCCCCTCATCTGTCATATCGCCTCTCCCGATGCAATATACTCTCTTGCGCGCGAGGTACCGGAGGCGGCGCTTCGTCTCGCCCGAGAGTTCTGGCCGGGTCCGCTCACTATTGTTCTGCCCTGCCGCCCAGAGGTGCCGTCGGAGGTCACTGCGGGGCTGGACACCGTCGGAATACGGCTGCCCTCCCACCCTCAGGCGCGCGCGCTGATAAGCGAGGCAGGAGTCCCGATAGCCGCACCGTCCGCGAATACATCCGGGCGTCCGTCGCCCACCACCGCCGCCCACGTCCTGGAGGATATGGGCGGGCGCATCGATATGATACTCGACGGCGGCGCGTGCAGCGTCGGAGTTGAGAGCACGGTCGTCTCGCTTGCCGGAAGCGTCCCGCGGCTGCTGCGACCGGGCGGAGTGACGCTCGAGATGCTCCGTTCAGTACTCGGCGAGGTGGAGGTTGACCGCGCTGTGCGCGAGCAGATAGGCGCAGACGTGCGTGTATCCGCTCCCGGAATGAAGTATCGGCACTATGCACCGCGCGCCCCGGTGGTCGCGGTGACCGGCGATCCGCAGCGTTCTGCCGCTTACATACTGTCCGAACTGAAGGACGGAGACGGCGTGATATGCTTTGAGGAGTGCCGCCCGATGTTTGAGGGACGCGTGCAGTACCTCCATTCCCTTGGAATGGCGTCCGACCCGTCCGACCAGGCAAGACGGCTGTTTGACGACCTCCGCGCATTCGACCACTGCGGCGCAGAACGCATTCTCGCCCAGTGCCCGGGTGACGACGGAGTTGGGCTGGCGGTCGCGAACCGTCTCAAGAAGGCGGCAGGTTTTCACGTAGTAGAAGTTTAATTATCGGAAAGGGGAATTATATATGCGAGTTATTGGAATTACCGGAGGTACCGGCTGCGGAAAGACTTCGGTCCTGCGCATGATGGAGCGGCTCGGCTGCTTTGCTATCGACGCCGACGAGGTATACCACCACCTTCTCCGCTACAGCGAGGAGCTGCGCGATGCACTGCGCGAGGCTTTTCCGGACGCCGTAAGCGAGAGCGGAGACCTCGACCGCGTCCGTCTCGGTCAGATAGTGTATAACGACGAGCAGAAAATGCACGAGCTCACCGCAATCACGCATCCGCCGATAATCAGGCAGGTCGAACATATCCTTGAGGTCGGCGAAAAACATAACGCCTCCATGGCGGTTATCGACGCGGTCTTTCTCATTGAGAGCGGTCTCGATGAGCGGTGCGACCTCACTGTGGGCGTTGTCGCGCCGAGAGAGGTGCGCATGCGCCGCATAATGCTCCGCGACGGCATAAGCGAGGAGGCTGCTATCAAGCGCATAAACGCACAGCCGGACGAGGAGTTCTACCGCGAGCACTGCGACTACATACTCGACAACTCGGTCGACGACAATTCCATCCACGACCGCACCGTCGGGTTTTACGACAACCTCGTAAGCGGCATAATCACGAAAAAGCGCCGCTCCTGACCAATCTCCACACACTATAAACTGCGGAGGGCGGTTCGACCACCCTCCGCAGTTATTTATACCCCGATAGTTTAGCAATGCCCTGCGTGCCCTGTTGCAAAAAGAGCGGAAGCGCAATGCTTCCGCTCTTTTTATTTATGTATTCTATGCTCAACGCTTCGCGTACTTGTCGAGCTCTTCCTTAATGTTGTCCGGGAACTCGCGCGGGACCGGGAAGTGCTCCGCGTTTACGAGACGGCGCGCAGCCTCGAGCGCAATGCGAGCGGTGGAAGCAAGCGCCTCCTCGCCGATAAGCGACATATTGTCGCCGTGGGTGTGCATCACGTTCATGCCGTGAGTGCCGCCGCGCGAGAAGCTGATAGCCGGTATGCCGGCATCGGCAAACGAGGTCGAGTCGCTCGACATAACGCCATGGCGGACCATTGCCGAGAATCCGCACTCGTCCAGGAGGTACTCCATCCAGTCAAAGAAGCTCTTCGCCGCGGTGACCGAGATGCCGTTCTGACCGAGCACCGAGCCGCCGACGTCCGCGTTTATCATTAGCACTATCTTCTCGACGTCCTCCTTATGCGCCTCAACATACGCCTTCGAACCGCAGAGACCTATCTCCTCCGAGCCGAACATCACAAAACGGAGGGTGCGGCGCGGCGGATTCTCCTTAAACCAGCGTGCAAGCTCGCATATAAGCGCGACACCCGCGGCGTTATCCCACGCACCCTTGGAAAGCCAGGTCGAGTCATAGTGAGCACCGAGGACTATTATCTCGTCGGCGAGATCGGTTCCCTTTATCTCCGCGACAACGTTCTGCGACACGTCCTTCTGCTCGGAGGTGCGCAGGGTGACGCGTATCTTCTTTGCGCCGCGGCGCACCATCTCGAATGCGTCGGGCATACGGACGGTTATCGCGGGCAGGGTGCCCTTGCTGCGCATAGTCTCGCTGTAACGGCGATGGTCGAGGTCGGTCTTTTCACGCTCGTCATCGACGTTGCCGCTCATCGTCATGAATCCTGCAACACCGGCATTGACGAGCTTCTCGAGCTCCTCCGCTCCGACGCGAGCCTCATTGAGAAGCGCAAATTTGCCTTTGGCGCGGCGCAGGGATGCGCCGTCGAGCTTTTCGACATACTCAAGCTCGTATTCCTCGCCGCCCTCGGCGGTAGAGGGACCAAACCGGTATCCGCCTGCATCGTACACCGCGCTGTACGGCTCGAGTATCTCAAGCGACGACGCGTCGACGTTGCCGGTGGTTATGTCGAACTTCTCCAGCCACGGCTCGAGCCCGAAGCTCTTCAGCTCCTCCATGATTATTTCAGCAGCCTTCCGCTCCTGCTCGGTACCGCAGACACGCGTGAAGCTGAGACGCTCCACGAGGTCATACTCGCGCTTCCCATTTATGAAATCCATCCTGAATTCCTCCTATCTCGCGGCTTCGTGCCGCTGTTTTACATCGTCATAGCGTGACATCGAACCGCATATCCGCGCCCCGTATCCCGCCTCGCTCGCAAACTCCGCCCTTTCGCTCAAACCCGAGACGCAGAAAAAACGCCTCGCAACTCTCTGGGACAGCCGCGCGGAGCTCGGTTCTCTCGGCTTCCTGCGCATACTCACAGGCGGCTGCCACGAGTGCTCGACCAATTCCGTGCCTGCGATAGTCCCGAGCCACAAAGAAGAGCAGGATGTCCCGCGCATCCTCGAGCGCCAGCATCCCGCGCAGGCGACCTCCGTCCCGGCACGCCCATATCACGCAGTTTCCCGCAAGCATCCGCCCGGAAAACGCCGCGTATTCGGTCGCCGCCATGAACTTTGCCGCGTCCTCGCCCGCCGGGTCGTTTTCCGCAAAAAACTCATCCCGCGCGAGGTCAAGCGCCTCTCTTACCGCCTCCGGCGTAATTACACGACCCAGTTCCATAAAACCCCTCCGCTCTTGAAAAAACAGGCAGAATCTGCTATCATTCGGTTGTGGAGCGGGCGCGGGGTATCCGCCCGTCCGCCATAGCCGCCACAGTCTCTCCGGCGCGCACAATGCCGTCCGATATGCGGCAGCATTGTAATTATATCACAAATTATTGCAGAACGGAAGATAGAAAAAGGTTATATTGCCATGTACCTATTATAATTTATATAGAAAGGGTGGATCACTTGTCAAACAGTAATTACATAATGGTCTTCGACCAGGGGACGACTAGTTCCCGCACCATTATTTTCGACGGACAGGGGCGGCAGGTCTCCGCCGCGCAGCTAGAATTCACGCAGTACTACCCGCAAGCCGGGTGGGTCGAGCACGACCCGCGCGAGATATGGGCATCCCAGCTCTCTACCGCGCGCGAGGCGCTTGCCCGCGCCGGTCTGTCCGGAGCGCAGATAAGCGCGATCGGCATTGCAAACCAGCGCGAAACCACCATGCTCTGGAACCGCATGACCGGAGAACCGATAGCACCAGCGATCGTCTGGCAGTGCCGCCGCACCGCACAGCTCGCCGACGAAATAGCAGCATCGCCTATTGCCGCACACATCCGCGAGAGCACCGGGCTTATATCGGACGCATACTTCTCCGCGACCAAACTCATGTGGCTCCTCGAGAACATTCCGGGCGCGCGGGAGAGCGCCATGCGCGGCGACCTTGCCGCAGGAACGGTGGATAGTTGGCTGATATGGCAACTCACTCACGGGCAGGTCCACGCGACCGACTACACAAATGCCTCGCGTACCATGCTCTTCGACATCCACCGGCTCTGTTGGGACGAGAAGATACTCTCCGCGCTCGACATCCCACGCTCAATACTGCCCGAGGTGCTGCCATCATCCTGCATTTTTGGCGAAAGCGACCCCGACCTGTTCGGCGCACCCATTCCGATTGCCGCCGCTGCTGGCGATCAGCACGCCGCCCTCTTCGGTCAGGGCTGCCGCTCCGTCGGCGACGTGAAAAACACGTATGGCACCGGCTGCTTCCTGCTGATG
>CALXFK010000105.1 GCA_944387575.1 uncultured Clostridia bacterium
CGCTTCCCGAGATGATGCTCGCGGGCGCAAAGGCGCTTGAGGCTGCCTGCGCCGAGCGCAAGGAGCCGGAGCTCTATCTGTAAATTTGTAAGACAGACAAAAATGCGGACCCCTGCACATATGTGCAGGGGTCCGTGCTGCACTGTTCACTATTTTGCGGGGAGGACGATAACCTGTCCCTCATAGATAGTGTCAGCGTTTTTCAGCCGGTCGCTGTTTCGCTCGAAAATCTCGGTATAGCGCCACATGTCACCGTAAACCGAGAGGGCAATCCCGCTGAGCGTGTCCCCGGATTTAACGGTGTATAGGCTTTCTCCCTCCGCTGCTTCGGGGTATGCAAGCCGTTTGCAGCTGCCGAGAAATTCGGGAATGACAAGCTCCATCCCCGGTTCGAGTCTGCCGCCGGTAGCAGAAAATGCGTCTGAATTTGCGCGATATAGCGCATTCCGCTGGGAGTTGTCGCCGTAAAAGTTTGTGGTTATATGTCCAAGGGTGTCGCCGCGCTTCACGGTGTATGTGACCTCAACCTCCTCGGGGGCGTCTGACCCGACATCAATGTCCTCATACCCCACCACGGCGACAATATTGCCGACCGACTCGAAGCGGAGGGGCAGAGCGTGCGCGTCGTCAAATGATGGGGATAGTGTATTGCCGAGGTCGGAGCTAATAAGAGCCTGCTTCAGCAAGAGAAGCTGACGGTCAAAATCTTCCCTGTCCGCGGCATATATGCCGACATTTACCGCGTTGTACTGGGGCGCGATGCCGACGCTCAAAACCGCATACTCGGAGGTATTAACCATGAAATTGGCGGAAATGTAGCGGGAGAGCGCGTTTAGGTCGTTGATAGAGTAATCCACTGAGCGCAGCTTCACCACATCTGACCAGCCGCAAAGTTCAAGGTATTCCGCCTCAAGCTCAGGGGTCATGTCCACAAGGCAGACATTTAGAAACCCGTCCTCGTCGATATACTCGCCGCCGTAGCCATCCGGATAGAGCTGCATACCGGTATTGGGATCGGTCCCAAAGTGGTTCATCAGGAGCATATATACTTCGAGCGGGTCCTGCGGGGTTTCGGCGGGCTGCTCCGCCGCAAACGCGGGAATGGATAGGAGAAGAACTGCGGAAACAAGGATAGCTGCGAGGCGAAATTTTAGCTGCATATTTTCTCCTTTTCTCCGGGTTCCGCGCACACATGCCGCACGGAACAATCTATATTATTACTATCTATGTACTATTTATATATATTGTACAAGATGATAAAATGAATGTCAAGTAACCTTGTAATACTTGCAAAAAAGCGCTGCACAGAGCATTGTGCAGCGCCCAAAATTTACTGTTGTTGTTTTGCTGCTTCCTCCTCCTCGAGTTTTCGGTATGCTACCTTTCCTACGAGCGTCTTCGGAAGCTCTTCGCGGAACTCTATCTCGCGCGGGACGGCGTATCGGACAATGTTTTCGCGACAGTACTCTGTGAGCCGCTGGCGGAGCGCCGCGTCCGGGGTGCACCCGGCAGCCGGAACCACAAACGCCTTGACCCGCTGTACCCGCACAGGGTCGGGCACACCGATGACGCACGAGATATTCACTTCGGGGTGTGCGTCGAGCACGCTTTCAACCTGGGAGGGGTAGACGTTGTAACCGGAGGTGATTATCATCCTCTTTATCCGCTGGCGGAAGTAGATAAACCCATCCTCGTCCATAATGCCGAGGTCGCCGGTGTGGACCCAGACAAGTCCGTCCGCGTGGCGGCGGAGGGTGTTGGCGTTTTCCTCCGGGCGGTTGAGGTAACCGAGCATAACGGTGGGACCGGATATACAAATCTCGCCCTCCTCGCCGTACGGTACCTCGTCTTCGCTGCCGACCCGGACGATTTTATAGAACGTATCCGGGAACGGGAGCCCTATCGACCCCTCGCGGAATGTGTCCGGCGGGGTGAGGCAGGAGGCGGTGACGCATTCGGTGGTGCCATACCCCTCGCGGAGTCGGACGGGGGCACCGTGCCGATCGAGAAACTCGTCAAATCTGCGTTTGAGGTCGGGGGAGAGCGAATCTCCACCGCTGAACACGCCTTTTAGGCAGTCAAGGCGGACGCCGTCGAGCCGGGAGGAGCGCAGCAGAGCCTCATAGAGCGTGGGCACACCGGCGATAAAATTCGGGCGCTGTTTCTTTAGCAGCGCTGCGTAGCTGTCGGCGGTGAACCGTGCGACAAGTAGGCAGCAGCCGCCGTTCGCGAGCATTGAATGCACACATACACCCAGCCCGAACCCGTGAAATATTGGCATTACCGCGAGCATCCTGTCACCGGGGACAAACATCGGGTTTGTCGTGACTATCTGAACAGCGAGTGCGTTAAAGTTGAAATTCGAAAGCAGAATACCCTTTGTGCGACCGGTGGTGCCGCCGCTGTAAAGAATGACGGCGGGGGCGTGCGGGTCGCGGTTTATGGGGGGCAGGTCGTCCCTGCCTCTAGCGAGGAAGGTGCGCCAGTCGATGACCCTGGGAGCGCTGCCCGAAAATACGTCTGGAGTTGGCTTGGGAGAACGCCTGCCCACGGTTATGTCATATCCGATACGCATGAGCCCGCCGAGCCCATCCCGCACCGAGACAAGCACCAGCGTCCCGACGCCCGCAGCGCGGCAGGCGGCGATGAGCTGCGCGTACGACTGGTCGAGCCCTATGCAGACCGAGCTCTCGCTCTCCCTGAGATAAAACTCTATTTCAGGAGTGCTGGAAAGCGGATGGACCATGCTTGCGACGGCGCCGACATAGTTGACGGCGTACAGCGCGACCACCGCCTGCGGAGTGTTTGGCATACATATGGTGACACGGCTGCCCTCGCCCACGCCTAGCGCACGAAGGGAACTTGCTGCGGCATGTATCTCGCGGATAAGCGCGCGGTAACTGAGCTTTTTACCCATGAATTCACAGGCGGTGTAGTCCGGGTAAAGTGAGGCTATCCGTTCCACCTCTCCGAAGAGGGTGGTCTGTGGGTACTCGACTGTTGCCGGAATGGAACCGAGGCTAGAGTACCATGGCGTCCTGACTTGCATACGGGTGGGTCTCCTTGACACTTAAACGTCCGTGCACCTGCACGGTGAATTCAATCGCTTGTATGGTCGGTCTGCTGCGCACCCTGCTCCGGCGCTTCGGCAGCCTGCTCGGACGGCGCATCTGGTTCAGTACTCATTTCTGTTTCCGCGTCCGATTCGGGGGTCGGGTCGGAGTCGAGGGCTATGTCGATATTTGGCTTGGATGTGGATGCGGGTGCGGGAGCTATTTTTGCAGAAGGAGCTGCGGGGGTGCGTCCCGCAAAGCAGTCCTCGATTGCGGGTGCGTCCATAGTTTCGTACTCGAGGAGGTAGGACGCTATGGTGTGCAGCTTGTCTATCTCGCGGGTGAGGATGGTCTCGCAGTTTTCGCAGGCATCGTCGATGATGCGATGTATCTCCGCGTCGATAGCGGAGGCGGTAGCCTCCGAGTACCCGCTGGAGGTGGCGAGTTCGCGTCCGATGAACACCTCGTCGTGGTCCGAACCGTAGGCGATGGGACCGAGACGGTCGCTCATGCCGTACCGTGTTACCATGCGGCGGGCGATATCGGTGGCGCGCTCAATGTCGTTTGAGGCGCCGGTCGAGATATCGCCGAGCACAAGCTTCTCCGCGACCCGACCGCCGAGCAGGCTCACTATCCGCTCGAACATCTCACTGCGGCTCATGAAGCTCCTGTCCTCGTCGGGAAGGGAGATGGTCATTCCACCCGCCATGCCGCGCGGGATTATCGAGATGGTGTGCACCGGGTCGTGATGCTCAAGGCAGTGCATGACGACGGCGTGACCCGCCTCGTGGTATGCGGTGAGCCTGCGCTCCGCCTCGGAGATCACACGCGAATGCTTTGCGGGACCGGCGATGACCTTTATCATAGCCTCCTCAACGTCCGCCATCGTGATGACCTCACGGTCATGGCTCACTGCGAGAAGTGCGGCTTCGTTGAGCATGTTTTCAAGGTCGGCGGGGGAGAATCCGCCGCATGTCTTTGCAATGGTCGAGAGGTCCACATCGTCGGCGAGCGGCTTGTTGCGCGAATGGATGCGCAGCACCGCCTCGCGCTCGCGGACGTCGGGCAGCCCGACGTATATCTGACGGTCGAAGCGACCGGGACGGAGAAGCGCGGGATCGAGAATGTCCTGACGGTTGGTAGCCGCCATGACTATTATTCCCTCGTTTTCTGAGAAACCGTCCATCTCGACGAGAAGCTGGTTGAGCGTCTGCTCACGCTCGTCGTGACCGCCGCCCATTCCGGCGCCGCGCTGACGTCCCACCGCGTCTATCTCGTCGATAAATACTATCGACGGCGAACTCTTCTTCGCCTGTTCAAACAGGTCGCGCACACGGCTTGCGCCGACGCCGACATAAAGCTCGACGAAGTCCGAGCCGGAGATCGAGAGAAACTGGACGTTCGCCTCCCCTGCGACCGCTCGGGCAAGGTAGGTCTTACCGGTGCCGGGAGGACCTACGAGCAGCACGCCCTTCGGAATGCGCGCGCCGATATCGATAAACCGTGTGGGGCTGCGCAGGAACTCGACTATTTCGCGGAGCTCTTCCTTCTCCTCGACCGCCCCCGCCACGTCGGCGAAGGTGATCTTCTGTTTCTCCTCCGAACCGAGTCGTGTGCGTGCCTTGCCGAAACGCCCCGGACCGGGCGCGCCGCCTCCGCCACCCACTCCGCCGCCAACGCGTCTGCGCATCATCGCCCAGAACACGAACATGGCGATGATCACGAGAAGGTAAGGCAGCATGGCGCGTAGCATGGAATTGTCGCGCCGGATGTAGTCCACGCCCTCGAGACGCCCCGACGACATCTGTTCGGCAATGTCGTCGCCGAGAAAGCTCATAAAGACGTTTATGTCCGGGATAGTGTAAAATATCTCCGAGCCGTCGTTGAGCTCTGCGGTAAGCGAGTTGCCGTCAATGACAAACTGGGTAACCTGACCGTTTTTGAAACGGTTGTAGACCTCGAGAAAGTCCGCCTCTACCGGCTTTGTCACACGGAACAGGACAAA
>CALXFK010000106.1 GCA_944387575.1 uncultured Clostridia bacterium
CATCATCAACGATCCGACCGATGACAATGTCCTCTGGAATGCGATGGAAGCCAACACCCACGAGATGTGGTGCGCGGCATGGAGCGCGACGATAGACCCGGATATGTACCAGGTCTACCACTCCTCGAATGCTCTCGGAAATCCGGGCGGCACTTCCTCCAACTACTGCAACATCGAGGATGCCGACCTTGACGAGCTGATAATGCTTGCGCGTAAGAGCGACGACCAGTCCTACCGCAAGACCACCTACAAGGCGTGCCTTGACATCATAATCGACTGGGCGGTCGAGGTTCCGTTCTATCAGCGCCAGAACTGCGTGATATTCAGCAGCGAGCGCATCAATGTGGACACCATGACCCCGGACATCACGACCTTCTACACCTGGATGTCCGAGATCGAGAATATCGAGATGAACTAAGCGAAAACGCCGGTTTACCGGCTGCAAAAGTGCCGAGCCCATCCTTGCGAATGCAGATGGGCTCGGCGCGCGACAATGCAGGGTTACCGGATCGCCGGAATGTCATACTTTAGCACCGAGACGGGCGGGGTTTCACAGCCCGGACTCTCTGTCGGATGAACTTATTTTCTATGTTCGTGCCCCTGCCGGTGTGCGGGTAACAATGCCGGGCTGGGGGCAAGCTATGGGTTGACAGGGACACTTGCCGCATAGCGGCGGATTTGGAGACAGACATGTGGAAATTTATTCTGAAACGGCTGCTTCTCAGCGTGGTGATACTGCTTTTTGTGGCGCTGATAATATACACTATAATGCGCTGCATACCTACCTCTTACATTGAGAAGATTGCAAGGGAACGTTCGATGCAGCCCGGTTCGAAGAGCTTTGACGAGTGGATGGCGCAGCTCAAGGCGATCTACAGCATGGACACGACTATATTTGTCGGGTTTTTGAAGTGGGTCGGCAGCGTCCTGCGCGGAGATTTTGGGGACAGTTGGTACTATGTTATCCCGGTGACCGAGAAATTCGGAGACGTGATATGGTACTCGGTCGCGCTCAATGTCGTGACTTTTGTGCTCCAGATATTTATTGCGATCCCGCTCGGCATCCTCGCCGCGCGTAAGCAGTATTCGCTTACCGATTACACGGTGACTGTGGTGGCACTCGTCGGAATTTCACTGCCGGTGTTCTTCTTTGCGACGTTGCTGAAGCTGGTGTTTTCCATCAATCTCGGGTGGTTTGACCTCTACGGAATGGTGGGTCGGTACCACGACCAGCTCAGTCCGCTGGGCAAATTCCTTGATATAGCGAAGCATTTCGTGCTTCCCACCGTCACCATAACGATAGTGAGCGTAGGCTCGCTCATGCGCTATACGCGCACCAACATGCTCGAGGTGCTGAACAGTGACTATATCCGCACCGCACGGGCAAAGGGTCTCTCGGAGCGGAGGGTCATCAATTATCACGCCTTCCGCAACACTCTCATACCTATAGTCACGATAATCGGCAGCAGCCTTCCCGGGTTGTTCTCCGGTTCTATGATAACCGAGACCCTGTTCGGAATACAGGGCATCGGTCTCATATCTTACGATGCAATGATCAACGGGGATATCCCGTTTTCGATGTTCTACATGGTTTTCATGGCGGTGTTGACGCTGCTTGGAAACCTGATTGCGGACATACTTTACGCGGTCGTCGACCCGCGTGTCAGAGTGAGCTGAAAGGGGGCGCAGGGCGTGGATAACGAAAGAAAAAACGATGTTTCGCTGAACAGCGACCAGCGCATTAAGGTCCTCTCTCCAGGGATGCTCGTGTTCAAGCGTTTCGTGCGCAACCGGCTCGCAATAGTCGGCGTGTGCTGCATAGGGTTTATGTTCCTGTTCTCGTTTCTCGGCGGGTTTCTGATGCCGTATGGCGAGGCGCAGGTATTTACCACCTATACCGAGATGCTTAACGACTATGCAGGTGTTTCGCGCAATACCGAGTTCAGGTATACGCTGAAGGACGGGAAGGATTTTCCGCTCGTCGCGCGCAGCCAGCTCGTGCTCGCCCGAAACAACGGCGAGACCACATTTAGTTCGCAGGGCGTGGATTACAGCTTCACCGAGGTGAGCGAGACCTGTCTCGAGGTGTCCGCGATGCAGCGCGTGGCTGAGGCGAACAGCTTCGGCGGAAGTGTCGTGATAAGCGGAGTGGACGGATTTACGGTGAGTGCCGCATTCGAGTCTGCGTTCACCGAAGCCATCGAGAGTGGGGCGGATAGATTCGAGCTCGACGGGGTGGAGTACATCGTGTCCGGCGACAAGCGCGTGTCCGGCGCGTATTCGTCCGAGCCGGTCGCGCTCGCGAGTTACAACGTGTTCGACTTCGCAAGTTCGTCGAGTACGAACAATTTCGACTTCCAGATAGCGGCGGAGACCGCGGCGGGCGAGTTCGACGGCGAGGGAAGCTTCGAATTCGGCGGCGAGACCTATATGATGTCGCCCGACCCGGACGACGACGAGGTCATAAATATCACGCTTGGGGGCGAGCTTTACGCCCAGATGAGCGACTATATAATTCAGCCTATCGAGTCGGACGTGTTCATTTCGCTAGATATGCGCAGGCTCATAAAGGAGTGCATAGCGGACGGCGTGACCACCTTCACCTGGGAGGAGGACGGGGTCGAGAGCGAGTACAGTATCGTCCGTTCGAACGATCGCTGGACGATAAAGCGCGTGCAGGACACGCTCGTCGTGGACAAGTATCAGTTCCCGTCGGCGGAGCACCCGCTCGGTACCGACGGCAACGGCATGGACCTGCTCACCCGCATAATGTACGGCGGGCGCATTTCGCTGATGATAGGTTTCATAGTGGTGTTCATCGAGCTGCTTCTCGGCGTGATACTCGGCGGTATCGCGGGATACTTCGGCAGATGGGTGGACAACCTCATCATGCGTATAGTCGACGTGTTCTACTGCATACCCGCAACGCCGCTTTTGATAATCCTCGGCTCGGTGATGAACGGAATGCGTATCGATCCGCAGCTTAGGATGATATACCTGATGTTGATACTCGGATTCCTGGGCTGGCCGAGCATTGCGCGGCTGGTGCGTGGGCAGATACTGTCGCTGCGTGAGCAGGAGTTCATGGTAGCGGCGGAGGCGACCGGACTTTCGGTGCGCCGCCGTATCTTCCGCCACCTCATCCCGAACGTGATACCGCAGCTCATAGTCAACGCGACCATGAGCCTCGGCAGCGTCATCCTCACCGAGGCGACGCTCTCCTTCCTTGGGATAGGTGTCAAGTATCCGTTTGCATCATGGGGCAATATCATAAACGACGTCTCCGACGTTTACGTTATGACCAACTACCTCTTTGTGTGGATACCCGCCGGTTTCTGCATACTCATAACCGTTCTCGGCTTCAACTTCATCGGTGACGGACTGCGCGATGCGTTCGACCCGAAGATGAAGCGTTGAGCATGGGGGTAACGAAATGAAAAAGAGCAAATCGAAGAGCGATAACTACCTCTCCGCAAAGGAGAGCCGCCGTATATCCCGCGAAAACCGGAAGGTCACCCGCGCGTTCGAAAAGAAAGCCAACCGCAAAAATGTCCGTGAGAGCGAGTATCTCACTCAGATGCGCGACCCGAATAACATTGTTGAGTTCGACGACCTGCACACCTTCTTCTTCACCGACGCGGGCACGGTCAAGGCGGTCGACGGGGTCTCGTTCGACATCCCGCGCGGAAAGACCGTCGGTGTGGTCGGGGAGAGTGGCTGCGGCAAGAGCGTCACGAGTCTCTCGCTGATGCGGCTGGTGCAGCGTCCGGCCGGGCAGATAGTGTCCGGCGAGATCCGCCTTAACCTTGGCGACAAAGCCTACGACATCGCAAAGACGCCGATATCTCAGATGCAGAAGCTCCGCGGCAACGCGGTGTCGATGATATTCCAGGAGCCGATGACGAGCCTCAACCCGGTGTTCCGCATAGGGGCGCAGGTCGACGAGGTGCTCGAGCTGCACGCGGACGCTGAGATGCTCGGCGCAAAGGCGTCGAACCACAAGGAGCGCGCCCGGCTCATCAAGGCGCGTACTATCCAACTTTTGGAGATGGTCGGTATCGCGAACAGCGAGGGCGTATATAATATGTATCCGCACGAGCTCTCCGGCGGTATGCGCCAGAGGGTGATGATAGCCATGGCGCTTGCGTGTAACCCTCGCCTCATAATCGCCGACGAGCCGACCACCGCGCTCGACGTGACGATACAGGCGCAGATACTCGACCTGCTCCGTGAGCTGAAGGACAGGATAAACTCGTCCATAATGCTCATAACCCACGACCTCGGCGTTATCGCGGAGATGGCGGACTACGTTGTCGTGATGTACGCGGGTCGGGTCATCGAGAAGGGCACCGTGCAGGAGGTGTTCACAAACCCGAGCCACCCGTATACCGTGGGACTGATGGCGTCAAAGCCGGTGGTGAGCCGGAGGGTGGATAGGCTGTACAGCATCCCAGGCAAGGTCCCAAACCCGATAGATATGCCGGACTACTGCTACTTCCGCGACCGCTGCGAGCGGTGCGTGGAGGCGTGCAGCGGCAAGTACCCCAAAGAAATAAAGCTCTCGCCGACCCATTCGGTGAGCTGCTATCTATACAGCGAAAAGAGCGAAAAGGAGGGTAAATGATATGACGACCGAAACCTCCTATCAGCCTATCGTCCACGACGACAGGTATATCCTTGAGGTAAATGAGCTCAAAAAGTATTTCCCAATAAAAGGCGGGCTTTTCGGAAAGACTTCGAGGTATGTCCGCGCGGTCGACGGGATAACCTTCAATGTCGAGCGGGGCACCACTATGGGGCTCGTTGGAGAGAGCGGCTGCGGTAAGACGACCGTCGGGCGCACCATTCTCCGGCTCACAGACAAGACCTCCGGTCAGGTGCTGTTCAACGGTCAGGAGGTCCACGACCTGTCGAAGGACGAGCTCCGCCGCAAGCGCACCGAGATGCAGCTTATATTCCAGGACCCGTATTCCAGCCTCTCGCCGCGTCTTCCGATAGGCGAGATAATAGGGGAGGCGGTGCGCGAGCACAACCTCGTTCCGAAAAAGGAGCTTGCGGACTATATCGCGAAGGTCATGAACGAGTGCGGGCTTCCGGGTTACTACCGGGACCGTTACCCGCACGAGTTCAGCGGCGGACAGCGGCAGAGGATATGTATCGCCCGCGCCCTTGCGCTCAACCCGCAGTTCGTCGTCTGCGATGAGCCGGTAAGCGCGCTCGACGTTTCGATTCAGGCGCAGATAATAAACCTGCTTGTCGACCTCCAGAAGGAGCGCAAGCTGACATATCTGTTCATTTCGCACGACCTCTCGGTCGTCGAGCATATCTCGGACACAATAGGAGTCATGTACCTCGGCAACCTCGTCGAGTACGGGAAGAAGGAGGACATTTTCTCAAATCCGCTCCACCCGTATACCCGGGCTCTGTTCTCCGCGATATCGATACCTGACCCAAACTATAAGATGAACCGCATCGTGCTTGAGGGAAGCATCCCGTCCCCGGCAAATCCGCCGAGCGGCTGCAAGTTCCACACACGCTGCTCGAAGTGCATGGAAAAGTGCAAGCATGAGGCGCCGGTGCAGAAGATGATAGAGCCGGGTCACTATGTTGTCTGCCACCTCTATGACGAGGAGAAGGGTGTTGAGGATGGCGCGGCGACAGTATGACGACGACGATGGGCGTACCATTGCTGATATGAACGTGGATGGAATGCCGTGGAGCGGCGACCGGCGTGGAGCGCTGCGGCGTATCGCGTCCCGGCGTCAGGAGGAGGACGGAGGGCAGGCGCCCGATCCGGACGAGCAGCAGCTCTCGAAGAGGGAGACACGCAGCCTGATTTTCGGAGCACTTCTCGCGGCACTCGCGATAGGTGCGGTGTTCGCCGTGGCAGCCGTGCTGTTCATTCTGTTCTGCGTATATGTCTGGTTTAAATAGCGAAAAATTGCATTTTCGGTATTGACAACCTGCATACAGTTCTGTATAATGACAGGGTATGCTTGCATACCCTGTCCGTTTTTATGTGCGGACAGCCCTTACCGCGTGAGCGGTCATATGTCCAGAAGGAGGTGCAAAAAATGGAAAACCGTAAGTATGAGACCATTTTCATTATCGACCCGAAGCTCGACGAAGAGGCGACCAAGGCGATGGTGGAGCGTTTCAAGGGTCTCATCGAGCAGAACGGGACCCTGGAAGAGGTCGATGAGTGGGGCAAGCGCCGTCTCGCATACGAGATCAACGACGAGCGCGAAGGCTACTATGTCCTCATCAATTTCACCAGCGGATCCGATTTCCCGGCAGAGCTCGACCGTATCTACAAGATTACCGACGGAATCATGCGTTCGATAATCATTGTCAAGGAGTGAGGTGGCCGGTATGCTCAACAAGGCCATACTCATGGGCAGGCTCACAAGGGACCCTGAGCTGCGTTATACGCAGTCGAATGTCCCGACCTGCTCGTTTACCGTAGCTATCGACCGCAACTACAAGTCTCAGAGCGGAGAGAAGCAGGCGGACTTTATCAACTGTGTCGCCTGGCGTTCGACCGCGGAGTTTGTCAGCAAGTGGTTTACCAAGGGCAAGATGATAATTGTGGTGGGCAGCATCCAGACCCGCAGGTACACCGACCGCGACGGGAATAACCGTACAGCAGTCGAGGTGGTCGCGGACGAGGTGTCCTTCGGAGAGAGCAAGCGCGACAGCGACGGCGGAAGCGGTTCATACCAGCGCCCCGCGCCGCAGTCCTACTCCTCCGCCCCCCAGTATTCTTCCGCCCCGCAGTCGTTCGTCCCCCCCGCAGCAAGCCAGCCCATTTCGGTCGGCGATTTCGAGGACCTCGGCGACGACGACGAAAACCTCCCGTTCTGAGTTTAACACACCGGCTCCGCCGGACCAAATCTTGTAAAGGAGTGCGAAAATATGCCGTATGACAAGCCTGTGCGCGCTCATAAGCGCCGTAAGGTGTGCATGTTCTGCTCAGAGAAGATAGAGCATATAGATTACAAGGATGTCGCGCGTCTCCGCCGCTTTATCAGCGAGCGCTCGAAGATCCTGCCCCGCCGCATGACCGGCGTCTGCGCTGAGCATCAGCGTCAGCTCACCGTCGCCATCAAGCGCGCGCGCCATATCGCTCTTATCCCGTACGTCACCGAGTAATCTTCGGTTTTGCACAGGACCCCGGGAACAGTAGAAGTTCCCGGGGTCCTTTCTGCGTCTTTGCGGCAAAATAAAAATAATTGTTATTTTGCTCTTGACATTTCAGAATGCATATTGTACCATATATACGCTTCCACTTCGTGAGTTGACACAATATCTTGTAGCAACGTACATTTTGCCGTATAAGTATTTCAATTTGCGTAACATGGCGCGAAACCGCCGGTTTTTGCGTGAAATGCGGCGGAGAAAATAAAGGAGAGGTAAAGATGGCAGCAATCACATCGATACGTAAGCGCGACGGGCGGATAGTTTCGTTTGACATTGAGAAGATCGCGGGCGCGATAGATAAGGCGTTCGGCGCGACCTATAAGAATGACCGGCACGACGTGGCGGAGCAGCTCGCGGCTCAGGTGCTTGACGAGCTGAACACCGAGGGAAACGAGACTCCGGACGTCGAGCATATCCAGGACATGGTCGAGCGCGTGCTGATGGACAACGGCTATGTGCAGACCGCAAAGGCGTATATACTCTACCGTGCGGAGCGCAGCCGCGTGCGCGAGATGAACACCCGTCTCATGCAGAAGTACGAGGAGATAACCTTTGCAGATGCGAAGGACAGCGATATAAAGCGTGAGAACGCGAATATCGATGGCGACACCGCGATGGGTGTCATGCTCAAGTACGGCAGCGAGGGCGCAAAGCAGTTCTACAACATGTTTGTGCTCCGTCCCGAGCATGCAAAGGCGCATCAGGAGGGCGATATCCACATTCACGACCTCGACTTCCTCACCCTCACCACCACCTGCACTCAGATAGATATAATCAAGCTGTTTGAGGGCGGTTTCTCGACCGGTCACGGTCATCTGCGTGAGCCCAACGACATAAGCTCGTATGCGGCGCTCGCTTGTATTGCGATCCAGTCCAACCAGAACGACCAGCACGGCGGTCAGTCGATAGTCAACTTTGACTACGGCATGGCGGTGGGCGTTCGCAAGACGTTCAAGCGGCTCTACCGGCAGAACCTTTTGAAGACGCTCGAGCTGAAGTTCGGTCTCGACGTGTCCGACGGCGACCTCAAGGAGCTCGAGGCGGACATAGAGAAGGCGACCGGGCTCTGCCCGAAGCTCGAGGGCGCGGATGAGTACTACGCCACCGAGCGGGAGAAGCTCGCAGCGAAGTACGGCGCGGATGCGGATGAGATAGCGGAGGCGCAGCGGATAGCGGCTTCGTTTGCCACGAAGGAGACCGACCGCACCACCTATCAGGCGATGGAGGCGTTCATACACAACCTCAACACCATGCACAGCCGTGCCGGCGCGCAGACCCCGTTCAGCTCGATAAACTACGGCATGGACACCACGCCGGAGGGGCGGATGGTGATGAAGAACGTGCTGCTCGCCACCGAGGCGGGTCTCGGAAACGGAGAGACCGCGATATTCCCGATCCAGATCTTCCGCGTCAAGGAGGGTATAAACTACAACCCGGGCGAGCCGAATTACGACCTGTTCAAGCTCGCGTGCCGCTGCAGCGCGAAGCGCCTCTTCCCGAACTTCTCGTTTCAGGACGCGCCGTTCAACCTCCAGTACTACAAGGAGGGGCACCCCGAGACCGAAATAGCGTACATGGGCTGCCGCACCCGCGTCATAGGCAACGTCTACGACCCGACCCGCGAGATATCGAACGGAAGGGGCAACCTTAGCTTCACCTCCATTAACCTTCCGCGCATAGCTATAAAGGCGAAGGGAGATATAGATACCTTCTTTGAGGACCTCGACCACAAGCTCGACCTTGTTATAGACCAGATGCTCGAGCGGTTTGCGATACAGGCAAAGAAGAAGGTCAAGAACTTCCCGTTCCTGATGGGTCAGGGTGTGTGGCTGGACAGCGACAACCTCGACTGGGAGGATGAAGTGGGCGAGGTGCTCAAGCACGGCACGCTCAGTTGTGGATTCATCGGTCTTGCCGAGACGCTCAAGGCGCTCACCGGTCAGCACCACGGTGAGAGCGAGCGCAGCCAGACGCTCGGTCTTGAGATAGTGGCGCACATGCGCGCGCGTATGGATGCGGAGAGCAAGAAGCGCGGTCTCAACTTCACGCTGCTCGCGACCCCGGCTGAGGGTCTCTCCGGTCGCTTTGTCGCGATGGACAAGGAGCGCTTCGGCGTGATACCGGGTGTGACCGATCGCGAGTACTACACCAACAGCTTCCATATCCCGGTCTACTTCCCGATAACCGCGTTCGAGAAGATCCGGCTCGAGGCGCCCTACCACGCGCTCACCAACGCGGGTCACATCAGCTATGTCGAAGTGGATGGCGACCCGAGCGACAATCTCGATGCGTTTGAGAAGATAGTCCGCTGCATGAAGGAGGCGGGCATAGGGTACGGCTCTATAAACCACCCGGTCGACCGCGACCCGATATGCGGATTCAATGGCATAATCAAGGACCAGTGCCCCGGCTGCGGACGCACCGATGAGGACAGGGTCCCGTTCGAGCGGATACGCCGTATAACCGGGTACCTCGTCGGAACGCTCGACCGCTTCAACAACGCTAAGCGCGCCGAGGAGCGCGACCGCGTCAAGCACACCTCGATGTAACTTCGGAGGACCGGGTAAGCATGAGGATCTCTGACACGATACAGGACTCGATTGTCGACGGACCGGGTCTGCGCTACGTGATATTCACACAGGGCTGCCCGCACCGCTGCCCCGGCTGCCACAACCCGGGTACGCACGACCCGGAGGGCGGACGAGAGGTCGAGCCCGAGCTCCTGATAAAGCAGATGCTCTCAAACCCTCTCACCGACGGTCTCACCCTCTCGGGCGGAGAGCCGTTCTACCAGGCAGCGGCGCTCGTCCCGATTGCGGAGGCGGCGCGCGCGCACCGGCTGAACGTCTGGGCGTGGAGCGGCTGGACCTTCGAGGAACTCATGGAGGAGGGCGACCCCGACAAGCTCGCACTGCTGCGGCTCTGCGACGTGCTGGTGGATGGGCGCTTCGTGCTTGCGAAGCGCACCCTTGAACTCAAGTGGCGCGGCAGTTCGAATCAGCGTGTACTGGACGTGAAAAAGAGTCTCGAGAGCGGCAGGGCGACGCTGTATACGCCGCCGCCGACCGGGCTTGAGGCATTCGCCGTCCCTCTGTGAGAGAGTAAACGTGAATATGCAACGACCGCTGCGATTTGTCGCGGCGGTCGTTTTGTAAACTCGTTTGACGCAGGGGGTGCGCTTGTGATACAATCGTGTGGAATTATGTATGCCGGACACGGAGGGTAGCAATGCGTGCAAGAAAGAAGAAAAACCTCGCGGCGAGAACCGGGAGGGTCGCGGAGTTTGCGATAGGAGAGCCGAGGCGGTTCAAGGGGCGGTGGAGCGAGCTTACGGGCGGCAGACCGCTGCATATAGAGATAGGCTGCGGAAAGGGCAGATTCGCGGTGGGTACCGCGCTTGCAAACCCGGATGTGTTCCTTGTCGCGATAGAGGTCGAGCCGAACGTCCTCGTCATGGCGATGGAGGAGGCGGCGCGCGCGGGGGTGGAGAACCTGCGCTTTATAAGCATGAACGCAGAGGCGCTGGATAGCTGCTTTGCGAAGGGTGAGGTGTCCCGGATATACCTCAATTTCAGCGACCCATGGCCGCACAACAGGAACCGCCGCCTCACATACGAGACCTTTCTCGCGAGTTACCGCCGCGTGCTTGCGGAGGACGGCGAGCTCCGGTTCAAGACCGACAACCGCGACCTGTTCGACTGGTCGTGCGGCGAGCTTGAGAGGTGCGGATGGAGGCTCGGCACGGTGTCGCACGACGTCCACGGTGCAGAGCCGGTGGACGCAGGGATAGCCACCGAGTACGAGGAGCGGTTCATGGCGCTTGGCACGCCGATAAACTACCTTGACGCAGAGCCGCCGGAGGGTGAGCTGGACGAGCAGGTAGAGCTTGCGGACTGCACCGCAGCGGATTGCGCCGAGCTTGCGCGGCTCGCACTGAGGGTGTGGCGGACGCGGTTCACCCCGGTCTACGGTCGGGTGCGTACCGCCGAGATGATAGAGAATGGTCGCAGTGAGCGGAGTTTTGAGAAGCTGTTCGCCGACGGGTACCGCTGTGAGCTGCTGCGAGTTGCAGGAGAGGATGCCGGAATGCTCGTCACACGCCACGAGGGGGATGTCCTCAGGGTGGAGGAGCTCTCGGTCGAGCGCCGGTTCAGGGGGCGCGGATTCGGGCGGATGCTCGCCGGGGCGGCGGAGCGCCGCGCGGCTGAGTTCGGGTGCGTGCGGCTGGAGGCGCACTGCCCGGCGGAGGATACGGAGGGCATGCGTGCGGCGGCGGCTCTCGGTTTCGGGGAGCGCGGCGAGCTGCTCGTGCGCGAGCTGCCCCGCACCCGCTGGAGATACCTGCTCATTGACGCGGACGGAACGCTGTTCGACTTTGACCGCGCCGAGCGCCGTGCGATAGAACAGACACTCGCGAGCTGCGGGCTTCCGTCTGACGACGCGACCTGCGCGCTCTACTCGCGCTTGAATGCCGCGGAGTGGAAACGGCTCGAGCGCGGCGAGGTGACAAGCGAGGAGCTCCGCCGCAACCGCTTTCTGCGGCTAGGGGAGGCTCTTGGGGTGGAGGTCGACCCGGACTTGCTGAACTCGACCTACATGCAGAAACTGTCCGCCGGCGCCGACCTGCTGGACGGCGCATACGAGGCGGTCGAACGACTCTCGCGCGAGTGTACCGTCGCAGTGGTCACAAACGGGCTTCCGCCGGTGCAGCGGGCGCGGATGGAGAGCAGTGGGCTTGGGAGACTGGTGCACCGCCTGTACATATCGGGTGAGGTCGGGTATTCGAAGCCTGCGCCCGAATTCTTCGACGCGGTCTGCCGCGACATGGGAATAGACGACCGGTCGCAGGCGATCGTGGTCGGCGACTCGCTGACAAGTGACATCGCGGGCGCGAAGAACTCAGGCATCGCAAGCTGCCTCTTCGACCCGCACGGCGTGCACCCGACCGGCGTCGCCGACTTCACCGTGCGCAGTTACGCGGAGCTCGCGCGGCTTATTGAGCTGTAAATCCGCTGCCGGGACAGAACGGGTTTCTGTCCCGGCTTTGTTGTATCCCCCGCGCCCCCGCGCCCCCGCACCCACTGCGCCCCCGCACAGGAATAGGAGCGGGGCGGAGGTGGTATACTGGGGCGGGAGGTGAGAATATGCAACTCACACAGAAGGAGACGACGCTGCTCTCCGACCTGAAGAGTGCGGAGAAACTCTGCATCGAGAAGTACACGAGGCACGCCGAGTGCGCGCGTGACCCGCAGCTCGCAGAACTGTTCCGGCACATCGCGCAGGTCGAGCGCGGACATCTCGACACGCTTAACCAGTTTGAAAGCTCGGGAAATCCCACCCAGGGACAGCAAATGACGCAGCCGCCGGCGGTGACCGCGACCTACGGCATTGCGGATACCGAGGATAAGCAGGCGGACTGCTATCTCTGTTCGGATGCGCTTGCGGCGGAGAAACATGCGTCGCAGCTCTATAACACCTGCGTCTTTGAGTTTACGACGGGGGAGCTTCGCACTGCGCTCAACCACATCCAGACCGAGGAACAGGGGCACGGCAAGCTCATATACGACTATATGAAGGCAAACGGGATGTACTCCTGACCGCAGGGTTCCGGAGAGCGGACACAAAAAACGGGGCAGAACAAAGTTCTGCCCCGGTGGTACATAGTTCGGTTATTTTACAGAGCCGCCTTAGCCTTGTCGGCAAGCGAGCGGAACGCGGTCATGTCGCTGACGGCGATCTCGCTGAGGACCTTGCGGTTCATGTCAATGCCGGCGAGCTTAAGCCCGTGCATGAAGGTGGAGTAGTTCATGCCGCACATCTTCGCGGCGGCGGAGATGCGGGTTATCCAGAGCTTGCGGAAGTCGCGCTTACGGAGCTTACGACCGATGTAGGCGTACCTGCCCGACTTCATGACCTGCTCGTTGGCCATCTTGAAGTGCTTGCTCTTGGCGCCCCAGTAGCCCTTGGCGAGCCGGAGAATTTTATTTCTGCGCTTGCGCGTCATCATTGCGCCTTTAACTCTTGCCATAGTAGTTTACCTCCAAAAAATCCTGTTTGCTTAGAGCTCGCCTTACTCGTAGGGAAGCATCTTCTTGACCGCCGCGACGTTGGTCTTATCGGCGTAGGGAGCCTTGCGCAGGGTGCGCTTGAGCTTGGTGCTCTTCTTGGTCAGGATGTGACGGCGCTTGGTGGATGCGCGCTTCACCTTGCCGTTTTTGGTGATGGAAAAGCGTTTTTTAGCTCCGCTGTGCGTTTTAATTTTCGGCATGCTGGTATCTCCTTTACAGTTACTTCGGGCGCCCGGCTCAACGGGGAGGGGACGCCTGAAAAATCCGCTGCCCGCGCGAGGGTGTTACTTTGCCGGCTTTGCCGCCTTGACGGCGAGGAACATCGACATGTTCCGACCCTCGAGCTTGGGCGCTTTTTCAACATTAGCAATGTCTGAAAGCTGCTCGCCAAATTTGTTGAGAAGCTCCTCACCTATCGACGAGTGCGCGATGGCGCGACCACGGAAACGGACGGTGACCTTGACCTTGTTGCCGTCCTCGAGGAATCTCCGCGCAGCGCGGAGCTTGGTGTCGAAATCGTGAGTGTCGATGCCGGGGGTCATACGGATCTCCTTGACTTCGACGGCGTGTTGATTGCGGCGCGCCTCCTTCTCCTTCTTCGCCTGCTCGAAACGGAACTTACCATAGTCCATTATCCGGCAGACAGGGGGAGCGGCTTTCGGCGCTATCATGACAAGGTCGAGTTCGCGTGAAAGTGCGGCAGCCTGCGCGTCTCGCAGGGAGACGATGCCGAGCTGCTCGCCGTCCGGACCGATGAGCCGGACCTCTTTTTCGTGGATCTCGTCGTTTATCAGGTGTTCTGGCTTGCTGATGTGAATGCACCTCCCGTTTTTGGACGCAAAAAAACAGACGACACCGCCGTCTGCCGGACATCCCGAACGCGACCCGGCACGACTTAAATCCAGCAGTGCGGGGAAGCGGAACGGAGTATTGACCCTGCGGCAAAAGCCTGCGGGTGAGGAGCCGGCGCGGCGACCTGCTTTGTTTTGCTCTGACAGTATACCACGGCAGGGCGGGTAAGTCAAGCGTTTTTTCTCCAATATTTTACCGCGCTTTGCAGCATAGGCGGCGGGATGCGCGCCGCGTTTTTTTATACTTTATGTATTTCAAAACGGTGCGGGGTGTGTTATAATAGTCGCCGGATATTTGCCGCGCCACGGCGCCGGGGGAGAGACCGGAGCCGGGCGGGGATGAGGAGTGGTGAATTTTTGAACACGAGTACGACGGCAATCCGGTTTCCGGGGCTTGGGCTGAGTTTCGACCCGCCGCGCGTCGCGTTTACGATATTCGGGCACGACGTCATGTGGTATGGGGTCATAATCGCGGTCGGGTTCATCCTCGCGATAACATATGCGCTGAGGCGCAGCGAGAAGTTCGGGTATTCGAAGGACGACCTCATCGACATACTTATCGTGGCGACGCCGGTGGGGATAATAGGCGCCCGGCTGTATTACTGCCTGTTCTACGACGCGGCGTACTATTTCGAAAACCCGGTGCATATTCTGTACATCTGGAACGGCGGGCTTGCGATATACGGCGGGATAATCTTCGGGCTCGGCTCGGGGGCGCTCGTGGCGCTCAAAAAGAAGATAAAGCCGATGGCGGTGCTCGACCTCGCGTCGATAAGCTTTCCGCTCGCGCAGGCTATCGGGCGCTGGGGCAACTTCATGAACCGCGAGGCGTTCGGCGCGCCGACCGACCTGCCCTGGAGGATGGAGCTCTATCAGGGCGGCGCGTGGATAAGTGCGCACCCCTGCTTCCTGTACGAGTCGATATGGAACATCATCGGCTTTGTCATACTGCATACCGTCTCGAAAAAGAGACGGTATGACGGGCAGATATTCCTGATGTATGTCGCGTGGTACGGGCTCGGTCGCGGTATAATCGAGGGGCTGCGCACCGACAGTCTCTACGTGTTTGGGACGAACCTGCGGGTCAGTCAGGCGATAGCGCTGATAACCTGTCTTGTGGCGGTCGTGCTGCTCGTGTGCATACGGTTGTTCAGGCAGCCCGACCCGGACAACATGCAGGTGTCTCGCTACCAGCGTCTCTGCGCGGAGCGTGCACTTGAGAAGGCGGCGAAGGCGTCGGCTCCCGCAGCAGAGCATGTAGCCGAGGCGAAGCCGTTCACCGTGCTCCACTCGGAGGGCGGGGTCGAGGACGAACCGATGAGCGACCTCAGTGATATTGCTTCCGGACGTGTGCCGGAAGATAAAGAATTTAAAGAAGACAAAACGGAACGAAAGGATGGCGACGAAAAATGAGCGCTATAATCATCGACGGAAAAGAGACTGCAAAGAAGCTGCGTATTTCTATCAAGAAACAGGTGGAGGAGCTGAAGGCGGAGGGAATCGTTCCCGCGCTTGCGGTTATAATAGTTGGTAACAACCCCGCGAGCCGCGTCTACGTCTCCAACAAGGAGAAGGACTGCAAGAAGTGCGGCATCGAGAGCCTCGAGTTCGCACTGCCTGAGGAGACGACGACCGAGGAGCTGCTCGCGCTCGTGGGCGAGCTCAACACGCGCAGCGATGTCGACGGTATACTCGTGCAGCTCCCGCTTCCCCGCGGTATCGACGAGCGCCGCGTCATCGAGGCTATCACCCCCGCAAAGGACGTCGATGCGTTCCACCCGGAAAATGTGGGCAGAATAATGATCGGGACCCCGTCCTTCCTGCCTTGCACCCCCGCGGGCGTGATGGCGCTGCTCGACGAGTACAAGATACCGATAGAGGGTAAGGAGTGCGTCGTTATTGGGCGCTCGAACATAGTCGGCAAGCCGATGGCGATGCTGCTGCTCCACCGCAGTGGCACGGTCACCATCTGCCACAGCCGCACTCGCGACCTCGCGGATATAACCCGCCGCGCCGATATCCTTGTTTCGGCGGTCGGTCGCGAGGGAATGGTCACCGCCGACATGGTAAAGCCGGGCGCGGTGGTCATCGACGTCGCTATAAATACTGCCGCGGACGGCAGCCTCGTGGGTGACTGTACCCCCGATGTCGCCGAGGTCGCAGGATACATCACCCCGGTGCCGGGTGGCGTCGGACCGATGACCCGCGTCATGCTGCTTGAAAATACCCTCACCTCCGCGCGCCGCCGCAAGAACGGCTGACCTTGGTCTGGGTCAAAATTTTACTGGAGCAATAAATGGGACTTATTAACAAAATATTCGGTACTCACAGCGAGCGGGAGCTGAAAAAGGTCTACCCGCTCGCGGACAGCGTCCTTGCGCTGGAAGAGGAATATGCGGCGATGAGCGACGAGGAGCTCCGCGAAAAGACCGACGAGTTCAAGCGCCGGCTTGAGCGGGGCGCGTCGCTTGACGACATACTTGTCGAGGCGTTTGCAACGGTGCGCGAGGCTGCGTGGCGGGTGGTCGGAAACAAGCCGTTCCGTGTCCAGATAATCGGCGGTATCATCCTTCACCAGGGCAGGATAGCCGAGATGAAGACCGGCGAGGGCAAGACGCTCACCGCGGTCATGCCCGCCTACCTCAATGCGCTGAGCGGCGAGGGAGTCCACATCGTCACCGTAAACGACTACCTCGCGAAGTTCCAGAGCGAGTGGATGGGCAAGATATTCCGGTTCCTCGGCATGACGGTCGGGCTGATAATCCACGCGGTCGAGCCGGATAAGCGGAAGGCGATGTACGCCGCCGACGTCACGTATGGTACGAATAACGAGTTCGGTTTTGACTACCTCCGGGACAACATGGCAATCTATAAGGAGGCTATGGTTCAGCGCGGTCATGCGTTTGCAATAGTTGACGAGGTCGACTCCATCCTCATAGACGAGGCGCGCACCCCGCTTATCATCTCGGGTCAGGGCGACAAGTCGACCGAGATGTACACGCTTGCCGACCGGTTTGCGTCGATGTTGAAGGTCGCGCGGGTCAAGGAGACGGACGACAAGGTGGAGGAGGACTTCGGCGACGCGGACTACGTCGTCGACGAGAAGTCGAAGAACGTCACCCTCACCGCAAACGGCGTCGCGAAGGCGGAGCGCGCATTCAATATCGAGAACCTCTCCGACCCGGAGAACCTCAATATAGCAAACCATGTCAACCTCGCGATAAAGGCGCGCGGGCTCATGAAGCGGGACGTGGACTACGTCGTCAAGGACGGCGAGGTCATAATCGTCGACGAGTTCACCGGGCGTCTGATGCTTGGGCGGCGGTATTCGAACGGTCTGCACCAGGCGATAGAGGCGAAGGAGGGGGTGGAGGTCCTGCGCGAGAGCAGGACGCTTGCCACGATAACCTTCCAGAACTACTTCCGTATGTACGACAAGCTCTCGGGCATGACCGGTACCGCGCTTACCGAGCAGGAGGAGTTCGGCGAGATTTACAAGCTCGACGTCATCGAGATCCCGACAAACCGCCCGGTCATCCGCGTCGACCATCCGGACGCGATATACAAGAACACCGCGGGAAAGAACCGCGCGATAGTCAAGCAGATAAAGGAGTGCCACGCGAAGGGGCAGCCGGTGCTGGTCGGTACCGTCTCCATCGAGAAAAGCGAGGAGATATCCAACCTCATCCGCCGCGAGGGTATACCGCACAACGTCCTCAACGCCAAGCACCACGAGCGCGAGGCAGATATAATCGCGCAGGCGGGTCAGTTCGGCGCGGTCACGATAGCGACGAACATGGCAGGTCGAGGCACCGACATCCTGCTCGGCGGTAACGCAGAGTATATGGCGCGCCGAGAGTTGCGCAAGCTCGGTTTTTCGGACGAGGCGGTCGCGGAGGCAGACGGTCACGGAGATACTGACGACGAGGAGATCCTCTCGGCACGCGAGAAGTTCGGTGAGCTTGTCGCGCGGTTCAAGGAGGAGATCAAGGGCGAGGCTGCGCGAGTTATAGAGGCGGGCGGTCTGTACGTGCTCGGTACCGAGCGTCACGAGAGCCGCCGCATAGACAATCAGCTCCGCGGACGGTCCGGTCGTCAGGGCGACCCGGGCGAGAGCCGGTTCTTCATCTCGATGGAGGACGACCTGATGCGCCTCTTCGGTTCGGAGCGGATAAGCGGGCTCATGGACTCGCTCGGTCTGGACGAGGACACCCCGATAGACCAGAAGATGATAACCGGCGCCATCGAGCAGGCGCAGAAGAGGATAGAGTCGAAGCACTACCAGTCGCGAAAGACCGTCCTCGAGTACGACGACGTCATGAACCAGCAGCGCGAGATAATCTACGGGCAGCGCCAGAAGGTGCTGAACGGCGAGGATCTCCGCGAGAATATCCGGTCGATGCTCTCCGAGAGCTGCAGCGAGGCTGTCCGAAAGGTCACTGGAGAGGCTCATACGGTCGAGAAGTACCAGTTCGAGGAGATCGCCGCGGAGGCGGCGCGGCTCGGTGTCACCGCAGATAAGCTCTCGTTCAGAGAGGGTCTCGGCGCACAGGAGCTCGTCGAGGAGGTGCAGACCGCCGCGCTCGAGCTCTACGACGAGAAGGAGCGCGAGTTCACGCCGCAGATAATGCGCGAGCTCGAGCGGGTCATCCTGCTTCGCACCGTCGACCGGTACTGGATGGACCACATCGACGCAATGGACGAACTGCGCCAGAGCGTCGGGCTGCGCGGCTATGCAAATGTCGACCCGAAGATAGCGTACCGCAAAGAGGGCAACGACATGTTCGAGGAGATGATCGCCGCTATCCGCGACGAGACCGCGCGCTCGATAATCAACGTCAAGATACGGCGCAACGACGGCGACCAGGCGGCGCAGGCTCCGAAGAGGGAGCAGGTCGCCCGCCCGACCGTCGCGAGCCACGGACGCACCGACTCGGCTGCGCCCCGCCCGGTCGCGACCATCCGGAAGGGGAAGAAGGTCGGCAGAAACGACCCGTGCCCTTGCGGAAGCGGACTGAAATACAAGAAGTGCCACGGACGCTATGAGAACGGCGGAGCGCCGCAGGAGGAAAATTGAGCGGTTTTACAGAGTACAGGACGGGGGAGTTGGTGCTCCTCCGTTCCCCGCTTTTTGAGCGGGAGGGGATATCCCACGCATTTACCACCCGCCTCGGCGGGGTGAGCGGCGGCGCGCTCGAGTCGCTGAACCTCCGCCCGTCGGTGGACAGTCCGGAAAATATCGCGGAAAACCTGCGCCGTGTCGCGGAGGTGGTCGGATTCTCACCGGAGCGCTGTGCCGCGACCCGGCAGGTGCACGGCGCGGCGGTGCGGGTCGTCGCGCAGGATGAGCCTGCGTTCAGTCCGGCGCGCCCCGACTGCGACGGAGTGGTCTGCCGACTGCGCGGTCACGCGCTGATGAGCTTCGGCGCGGACTGCGTGACCGTGCTCATCGGTGACCGCCGCACCGGAGCGGCTGCCGCCGTCCACGCCGGTTGGCGAGGCGCGGTCGCGGGTACAGTCACCCGCGCCGTCGAGACCATGTCACGCGAGTTCGGTTCCCGACCGGAGGAGATGATAGCCGCAATCGGTCCCGCAATTTCGGGGGAGCGGTACGAGGTCGGTGAGGAGGTCGCACAGGCGCTCATAGGCGCATGCGGAGAAGAGGATGCGCTTGCAATCATGCCACGGCGCGGCGAGAAGTTCTACCCCGACCTCCGCGCATTCGCCGCCCTCAGACTGCGCCGTGCTGGAGTGGGCGTGACAAGTATAGACCTTGACACTCACTGCACATATTCCGAACCTGAGATGTTCTGGTCACACAGGCGGACAGGGGATGCGCGGGGTGTGCAGGCTGCCATAATTGTTGTAAAGTGATAAAACTTGTCAAAAATTTTAAACGTATAGCAGCCGCCTTCACAGCTATCGCGCTTGCGGCGGCGTTCGCGTCCTGTGCTGCGGACGACGACATTCCGGCGGCGCTTATAGAGAGCGCGCCGCCGGTCGAAACGACTGCGGCGCCGGATATCAAGGTGCCTAGCGGTCCGGCAGCGATAAATACGTTCGGCGTCGCCTGGTCGGCGTCCGACTCTCTCTGTCCAATGACAACCTCCAGTCGGTTGAACCTTGAGCTTGCGTGGTTGCTGTACGAGGGATTGTTCGAGCTCACCGAGGACGGGCAAGCAGAGGCGGTGCTGTGTGAGAGCGTCACTCGTGATGGCAACATCTGGAGCTTTACAGTAAAAGAGGGTGTGGTGTTCAGCGACGGAGAACCGCTCACCGCGTCCGACGTGGTATATTCGCTTGAGCTTGCGATGGCGACAGGGTCGAACTATGCCTCTCGCCTCGCGTGTATCGCTTCGGTACGCGAAACCGGGGAGTACACCCTCGAGATTACCACAAAGACCGAGATGGGGCGGCTCGAGCTGCTGCTCAACGTCCCGGTCATTAAAGCGGATACCGGAAACCTCAATGCGCCGGTGGGAAGCGGGCTGTATGTCCTTGCGACGGTGGACGGTGAGTCGAGTCTCAAGACCTCGCCGTACCGGAGAGGAGAGACCTCGATAAATTCGATAGAACTCGTGGATACGCCGGAGGCTGAGTTGCTGTTAAGTGGGTTTGAGCTCGGGTCGATATGCGTGGTGTCGAGTGACCCGACCGCGACCGACGCCCTCGTGTATAGCGGCGACTATGAGGCGTGGGACTATGCGACGACGAATATGTGCTACCTCGGTTTCAACACGCGAAGCGGCGTCATGGCTGACGCGGAGCTTCGGCGGCTATTTGCTTCGGCGGTGGACCGTGAGACGATATGCCGGCAGGACATGGAGGGGTATGCGGAGGCGGTGACCGTGCCGTTTTCACCGCGTAGCGCTATCTATG
>CALXFK010000107.1 GCA_944387575.1 uncultured Clostridia bacterium
GTGCATCTCTCCGCCGACGTACCAGAACCTATTTCGCAAACATTATCCGCGCCGCTCCGGCGCCACAAATCAAAGTGATCTTGCATTCCGTCCTCCGTATTTTCCCGTCAAGGCGTGCATTGCACGCCGTATTTATATGCGTCGTTACGCTGTTATACATTATATTTTATTACATTCTTGCACGCTTTGCAAGCCATTTACCGGAGGGAGAGGCACAGTGCTTGCCCTCAAGGCATTTTTGAGATATTATATATGGTATGGTATATCCGGGGCATGAAGCCCACACCAACGCTGCTGCCGGTTTGCGGCGAAAGCGGCGGAACAGGAAGTTAAATGAAAAGACTTGTTTTAGGTATCCTCGCCCATGTTGACTCTGGCAAAACCACACTCACCGAAGCGATGCTATACCGCTCCGGCGCTATCCGTGCGCCCGGACGGGTGGACCACGGGGACGCATTTCTCGATACGCACTCCCTTGAGAGGGAGCGCGGCATAACGATATTTTCTAAGCAGGCGCTGCTCCCACTGCCCGGCGCCGAGCTCACTCTGCTCGACACCCCCGGTCACATCGACTTTTCCGCAGAGATGGAGCGCACGCTCTCCGCTCTCGACTACGCGATTCTCGTAATAAGCGGCGGGGACGGTATACAGAGCCACACTCTCACGCTCTGGCGGCTGCTCGAGGCTGCGCGGCTGCCGGTTTTCATATTCGTAAACAAAATGGACCTCGCGGGCGCCGACCGCGCGCGGCTTTTCGGCGAACTGCGGGCGCGATTCGGAGAGGGGTGCGTCGACTTCACGCTGCCCCGCGCAGAGCTCGACGAACAGGTCTCGCTCTGCGACGAACTGCTGCTCGAACGGTTTCTTGAGAACGGAAGCCTCGAGACCGAGGACATCCGCACTGCGATAGCACGCCGCCGCGTACTTCCGTGCTGGTTCGGCTCGGCGCTGAAGCTTGACGGCGTCGACGAACTGCTCGGCGGGCTTGCCGAATACACCCGCACTCCTCCGCGCTACGAGGGCTTTGCGGCAAAGGTATTCAAGGTCTCGGAGGAGGGCGGGACGCGTCTTGCGCACATGGTAATAACCGGCGGAGTTCTCCGGGTACGCGACGAACTGCGCTCGAGCGACGAGCGCGGCGAGTGGCGAGAGAAGGTGAGCCGCATCCTGCTCTACTCCGGCGCAAAGTACCGGGCGGTCGAAGAGGCGCTTCCCGGAATGGCGGTCGCGGTCGCGGGGCTCACCCGTGTGCGACCCGGAGACGGTCTCGGGCTGGAGGGTCACGCCGCGGCGCCGTCTCTTGAGCCGGTGCTAAGCTACCGCGCATTGCCGGAGGACGGTACCGACATCCACACCGCGCTCGAACGTCTGCGCCGGGTCGAGGAGGAGGACCCGCAGCTTCACGTGTCATACGAGGAACGCCTCGGCGAGATACATGTCCGGCTGATGGGTCAGGTACAGCTGGAAATACTCAAAAGCGTACTTGAACAGCGCTTCGGCATGCGCATGAGCTTTGAACGCGGCGGCATAGTCTACCGCGAGACCCCGGCAAAGACCGCCGAGGGGGTAGGGCACTACGAACCGCTCCGGCACTATGCCGAGGTTCACCTGCTTATCGAGCCGGGTGAGCGGGGGAGCGGTCTCGTTTTCGACTCCATCTGCCGCACCGATCAGTTAGATACGAACTGGCAGCGGCTCATTCTTTACAACCTTGAAGAAAAGACGCACCTCGGGGTTCTGACCGGTTCTCCGCTCACCGACGCAAAAATTACCCTCCTCTCCGGACGCGCGCACCTCAAACACACCGAAGGCGGCGACTTCCGCCAGGCTACGCTGCGCGCCGTGCGCCAGGGACTGCGGCAGGCGGGGACGCTCCTTCTCGAACCGTGGTACGATTTCGTGCTCACGCTGCCCCAGGAAGCGGTCGGTCGCGCGATGAACGACGTGTCCCGCATGGGCGGGGAGTTCTCCGCGCCGGAGCAGGACGGCGAACTCGTGCTGCTGCGCGGTCGCGCCCCGGTAAGCGAAATGGTGGACTACCAAGCCGAGCTCGTGGGCTACACCCACGGAATGGGCAGGCTCGGCTGCACCTACTGCGGATATTTCCCCTGCCACAACGCAGAGGAGGTCATTTCCGCCGCCGGCTACGACTGCGACGCCGACATCGAGAACACCGCCGACTCGGTATTCTGCTCCCACGGCGCCGGGTTTGTCGTGCCGTGGGACAAGGTCCCGCAGTACATGCACCTGCCCGCGTGGCGCGGCGGGAAGCGCTCGGTGTCCCCCGCAGGCGCGGATTCGGCGGAGAGTCTTGCCTCCGAAGGCAGGCGCGCCGCGCGCGCGGCGTACAGCGGGTCGCTTGCGGAGGACAAAGAACTTCTGAAGATATTCGAGCGGACGTACGGTCCGATAAAGCGGGACCTGTACACCGCGCTTATGCCCACCACCCCCTCCGCCTCCTACGCTCCGCGCGAGCGGACGGAGGATACCGAGTACCTGCTCGTCGACGGCTACAACATCATATTCGCCTGGGACGACCTCTCGGCGCTCGCCCGTGACAGTCTCGAGG
>CALXFK010000108.1 GCA_944387575.1 uncultured Clostridia bacterium
ACACCTCGAAAAGCCGCTTTGAAAATAAAATCAGTCGCGACGCCGGCTGAAACGCCACCACATAAAAACAGACCGGGAGATGAAATCGCTTCATTGCCCGGTCTGTTTTCTGCACACCTCACAGGTCGAGCAGGTCGAGAGTGCAGTCCTTTGCAGTCGAACTTCGTATGGCGGCGCGGAGCGGGAGCACCGCATCGGGAGTTACGCTCAGCTCGTCTATACCGAGCGCGAGAAAGACAGGAAGCATGTCGCTATCCGCCGCGAGCTCGCCGCATATCCCGACCGGTATCCCGGCGGCGTGGGCGGCGTCGGCGGCGAGCTTCAGGGCGCGGAGCACCGCAGGGTGGTGCGGGTCGTAGAACCTGCCGAGCCCGCTACACTGGCGGTCACAGGCGAGAGTGTACTGCGTAAGGTCGTTTGTACCCATCGAAAAGAAGTCGACAAGCGGCGCGAGCCGGTCCGCCATCAGCACCGCCGCCGGAGTCTCGAGCATTATCCCGAGAGAGACGTGCTCGTCGAACTCTATCCCCTCCTGCCGCAGTTCCTCCCGCACCTCAGCGCAGATACGGAGGCACTCCTCCACCTCCCACACGTTCGCTATCATCGGGAACATTATCGCGACCTTCCCGTATGCGCTCGCGCGGTAGATTGCGCGGAGCTGGGTGCGAAACACGTCAGGGCGCTCAAGGCAGATACGTATCGCGCGGAGCCCCATTGCGGGGTTCTCCTCCTTTTCGAGTCTGAAGTAGTCCACCTGCTTGTCCGCGCCTATGTCCAGAGTGCGGATTATGACCCGCTTCCCTTCCATCGCCGCCGCGACCTGGCGGTACGCGCGGAACTGCTCCTCCTCGCCAGGGTAGTCGCCCGCCGCGAGGTAGAGAAACTCTGAGCGAAACAGTCCCACACCCTGCGCATCGTTTGCTATCACCGCACCGACGTCCTCCGGCGACCCGATGTTGCAGCAGACCTCGACCTTTACACCGTCGAGCGTCACGTCCTCCTTGCCCACCATGCTCCGCCAAAGTTCGCGCTGCTCCCGCTGCACCTTCTGCCGCTCGGTGAGCGCCTCCAGCGTCTCAGGGTCGGGGTCGAAAATCAGTTCCCCTGTCTCGCCCACGATAAACGCCTCATGCCCGTGGTAGGTTTCGTTGAACCGCTCCCCAAGTCCGCACACCGCCGGTATTCCCATCGTGCGTGCAAGTATCGCGGTGTGGCTGCTCGTTGAGCCCGCCTGCGTCGCAATCGCGAGCACCATGTTCCGATCAAGCTGCACCGTCTCGGATGGGGTGAGGTCGTGAGCCGCGAGTATCACCGGAGAGTCCCAGTCGGGATGCTCGCGCGACACCCCACCGAGCAGGTCGAGTACCCGCCCGGTGACGTCACGAATATCGGTAGCACGTTCGCGCATGTAGGCGTCGTCCATCGACGCGAGCATCCTCTCGAACTGCTCCCCCGCACGCTCGGCGGCGTACTCCGCGCTGTGACCACCCGCGATGAACCGCTCCATCACACCGGTGTAATCCTCGTCCTCGAGCAGCATCGCGTGCGTCTCGAATAGCTCCGCGGCGTCATCCCCCGCGCGTGCTCGCGCAAGCTCAGCCATCTGCAACAGTTGCTCACCCGCCTCCGCCCGCGCACGCTCCAGACGGGCGCGCTGTTCTGTCACATCATGCCCCGTCTGCGGGCTTGCAGCCGCCCGCTGCCTGCGGTAGAAGTAGACCGTCCCGTATTCAATGCCCTTCGAAACGCCCTGCCCCTGCAAAATAATCATCGCACTTCCTCACCGTCCCGCCTGACAAAACGCAATTTACAGGTGCTCCCTAAAAAATTTTTCCATAGCCGCTATCGCCGCATCCTCCGATCCGCCCTCGGCGGTTACAGTCACACTGTCCCCTGCCCGCACGCCGAGCCCAAGCAGCTTGAGAAGCTGGGTCGCTCCCGCCGATGAATCTCCCTTTGAGACGGTTATCTGGGTGTCCACAAATTCCTTTGCGGCGCGGGCGAGCAGTCCCGCCGGGCGGGCATGTATCCCCGCGGGGTCAACTATCGTATAGGAAAATGACTTCATCTGGCACATCCTCCCCTTTTTTCAACATTTCAGCAGTATTGCCGATTCATACGGGCGCAGCGTCCACTCACACGCCGGCTGGACCGACGGGTAGTTTGAGAGCAGCACACGGCATCCGTCCAGCCGCTCCCCCTCCGGGCAACGCCACACCGTCTCCGCCCGGAAGAAATTGTTTATGCAGTAAAGCGTCTCCCCATTCCAGCACCTGCGGTACGCTATCACATGCGGGTGCTCCGGGGTGAGCGGCTCGAAGTCTCCGTATGCAAACACATCGTACCGCTTTCTCAACCGCACAAGTTCACGGTAGAACGAAAAGACAGAGCCTGAGTCTCTGAGCTGCGTCTTTGCGTTTATGATGCGCGAGTTCGGGTTCACCTCTATCCACGGCTCGCCGGCAGTGAAACCGCCGTTTTTCCCGCCGTCCCACTGCACCGGTGTGCGCCCGTTATCTCGCGAGTGCACCTTCAATATGTTGTACACACTCTCCTCGTTCAATCCGCGGTCGCGAAGAATTTTAAAATGGTTCAGGCTCTCAACGTCTCGGTACTGGTCGAGGCGTGTAAATCCGGCGTTCGTCATTCCTATCTCCTCACCCTGGTAGATGTAGGGGGTGCCGCGCAGACCGTGTATCACCGCCGCGAGCATCTTTGCCGACTCCCGCCAATACTCCCCCTCGTCCCCGAACCGCGAGACCACCCGCGGCTGGTCGTGGTTGCACCAGAACACCGCGTTCCACGCGCCGTGCTCCGCCATCCCCTTCTGCCACCCGAACAGCAGACTCTTGAGACGCGCAAAGTCGGTGGGCACTATGACCCACTTCTCGTTTCCCACGAAGTCCACCTTCAGGTGGTGAAACGAGAATACCATAGAAAGCTCGCCGCTGTCCTCGCCCGCGTACAGGAAGCAGTTCTCCATTGAAGTCGATGACATCTCCCCGACCGTCACTATCTCAGGGTCGCGCCCGAAGCTCTCCCGGTTCAGCTCGCGCAGGAACTCGTGGACGCGCGGACCGTCGGTGTAGAACATCCGCCCGTCCCCATCCGGGTCGGGGTCGTCCTCAAAGGCGCCCTTGCTTATCAGGTTGACCACGTCGAAGCGGAAACCCTTCACCCCGCGACCCATCCAGAACCGTACAACGTCGCAGAGCTCCCTGCGCACCTCCGGGTTCTCCCAGTTGAGGTCAGCCTGCGTCCGGTCGAACAGATGGAGGTAGTACATCCCGAGCTGCGGCACGTACTCCCACGCGCTGCCCCCGAACTTGCTCTGCCAGTTGGTCGGCGCGCCGCCATCCGGCTTTCCCTCGCGGAAGAAGTAGTAGTCGCGGTACTTCTCCTCCCCCGCAAGAGCGCGCCTGAACCACTCGTGGTCGGTCGAGGTGTGGTTGAACACCATGTCGAGCATTATTCCAATGCCCCGCCGCCCCGCCTCTGCAACAAGCTCGTCGAAGTCGTCCATACTGCCATAGAGAGGGTCTATCGCGCGGTAATCAGCGACGTCGTATCCGCCATCCCGCTGCGGCGAGCGAAAGAACGGAGTGAGCCAGAGGTAGTCCACCCCCAGCTCGTGCAGGTAGTCGAGCTTCGCGGTCACTCCGCGAAGGTCTCCCACCCCGTCTCCGTCCGTATCAAAGAACGACCGGACGTATATCTGGTAGACCACGCTCCTCCTGAAATCACCCATTCCATTTCTCCCGTGCTATCACCGTCTCTCCCGCCGCCGCCTCGACGCCGGTGATAAATTCAAAAGCTAGTCCCGAGGGTTCGGTCACCACAAACGCGGTCGTCGCCGGATGCCCCGCCGCAGCTATCCGCTCCCGGTCGAAGGTTATCAGCCGGTCGCCCGCACGCACCCGATCCCCCTCCCGGACGTGCAGCTTGAAGCCGTCGCCCGCCATTTTTACCGTGTCCACCCCGACGTGGATGAGCAGTTCCACGCCGTTTTTAAGGCGCAGACCGCATGCGTGACCGGTATCCGCCATCACGGTGGACACCTCCGCCTCGCACGGCGCGACCACCTCGCCGCCGCTCGGCTCAATACCGACGCCCCTCCCGAGCACGCCGGTCGAGAACACCTCGTCCGGTATCTCCTCAAGCGGTATCACCCGCCCGCCGAGCGGCGCCCGGAGCACGACCGGTGCATCCGCGCCCGCGCCGCCGTCAATGCGCTCTGTCCCGGTTTCGGTTTCTATCGCCGCGAGTTTTCGCCTGCCTATAACGAGTGTCAGTGCAAACGGGAGCGCGATAGCAACCGCCATAGAGATAGCAAAACTCACCCAGTACGGCGGCTTTATCGAGAGTATCCCGGGAAGCCCGCCGACCCCTATCGAGTAAGCCTCCACCCCTACGCCCACCGATATCGCCGACGCGACAGCCGAGCCCGCCATTCCGCAGATGAGCGGGTAACCGTGACGGAGGTTGACGCCAAAGAGCGCCGGCTCGGTGACGCCGAGGTAGCAGGATATACACGCCGGTATGTTGACCTGCTGCGCCCGCTTGTTTCGCCGCTGGAGCACCGCCATCGCGAGCACCGCCGACCCCTGCGCGATGTTCGAAATGGCTATCATCGGCCAAAGAATAGTGCCATCGTACAGGTTTACGAGCTGGGTGTCTATCGCGTTTGTCATGTGGTGAAGCCCGGTCATCACAACCGGGGCATACAGCGCTCCGAACACCGCCCCGAAAAGCCACCTCGCCCGCGAGGTGAGTCCGGCGTATACCGCCGACGCTATCGCGTCCCCGATCTTCCAGCCTATCGGTCCAACTATCGTGTGCGCGATGACGACCGCCGGTATAAGCGCGCAGACCGGCACCACTATCATGCTCACCACCTCGGGGCATATCCGTTTGAAGAACCTCTCAAGGTACACGAGCACGAACCCCGCGAGCATCGCGGAGATCACCTGCCCCTGATAGCCTATCATCTGCACCTGTATGAACCCGAAGTCCCACTCGGGTATCTGCTCCGCTCCCGCGACCGAAAATCCGTTGAGGA
>CALXFK010000109.1 GCA_944387575.1 uncultured Clostridia bacterium
CATGGTAAACCCGCGACATGACCTTTTCACCTTCGCGGTCCCGGAATTTGATACGTCCATTTTACTTTCCTCCATTTCTTTCGTTTCATTTGCCATTTATCATTCTGGATTCTGGTATTCTGTGGTATCTGCATCTTACGTCTCACATTTTACATTTTATGTATTACATCTCGCCGTACAGTGTCAGCATCGGCACATATACCGCGAGAAGCAGCATCAGCACCATTCCACCCACTATGAGCAGCATCAGCGGTTCGAGCAGCGCAAGCAGCCGCTCGGTGCGCATCGCCACGTCCTCCTCATAGTAGCGCGCCGCCGCCTCGAGCACCCGTCCAAGCGAACCGGACTGCTCCCCGGCATAGACAAGCTCGGTGAGCATTGCGGGAAACGCGCGGCTCTTTTCCATGCATTCGCCGAGCCCGCGTCCGCTCTCCAGCTCCGCACACATTCTCGCCGCCGCCCCACCGATAAACCGGTTGGACACCGCCCTCGACGTCACTTCAAGCGCCCGCGTCACCTGTGTTCCCCCGGTAAGCATCGCCGCCATTGCGCCCGCAAACTGCCACGACCCCTGCGCGCGCAACAGTTTACCGAGCACCGGAAGCCGCAGCGCGACTCGGGAAAACATCTCCCTCCTGCGCAGGTACAGCACCGCGAACAGCACTGCGACCAGCGCCGCGCCCGCAAGCAGACCCACCGGGTTCTGCGTGACAAAGTTGGAAATCCCCATGAGTACCCGCGTCGCAAAAGGAAGCTCCCGGTCGAGACCGGAGAACACCTCCATAAATCGCGGCACCACCATTACCGTGACAAACGTCCCGACGACAATCGAGCAAATGAACACGATAATCGGGTATATCGCCGAGTTGAGGATTTTCGAACTCACGCGCGCCCGCTTCTCAAAGTAACTCTCGAGGCTCGCAAACGCCTCCGGAAGCGACCCCGATTCCTCGCCTGCCCTCACCACCTCCACAAGCTCCTGCGGAACCCAGTCGGCGCTCTCCGCAAAGCTCGCCGCGAGACCGAGTCCCGTCTCCATGTTCTCCGAGACCGCCCTCAACATGCCGCCCATCGTGCGGTCCCTGCTCTGGTCTGCGGCGAGACGGATTGCCTCCGACGTCGGCATTCCCGACCCAAGAATTATCGAGAGCCGGTTACACATGACTGCAATAGCCTTGTCGCCGGGTCGGAACAATATACTCGACCTCATCGACCGCTGCATACGTCCCGTTCTTCTAATCCCGGTGACCGCAGGGAACCTCTGCCTTGTCCTGCCAATGGCTTCCTCCCTGCTCCGCGCCGGCATCATGCCGACAACCGCTTTTCCCTCCAGGGTTATTGCTCTGTATCTGTACACAGGCAAACCGACCACCTCCGCATTCGTCCAGTCTTATTCACTCGCCCGCCGAACCGATTACCCGCAGCGCCTCGTGGACGGTCGTCACTCCCTCGCGCACGAGTCTCCGGCAATTCTCGACAAGCGTAGTATACTGCTCGGTAAATCTGAATTCGCCGCTCTCCGTGCGCAGCAGGTTTCGACCGCTCGACGCAGCGATTTCGAACACGCCGGTCCTTCCCCGGTAACCGGTGCCGAAACACTCCCGGCAGCCCGTGCCCCGATAGAACCGACCGTTCGGCGCCGGCGGGTCAAAGCCCTCCTCCACCCCGCCTTTCTCCGGGAGATATTCGGCGCGGCACGCCGGGCATATCCGCCTGACAAGCCTCTGCGACATGACCCCTTTCAGCGCCGCCGAGATCATGTATGGTTCAACCCCTATGTCCATAAGCCGCTCCACTGCACTTGCCGCGTCGTTCGTATGAACGGTAGTGAGCACGAGGTGTCCGGTCACCGCAGCACGCATAGCTATGCTCGCGGTCTCGCCGTCACGGATCTCGCCGATGCAGATTATATCCGGATCCTGCCGCAGTACCGCACGCAGCCCCACGGCAAAGGTCAGACCGGTTTTATCATTTATTTGGACCTGGTTTACTCCGTCTATGTTGTACTCGACTGGGTCCTCCAGCGTGACAATATTAACGCCGGTCGTATTCATCTCGCGTATCATCGAGTACATCGTAGAGCTCTTGCCCGACCCGGTCGGTCCCGCTATGAGGATCATCCCGCTTCGCCGTTTCAACAGCTCATCGTACTTCACAAGGTCGTCGTTTGTTAGACCTATATTCTCCTTTGCGAGCAACTCACCCATATCGCGCAGCAGCCGCACCACTACCTTCTCGCCATGGATGGTGGGCAGAGCCGAAATTCGCAGGTCGATCTTTTCCGAGCGAACAGTCACGCTTGCATGTCCATCCTGCGGAAGCCGCCGCTCAGCTATGTTCATTCCGCCTATCACTTTCAGACGAGTGGTCACTGGGCTTGCGACCTCCCGCGAAAGTACAAACCAGTTTTGAAGTACTCCATCTATGCGTATACGTATGTACAGACCGCCCTCGCGCGGCTCAAAATGTATGTCGCTTGCCCGCTCGTCCGCAGCCCTCTCTATCAGAAGATTTACCACCCGTATTGCAGGTGCTGAACCATCCAATGTACTCTCCGCCGGTTTTGGCGCCGGCTCCTCATTCTCAGCATCCATGCTCTCGAGCTCCGCAATCGCTCCGACAAGCCCGTCACTTCCATACATCACATCTATTGCACGCTCAAGCGCGGTGCGCGTACAAACCACCGGAACTACCCTGCGATGACTAAGCGCACGCACTTCCTCCACGGCAATGAAATCCAGTGGATTTTTCATTGCGAGCCAAAGTTCGTTCTCCCCGACCCGCACCGGAGCAACACCGTATCTGATTGCTATACTCCCAGGCACTGCCGAGCTAAGCTTTGCGGACACTACTAGCCCCGATATGTCAACATACTCAAGCCCCAGCTGTTCGCAAAACACATCCGCAAGCTGGCGCTCACTTAACGCGCCGCTCTCGACCAGCACATCCTCGACACCCACTCCCCGTCTGGTACTCTCCTCCGCAGCTTTCTCTAACTGCTGCGCACTCACGACCCCTGACTTGATTAGTAGCTCGCCTACAGCCCTGTGTGATATCATACCTCACCTCGCCACTTCTGTCGTACACTCTCCGGCACAACATGATGCTTGCCCAACACCTGCACATAAGAAATATTTAGCGGTGTCTAAACGCCGCCTCCCATTCAAATACCTTGATAGGACGACAGCAGTATGCTATTATTGACACATGAACACATACGATTTTGACAACACCATATTCAGAGGGGACAGCACATTCAGGTTCTGGCTCTTCTGCCTGCGCACCCGTCCGCGCACTGCGGCGGCTCTTCCACGCATTTCACTTCACACGATCCGGTTTATTCTTGGAAAGGAGGGCAAAACCGAATTCAAACAGTACTTCTTTTCGTTTCTTGCCTACCTGCCCGACCGAGATCGGGCGCTCTACGAGTTTTGGAACCGCAACGCACACCGTATAAAGCAGTGGTATCTGTCCCAGTTTAGTGAGGACGACGTTATAATATCCGCCTCCCCCGAATTTCTCCTTGCGCCGATATGCGCAAGACTCGGCATAAACACGCTTATCGCCTCGATAGTCGACCCGGACTCAGGCGAGTACACCGGGCTGAATTGCTCGGGCGAAGAGAAACCGCGGCGCTTTCGCGAAATATTTGGCGACATCCGCCCCGATCGATTCTATTCAGACTCCCTGTCCGACAGCCCTATGGCAAGACTCGCGTTTCAAAGCTTTCTCGTTCGGGGCAACCGCATAATCAACTGGTCCATAGAGGACTAAACATGTCCGTATCATATGTACAATATAATATAACAACGACAACGACCGGCGCAGAGCTCTTTTTCAAACTCTGCGCCGGTCCTTCCATACCGTCGGAAACCGGGGTTCAGACGGCAGGGTGTGGGAAACATTGTATTCAACATTTCCCTGCGGTTTGAGCGCATGGTCCGTACTGTTCGAACCACGAACTTTGCACAGAGCCCTGCGCCGCACACAGGCGCCCGTGCTATGCCGCGTCCTTGCCCCAAACGGGAGGGCGCTGCCGTCGCCGCGCGTGAGGTGTCCTTTCGGCTTACAAACTGTAAACAGCTTTCTTGCCACCGGACTGATTGCCTCTCGGCGGGACAGGAGTATTATGCCCGTACCTCCCGAGCAGATACTTAAAATCGTTATAAATTTTATGGCAATCTTTTCCGGCGCTAAATCGACAGCTAAACTTCCGCAATTGCGCAGATATATGAGATATATTTATATTTATTTATGTCATTATACAGAGTGAAACGCACAAAGTTTGCGTTGGTTCCCTGTATATTTACTGGAAACAGCGGTAAAAATTATTTCAAAAGACTGGGCAGTCCACTACGTATCCCAGCATACACATTACCAACAGGTCATATTATTCAAAGGAGGCTCGCACATGTTTCGCAGAACTGCACACAAAACGGACGACGAACGCTCCGAGCTCCTCAAGGCACTGGAAGAGACACGCTCCGCCCTTGAGGATGCACGAATAAGCTTTGACAACACCGTCGAACCCGAACTTGTCGAGGCTACCGTATTTGAGATCAATTCGCTCCAGGCACGATACAACTACCTGATCCGCCGGGCTCGCGAGACCGGCTGCCGGGCGGATGCGAGCTTCCGCCCACTCCGCATGGAAAGGTAGCTCCCGCCGTGCGGAGCGGAAAAATGGAGGGATACATATAAAGACGGCACTAAAAGCAACTCTGCGTTTTGCTCTGCGCGCAACAATCTCGTTTCTTGTGCTCTGCGCCGTAGACGCCGCAGCTCCGCTTACCGGAGTGAGTTTCGGGGTCTCTGCGGCTGGAGTGATATTCTCAGGGCTGTTCGGTATACCCGGATTCGGGCTATATCTTGCAGCTCAAATAATACTCATATAGCCATAACTCGCTTAACATATTTTACACATATATAGTAAACCCCATCTATATTACTTGTCAATGTAAAATAATATATTAAAAATATATCGAAAGCACTGTAGCCGCCTGCAAAACCCTCTTTTAGGGAACAGGCGGTTTATTGTGTTTTTTATTGCATGAGCCATATTTTCTTTATATTAGGCTTTTCTCACTGCATTTAATTACTTTTTTATATAGAACTTTTTCTTTGGACATTTTTGCATATGTGTGTTCGTTTATCTTCCTAATTTTTAAATATTTTTCTATGTAGTGTGCATTATTTTCCAAATTATGTACATCTTTTACGTTTAATGGTTTATTTCCAGCTGTTACTTACTTTATCAACCTACTTTTAGTCGTCCCGGTCATTTTGCTAACAAGAATTTTCCAACATATTACATTTCCTTGTTTAAGCGTAGAATGATTGACAGTGTTTCGGAATTGCAAAGAATTGTGACCAAGTATCTCAAAAATCATTCTTTGTGGTTTCTCTTTTTCGTTGCTTTTGACATTTGCAATTTTCATGGAATATGGTAACATTATCATGTAAAAATTATAGTGGGTAGTGTGGCGCAGTGGCATAAATGGCTCATATCGACCTCACACCATTATTTTTATTAACCATAAACTCATCAGGAGGTATCTATGAAAGTCAGGTTTACCGAAACCGTGCTGCGTGATGCGCAGCAGTCCCTGCTTGCAACAAGAATGCCTTACGAAAAGTTTGCCGACATCCTCACAACGATGGACAAGGCGGGCTACTATTCTCTCGAGTGCTGGGGCGGCGCCACTTTTGACAGCTGCCTGCGCTATCTCGACGAGGATCCGTGGGAGCGTCTGCGCAAGATCCGCGCAGCCGTGAAGAATACCAAGCTCCAGATGCTGCTGCGTGGTCAGAACCTTCTCGGCTACAAGCACTATCCGGACGATGTTGTCAAGCTCTTCGTTGAGAAGTCGGTTGCCAACGGCATAGACATCATCCGGATATTCGACGCGCTCAACGACCTCCGCAACATCGAGCTCTGCGTCAACGAGACCCACAAAGCCGGCGGCGAAGCCCAGGTCGCCATCAGCTACACCACCTCCCCCGTCCACACCCTCGAAGCCTATGCAAAGCTCACCAAGCAGATGAAGGACATGGGCGCGGACAGCATATGCATCAAGGATATGGCCGGCATCATGGGTCCGCAGGAGGCTTACGACCTCGTCAAAGCCATCAAGGAGACGGTCGGCGACCTGCCGGTCGACCTGCACACCCACTCCACCACCGGTCTCGGTCCGATGACCCTGCTCAAGGCTGTTGAAGCCGGCGCCGACATCATCGACACTGCGATAAGCTGCCTCAGCGGCGGCACCAGCCAGCCCGCCACCGAATCGATGGCTTACGCGCTCCGTCAGCTCGGCTACACCGTCGACCTCGACGACGCGGTCCTCAGCGAGATCAACACCTTCTTCAAGCCAGTCAAGGACGAATACCTCAAGAGCGGACTTCTCGATCCGTTTGTCATGGAGACCAAGACCGACGCGCTCAAGTACCAGATCCCGGGAGGCATGCTCTCCAACCTCGTCGCACAGCTCAAGGCTCAGAACGCCATGGACCGCATCGACGAAGTTCTCGCGGAGACTCCTCGCGTCCGCAAGGATCTCGGATATCCGCCGCTTGTCACTCCGA